>JAPEVH010000017.1 GCA_026645415.1 Candidatus Electronema sp.
CAACCGATTCCTTGCTGGGGTTGGTGTCGTCAAAGCGCAGGTGGCAGACCCCGTTGTTCTCCTTGGCAATGCCGAAGTTCAGGCAGATGGACTTGGCATGGCCGATGTGCAGGAAGCCGTTCGGCTCCGGCGGGAAGCGGGTGACGATTTTCGTGTGCTTGCCAGTGGCAAGGTCTTCGGCAACAATCTGCCGGATGAAATCAAGGGGTTTGTCTGGTGTAGGTATATCGGTCATGGTGATGAACAAGTTTTAGGAAGATAACTTTTGCTTGCTTTCCTCTGAACTTTCTTGCAGTTCAGCATTAGCTGCGGCAAGTGCGTTTGCGATGTAAAGTCTCGTGCTGAAATAGGTAACAAAAAAGCCGAGAATCATAAAATAAAGAATTGATGCGATGACAATCGACTGTGCATTTTCATGTCCAATATCTGCTGAAATTTCTTTAGAGATATTCGCAAGAAATGCTGTTATATCCTTCAGCTCAACAAGACCTGCACCAATGATCATCTTAGTCAGCCAGTCGGAAATTTGCTCTAAACTTGTATTTATATTATACGTTAGCTGCTTTTTTGAGGATGATTTTTCAGCCTGTTCTTGAACTGTCTTTGGCATACCAAATATTAAACCAAGTATATTCCCAATAGCATATGAAGATATTACAACCATAAATAGTGTCGAAAATGCTTCTAACGATTTGGAATGCAAAGAATAGGCATATATCGCAACAACACATAAACATACAAGTAACGATGCGATAAGGGTGGAGAAGATAAATATAAAATTTGAATTTATACCTTCTCTCCGAAAAAAGAGTATAATATTTTTCATGTTTTTTCACAAAAAAAATAGAATAGGAAGTATTGGATGAAACTGCCTTTTCCCATGCTCCAGCAGGAAATTTCAGTCATCAGGCTTTATCTTACACTCTTCAGTAATTTTTACACCATGTGAATAAGGATAGGCCGCGTTGGGATGATACCCGCAAAGCTCGCTTACGCCTTCCATACTATTCATACATTGCGGAAGCATGGCAACCGCTGCATCCGAAGAGGTTATGAGTTTGTAGGCTGACTGGAGCATTGCTCTCTGTAAATCAGCTTGCTGGGCACAACTATTGCCTTCTTTGTACCATAATTTATCTGCCGCAGCACTGAGTTTACAGACAGGAATATCCGCAGGTCGAATCCCAAGAATCTGATTACTCCGCATCAAATTTCCCCACCTGAATTCTAAGAAGAACATTGGGTTATTGGCTGGCTTAATAAAACCTTGGAGACTATTTTCTTTTTGCAAACCTGCCTGAGTACGGTACGGATCATCTGTCATCGTAGCGAGCGATGGTGGAAGCTGCTTCCACGTAATCGGCTGACCGTTATCGTATAAGTAGGCGAAATTGCTATCTACCATATACTGCCAGAACTTGATCATATCCTCATCAGAGACCTTTTGCGCCGAATTATAGAAAGTTTTCAGCACATCAATCCGCAAATGCCAGCTTGTCTGCTGTCCTTGCTGCTGAGTGAGTAAAAGTCCTGCGCTTATGTGATGATGATCAGTTAGGTAAAAGTTGCCATCAGGTCCAATAATTGCTGGTATATGATGGTCATATTCATTGAGATATTTTTCCATCTGGTCAGCACTTTTCTGCGTGAACTTATAATAGTTGCACTGCACTTTCATAACGCCGACATTGGGCTGCGTAGGCCGGAGCAAAACATTGTCAGCCGTCATCAGACAGGTATCCCCCTCTTTTTGCTCTGAACTACACGCCTGATAACGTACTGTATTGTTATCATGAGCTACTGATACAATTGGGCTGAACAGCATTAAGGATAGTAACAAAGCTGACCTCGTTGTGAGGTGTATACTGTTCATCAAGGCACTCCTTTTTCTAAGTTTGTTTTATACAATGTATAAAAAATACTCGATAGTATACTTAGAATGCGTAAAAAATACTTGTATAAGGATAATAAAAAGGCTTTTTCTATCTCGGAATAGGAATCAATCTCGCATCATACTGACAAGAAAGAAAATCGTAGATCAAGGCAATTGCGGCATATACTTTGCAAAAGAAACTATAAGAAATTCTATTGCAGGATCCTTCTTTCGAGAGGAGGGGAAAGAAGAACTCTGGAAAAAACAAGGGGGATCAGATGAACTGTTGGGAATACAAGCAATGTGGGCGTGAAAAAGGTGGCATGAATGTAAAAAGATTAGGAATATGCCCAGCTTGGCCAGCCAATGGCCAGCAGTGTGCTCGTGTCGCAGGTACCTTCTGTGGTGGGAAGGTGCAGGGAACCTTTGTGATGAAACTGCTTACCTGTATGAAATGTGATTTTTATCAAAGCGAGCATTACGACAAAAGCTATGGTAAAGAAAGAGCAGCAGCCTGACTGCTGCGGCGGGCGGATAAGCTGCCGCCCGCTAAGAATGCGTACATAGCTCCCGCCCCTAGTCCTTCTTTTTTTGTTCAAGATTTCTTTTAGTTCACCACAGATTGAATGGAACTTCTTGCCCCAGCAGGTAGCTTTCCTGCTTTTGAGGCTGCTCTTGAAGCCGGTGCTGATGCTATTTATGTCGGTGCGCCTGGCTTTAATGCCCGCGCCCTGAGTCGTGACTTTACCTTTGCCGAGATCGGCTCCATGATTGAGCAGGCGCATGGCTCTGGCAAACGAGTATATATTGCCATGAACAGCTTGGTCAAAGAGGAGGAACTGCCTGCTGCCTTGGAGGCAGTATCCTGCTTTGAGACGCTCAGTCCTGATGCCCTGATTATCCAAGATCTTGGCCTGCTCCAGCTTGCCCGTACCCATTTCCCCAGCCTTTCCCTACACGCCTCAACCCTGATGTCTATACACAACTCCCAAGCTGCTGCTGAGTTGACTCGTCTTGGCTGCTCACGGGTGGTGCTGGCGCGGGAAATGACTATCGAGGAAATTGCTACAGTACATCACCAAACCAAGGCAGAGCTGGAAGTCTTTGTCCACGGGGCAATGTGCTTCAGCTATTCTGGATTATGTCTTTTTTCCAGTCTGCATGGTGGCAAATCGAGTTTACGGGGTCAGTGTGTTCAACCCTGCCGCCGCCGTTATGCTTGGCAAGCTCATGCAAAGAAACAGGGCAGAGCGCAGAGAGAGGGCTATTTGTTCTCAATGAATGATCTTTGTGGCATTGATCTTCTGTCAGAGCTACGAAAGGCAGGGGTTGCCTGTTTGAAGATCGAAGGTCGCTTGAAAAGTGCGCATTACGTAGGCAGCGTGACAGCCGCCTATCGCATGGCCATTGATAGTCTTGATCAGCCAGAAGAACTCCGCCGAGAAGTCCTACGTAAAGCACATGAGTTGCTGGACGAGGCTATGGGGCGAACGCACTCCACAGGTTATCTGCTCTCGCCAAAGCCTGATGCAGCTATTAGCCCGGAACAATCGGGCAGCAGTGGCCTCTTCTTAGGAACAATCAGCCAATTAGCCCAAGAGCAGGCTGGGAAGGGGCAAACTCGGCTGCTGCTCAGGCTGACCTTGACTGCTGCTGTGAGCAAAGGCGACCGTCTTCGTTTGCATGATGAGAAAGGAGGCGGGCGAGTTAGCTTCACAATACGTGATTTGAGTGTAGATGGGCAGCAGCGGCAGAACGCCCAGAGTGGAGAAACGGTACAGATAAGCCTGCTGGCTGCTGCAACAGAACAGTTTGGCCGCAGTTTTCAGGGTAGCCTTTTCCGGGTAGATGTAGGCGGACGGATCGTCGCAGAACGAAGCGGCAAGCGGCGGAGCAAGGAGCTGGCCCAGGTTACAATCTCGCCAAACAAAAAGAAGGTTGATCAAATACTCCGCCAGCTTGCTTGGCAGGAGAGCATCAAGCCACGGAAAAAACCGCCGGTCTCTCATAAAGAGCGTTTACCAGAACTGCCCTATTGGGTTGTTTTGAACAGCGCGGCTGATTTGCGCGAACGATTACCGGTTACGCCGCAGCGTATTCTTCTACCACTCAATCGAGAGAACCTACGACAGCTTGGTGCGCTGCGGAAAGTGCAAGCCAAGCTCATCTGGCAAATAGCACCTGTTTTACACGAGGCAGACTTAGCTTGGGCAGCAGAGCAAATCAAGCAGTTGACTGCGGCAGGCTGGCTCCGTTTCAGCATAGGACATTGCAGTCAAACCGCACTCTTTCCCCAGCGTAAAGGACTGGAACTGTGCGGCCAATACAGTCTTAATCTGCTCAACTCGGCTTCCTTGAATGCCGCTGCGCAACTGCCCGGCCTCAGCGCGGCACTCTTCTCTATAGAAAGCGAAGCCGCAACCTTGGCTCGTGCTGTGCAGCATTTTCGTCAAAGTGGCAGAAGAAAACTCTTGCTCGGCTTGTATGCTTATGGTCGGCCACCGCTTTTCACCTCGCGGTTAGAAAGTACGCATTTCCATTGGCAGCAAGCCTTTCTCAGCCCAAAACAGGAACAATTCTTCTTGGAACATCAGGGGCATTTGACTGTAGCACGGGCAGCCCAGCCGTTTTCTCTGCTGCATCGACAACAGGATATCGCAGCTCTGGGTGTAGATTTTCTCCTCCTTGACCTCAGTGCAGGCGTGAAGAAAGAGGCTGTATTGCTCAGTAATTTACTGAATCGGAGTAATAGGCGACGCACTGGCAAAGCACCAGAGCTGCTGACCGGCAATTTTACCAGCACACTCGTGTAACTCAGATAACAGCAAATACCATCTGAATGGCAAAACATCCTAGCATGTTTCTGAAATACATGCTGGTTGGTAGAGGAAATACATCCTAGCATGTTTTGGAAAACATCCTACTATGTATAGGCAATACATGCTGGCATGTTTCTGGAATACATCCTAGCATGTTTTTCGCTCCTCCTTCCCTTGCGACCGCCCTGATTTTTTCGGGGCATTTTTTTATACAATCAGGTTTAATGGGCGCAGCCAATCCGCGCTCAAAGCGCATCATGATTTTCATTCTGCTGCAAGGAGATAGACGTATGGGACAAACTGTTGCTGAAAAAATCATTGCCGCTCATTTGGTAGAGGGCGAGCTGAAGAAAGGAACAGAGATCGGCATCCGTATTGATCAGACTCTGACCCAAGATGCCACTGGCACGATGGCCTATTTGGAGTTTGAAGCCATCGGCATTCCTCGTGTGCAGACCGAATTATCCGTGAGCTATGTTGATCACAACATGCTTCAGTCAGACTTTAAGAATGCTGATGACCATATTTTCCTGCAAGGTACAGCCCGCAAGTTTGGTCTGCACTTCTCACCACCAGGCAATGGTATCTGTCATCAGGTACATCTCGAACGCTTTGGCATTCCCGGAAAAACCCTGCTCGGCTCTGACTCCCACACTCCTACTGGCGGCGGCTTGGGAATGCTGGCTATTGGTGCTGGCGGCTTGGATGTGGCCATGGCTATGGCAGGCAAGCCGTTCTACATGATCATGCCAAAGATTTATGGTATTAAGCTGACTGGTACGTTGCAACCTTGGGTAGCTGCCCGTGACGTGCTCTTAGAGGTTTTACGCCAGCTCACTGTTAAAGGTGGAGTCGGCTATATTATGGAATATTTTGGGCCGAGCGTGGCAGAATTGAGCCTTACTGATCGGGCGACAATCACCAACTTTGGCGCAGAACTTGGCGCAACCAGCTCTATCTTCCCTTCTGATGAACAGACGCGCAAGTATTTCGCTGCCCAAGGCCGGGAAGAGCAGTGGCTGGCACTGGCTGCCGACCCGGATGCAGAATACGATAAGGTATTGGAGATTGATCTCTCGACGTTGGAGCCGATGATTGCCTGTCCTTCCTCACCTGATAATGTGGTCAAAGTAAGCGAGGTTGCTGGACGACCTGTGGCTCAGGTTCTGGTTGGTTCGTGCACCAACTCCTCTTTGCGCGATCTGACTGCGGTTTCTAAGATCATGGAAGGCCGCTCGGTACATCCTGATGTGAGCTTTGAAGTCAATCCAGGCAGTCGGCAGGCATTAGAGAATTTGGTTGCCCAAGGCGGAGTCCTGCCTTTGCTCCAAGCCGGTGCGCGTATTCATCAGTCTGCTTGTCTTGGCTGTATTGGTATGGGCCAGGCACCGCCTACTGACAAGATTTCCCTGCGCACCTTCTCGCGCAACTTCCCTGGTCGCTCAGGTAATCAGGGAGATCTGGTTTATCTGTGCAGCCCAGAAGTGGCAGCCGCTTCGGCAATCAAAGGGGTGATTACGGATCCGCGTGAACTGGGTGAATATCCAGCTTTCACCTTGCCAGAAACCTATCTGCCGGGTGATGAGCGCATAGAGCACCCTCTATCAGAAGAGGAAAGCGCAAAGGTGGAGATTGTGCGTGGCCCAAATATCGCGCCGTTCCCCAATTTCGAGCCGCTGCCAGAGACGTGGAAAGGCAAGATTGTTCTCAAGCTGGCTGATAATGTTACGACTGATCATATCATGCCTGCTGGTGCAAAGATTCTACCGCTGCGCAGCAATATTCCCGCAATTAGCGAATATGTATTCTCGCAAATCACCGACTGTTTTGCCTGTGATATGAAGGAAACAGTGGCTGCTGGCTATGCTGGCGCAGTGATTGGCGGTGAGAACTATGGCCAAGGTTCCAGCCGTGAACACGCAGCCTTGGCTCCCCGCTACCTTGGCGTACAGGTTAAGCTGGTCAAGAGCTTTGCCCGTATCCACAAGGCTAATCTGATCAACTTCGGCATCGTGCCGCTGACCTTTGTTGATCCTGACGACTATGAGCGCATAGAGCAGGGTGCAGAGATGGTCATCAACGGCTTGCACGAGGCGGTGTTGTCTGGGGCAGAGTTAATTACAGTCGAGATTGGTGGGAGATCAGTCAAAACTCGCTGTGAGCTATCTACTCGCCATCGGGAGATTATTGCTGCTGGTGGTTTGCTCAACTGGGCACGATAAAAAAATGGGCAGGTTTTGCCTGCCCATTTCTCCTCAACTTTTCCTACATATTAGGATCAGGTTTTTTATAATACTTCACATTCTCTGAATGCTCTGGTGCTGTCTCCCCGTTTAAAGCCTGATTGACGCGGCTTGGCATTTTAGTCACTGGCTCTTTGTATATCAACTCATAGCCTGATGAAAAAGCTAAGATGACCACGGCAAGCATAAATAGCTTATTTTTTCGCCACTCTGAGGGCAGGAAAAAAAGACCGACCAAGGCAACAATCATAATGTAAGGACGATACTCGGCCAGCATAGACATGCTCTATAACCTCTCTAAAAATACAGGTTAATTCTTAGCGAGAGCATCGAAATCCATTGCTTCAGCATAACGGAGTAGCCAAGTTAGATCAATGCCCCGCCCTTTTACAGTAACAATAAAACGGCTGGCAACCACAATGTTGATTTCGCCGCTATGTTCCTCATTATTATACTTGATCATAGCCCGCTGCCGTTTAATAGTTTTCAGATTTCCACCTGAAGCACCAGCAAAAAGTGGATTATTGAGCATCATAATAATCGACTGAAGTACCGGCGAATCAGAAACAATCTCGATAGAAATTGCAGAACCACTTTGCGTGAAGTAATCACGACTAACGGTTGAGCCACCCCCAAAAACTGCTGTGCCAAGAGACTGGGATGTTGCTGTTTTTGCCTGCCAGCCATAAAAGGGTTCAGGTAGTAGGGCCTTTAGGAGTTCACTTTTTTTCTGCCGAATTAGATGAGTAGCATAATCAAGATTAGAGACAGCACCTGCAAAATCTTTGTTTTTATACTGATGTAAGGCTTCTTCAATAGTAGCGACAATATCATCCTTAGTCGCAGCTCCCAGAGACAATGCGTGCGGCAGCACCTGTTGTGCTGAAGCTGGATTTACAGGATTTGGAGGGCTAACAGGTGGCCACACAGGTTGTTGCGTGGTTACAGGAGAAGCTGTTTGTTGTTGTTGATTATCGCTCGGAAATACAGAAGGAACAGACTGAGCCTGCCCCGATGAAGAAGTACTATCCTTTTGTCCTTCAGCTGGAGCCTCGATGACAACAGCATCCTGTGCTGGAGACGTTGGCCAACTTACCTGTTGTTCAACCTGCTGTTGTGTTGCCCCCTGTTCCTGCATTCCCGTAGGAGCAAGATTACTTTGCTGCTGATTATCATCATCGAGGGGAAGCGTGCTAGATTGCGTTTGCTCTGGACTTGGCTCCTGTGGCGAAACAATAGTCCAAGTGGCTTCTTGTTCTGGTGTAGAATTATTCTGTGCCGCTTGGCTAACCACAGTATCATCTATTGCCGCCTGCGCTTTCTGTGGCTGCGTCTCATGCGGCATTTCAGTTTGCCAGCTAGGCTGCTGATTTGTAGTAGCTGTGCTAGTAGCTTGCGGTGAGATAATGCGTCCAGCCGCCTGCGTCATCTTTTCCTGCTGCTCCGCTGCTTGGGCTGTAAGAGCATTACTTGCAGCTAACGCAAACAAAACACCAGCAAAAACAAGTTGTTTTAGGGCCTGCTTCATAACAATTTCCTGTGAAACGGATACGTTTTATGCTGTGTATTTGATATCAAGCTGTTAGCCATTATCTTAAAATCGATCAGTAAAATATGGCTCCAGCACTTTAGGGAGGCGAACGGTACCATCTTCCTGCTGATAATTCTCTAAAATAGCCAGTAAGGTGCGACCAACAGCAAGGCCAGAACCGTTCAAGGTATGAACAAGGCGACTTTTCTTCTCTCCATCTGGTCGGTAGCGAATTCCAGCCCGTCGTGCCTGAAAGTCTAAGAAATTTGAGCAAGAGGAGATCTCTCGATAGGTATCTTGCCCTGGCAGCCAGACCTCAATATCGTAGGTTTTTGCAGAAGAAAAACCAAGATCTCCAGCACAGAGAAGCATTACCCGGTAAGGCAGTTCTAAGAGTTGCAATACTTCTTCGGCATCAGCAAGCAAGGATTCCAATTCCTGATCAGAGGTCTCTGGGATTGTACATTTGACGAGTTCGACCTTATCAAATTGGTGCTGGCGAATCAAGCCTCTTGTATCTTTTCCGTAAGAACCTGCTTCGGAGCGGAAACAAGGGGTGTAGGCTGTGTATTTCA
Source organism: Candidatus Electronema sp. (assembly GCA_026645415.1). Taxonomy (GTDB): domain Bacteria; phylum Desulfobacterota; class Desulfobulbia; order Desulfobulbales; family Desulfobulbaceae; genus Electronema. The sequence continues at coordinate 9,042 of JAPEVH010000017.1, forward strand.
GTGGTAATTCGGCTTCGCTCAATGTAGCATTAGCATGAATATTGGTCAGCGGTACCTCTGCGGTTGGAATTAACCAGAGATCACGGTCTTCAATCTTAAACAGTTCGTCTTTGAATTTAGGTAACTGGCCAGTACCAGTCATGGACTGAGAATTGACCAAGAAAGGCGGTAAAAATTCTGTATAACCGTGCTTTTGGGTGTGTAAATCAAGAAAGAAATTGATCAACGCCCTAGAAAGGCGAGAGGCAAAGCCCTTAAGTAAAGAAAAACGTGCCCCAGAGAGCTTGGCTGCTGTCTCGAAATCAAGAATACCAAGCTGTTCGCCAACTTCCCAGTGCGGTTTGGGCTGAAATGAAAAGTCTGGAATTTTACCCCAACGGCGCACTTCAACATTATCGCGCTCATCAGTCCCCGTAGGCACAGCGTTATCACAGAGATTGGGGATGGACATCACTGCTTCATCAAGTTGGCTCTGAATTTCAGCCAGATATTTGTCCAAGGTAGCAATACGTTCAGAAACCGTCCGCATCTTGGCAATCAGCGGGGTTGCCTTCTCTTCCGCGCCTGCTTTTTTCAACACCGCAATTTCTTTAGATACGGTGTTGCGCTGGTTTTTGAGCTGCTCGGATTCGCTTAAAAGCGTCAGGCGACGAGCATCGGCTGTAGTAAAAGTATCGAGTATTTCCGTGCTCATGCCTCGGCTAATACATTTTGTGCGGACGAGGCTGAGATTTTCTCGGATAAAGCGTAATTCAAGCATAATGGAAAATTAAAGAAGGAAAATAGATATTCAAGAGCTATTGCTCTCTATTTTTTAGCATGATGTAGGCAGTGTCGCAACGGATATTCAATTGATTTTGCCCTGTAGGTCTGTTACATAGAAAATTATCCTTGCAGCAACTATACAAAAGAAATCAGCGATTTTTCCAGTAATTCTAACCTCTCATAACTTGTGCAACAACATCTCAGTAATCTAGCACTTTTTCTTACAGAACTAAGAAGTTCGCTCCGTTTTCTCATCATCAGCCTCATTGGCCTGACGGTAAGTATTTTTTTTCTTTCCTCTGGTTTAATTACCGTATTGCAAGAGCATCTTCATCAGAAAATTTACTTTTTTTCTGTAGCTGGCCCTTTTCTTGCCCATGTTAAAGCTGCTTTTTTCGGAGCTGTCTATCTGCTCATGCCTCTGTTTATCTATGTCCTTTGGAAGGCTCTTGGAAAACCTTTTGCCATCACCGGACAGAAACTGTTTTGGCTCACTGCCGCTACTTGCCTGCTCTTTTATAGCGGCACCTTGTTTTGTTATTTTATCACGTTACCTTACGGCATTAGCTTCTTACTGAGTTTTCAAACAGAAAATTTGCGTCCTCTCATTTCTATTGATAGTTTTATTAACTTTATCAGTATTTTTATTTTGGCTTTTGGTTTTATCTTTGAGCTACCTGTTTTTATGATTTTCTCTGTACAAACCAAGGTCTTGTCTCGTCAATTTTATGAAAAAAATCGTCGTTTCGCGGTTCTTGCCATTGCTATCCTTGCCGCTTTACTGACTCCAACCCCAGATGTGGTTAATATGGCTTTTATGGCTGTTCCACTCTATCTCCTTTACGAAAGCGGTATTTTAGCTATCTGGTTACTGCGGCTTGACAAACGAGATGCTTCTGTCACAACTCAATAACTTGAATGCCATGTCGCAGCAGCAAGGCAGCAGTCACACCAAGCTGCGGAGTTAGGCCACAGGATGGACTGCCAGCCTTGAGCAGAGCCAAGCGGATATTCTGAGCCTGAGCAATTTGCAACACAGCAGTAGCTCCAGCAACAAACTGCTGCGTCACCTCAACACCATCTTGGTTGACAACCTTTGCCCTATTGTCCAGTATGGCAGAACCATCGCCGCCAGTCAACTCCGCAGGACTACGAGGTGTAGATAAACCACCAAGTTGCTCAGGACAAACAGGAATATAAAAACGATGCTGCCGTAGCATTTCCATACAATGACTGCTCGGTTTACTACGCCCATCATAGCGTGTACAAAGACCAAGCAGACAGCTACTGACAAGACAGCATTCAGATTTAGTAGTCCACATAGAAGAATCATTCAGGTTTCATTGAGTCGCAAACTATAAACGAATCATGGATAACAAGCCAACTGAAATATTTGACGATCTACCTAAAGAAGGGGAAAAGGTATGATAAGTCGGCAGCGGCAATATTTGAATCAGCGGGAAAAACGAGCACTGATTCGGATTTTGCTAGCAGCAAGTACGCTGGTCTTGCTCTTTCTTTTTTTTGCTCCAGATTGCGGCTTCCGTTCTTATAGGGCAATCAAAGAGAAAAGCAGCCTCCAGATGCAAGAAAATGCACATCTGCTGCAAGAAACACAGCAACTGCAAAAGGAAATCCGCCGTATCCAGCATGATGACCACTATCTTGAGCAAATAGCCAGAGAAAAATATGGAATGCTACGCAAAAATGAAGAAGTATATTATACGTCCCCGCCAATAGAGGAAAAGAATGATGGCCGCTGACCCGGTTGCTTTGGCATTGCTGCTCCGGCAGGTGCGTAAGCTCTTGGCCAGTCAGCAAGCATTAGGTATCACTGCGTACCCTGCCACGGCGGAACTGCGCAAGTTTGTTGCTTATTCTCCTCATTCTGCCGCTTTTTTTCCTAGTAAAGTACCGATTGCCCCTAAGACAAACCCGGTTCTTGCCAAGAAACAAGCTCTTGTTCCTGCAAACGAGCTATTAAGTTTAGCAGATTTTACCACGCAAGTAGCTAACTGTCGCCGCTGCAGCCCGAATGCTCTACCACGTCTCGGCTTAGGAAATACAGGCGTTAAACTGGCAGTAGTTGGTGACTATTGCCTCGGTGTAAATCCAAGCAAAAACATAATCTGGGGACAAGGCGAGGATGAAATGCTCTGGCGGATGATAACTGCTATTGGTTTGAGCAAGGAAGAAGTGTATGTCACCAATGTGGTCAAATGTTGCCAAGAACATGAACTGAAACTCGGCAGCGAGGCAGAACGGCTCTGTCATTCTTGGCTCAATCAAGAACTGCGCCTAGTCCAGCCCAAGCTCATTTGTGCAATGGGAGATATTGCTGCTAATGTGTTGCTTGGTAAACAACATCCTGCCTCCATAGCTCGGTGGCGGCGAGATAAATTTTACCCCTGCGGTTTACCCAGCATCACTGCTCTGGTTAGGCCCACCTATCATCCCCGCTTTCTCCTGCAACAGCCTGAGATGAAACAAGCGACCTGGGAGGACTTGCAGGCTATCCAACGGAGGTTAAAAGATTTATGAGTCTGCATAAAGAAGCTGTTCGTCTTTTTCTCCTCCGACATGGCCCGACAACTGCTCCTCAAGGTTGTTTTGCCGGCAGTACTGATCTGCCTTTATCAGGGCAAGGCTTGGCTGGTCTAAAGGAACTGCTCCCTCATCTGCAAGAGATAGAGACATGGTATTGCAGCCCAATGCGCCGCACGCGCCAAACCTTAGACTGCCTATGTCAACAGGGCTGCCAGATTAAACAGCCTGTGTATGATGCACGATTGCGGGAGATCGACTTTGGTGCGTGGGAGATGAAGACCTTTGCAGAAATTGCGGCTGCTGACCCAGAGCAGATCGTTGCGTGGCAGGATTATGAGCGTTTTGCCTTTCCCAATGGCGAGACTGTAGCGGATTTTCTCCAGCGTACACAAGAGATGCTGGCGGTCTTAGCGGCCTCTGGCAAACAGGTCGCTGCCGTGACGCATGGTGGGGTTATCCGAGCTATGATTTGCATGGCTCTTGGCCTGCCACCGCGTAGTTACCTGCTCTTTGATGTACGCCCTGCCTCGCTGACTGTGCTTGATCTTTTTTCAAACGGTGCGGTGCTGCGGGCACTGAATCTGCCGGGCAGCTTTTACTGATGCAGTAGTGAGAAATGTAGCTTTTTAGAGGATACTGAAGATTAGTTGAGTATAGCGAATATCTCTTTTCCCTTGCCAGCATTGCTGGATGAGCACTGCTGTTGCCAATCTGTTGAAAATAATTATCTTTAATCGACAGTGCCAAAATGTCTATAAAGAAAGGAGCTTCAGATTCGCATGAACTGCAACAATTTGAAAGTGCGGCTTCAATGACGTATCACCGATAGATAAGCAGGAAAAGGAAAATCGGCTTATATCGTTTTTGACGGCCCTGCTGCTTTTCAGGTAAAAGGATGCACTCTTCTCCTTCTTTTCATTTATGCCGCCGGGATGCACTTCATGCTTTGGGAAACCGTTAAACAGACCTTATCGAGTACACTTTCTGCAAGCGAGTACAGCCTTTGGATTAAGCCTATTATCTGTGTAAAGGAATCCAAGCAACACCTAGAGATTGCCTGCCCAGATCGCTTTTTCTGTGCTTGGGTACGGGATCGTTATTTGAAGCTCATTGAAGCGAGTTTGAACAGTTTGAGTGGCTCTCCACCAAGCATCTCTTTGACGGTTTCTGACACCATACCTACGCCCCAGCCAGAAGCAAACGGTTCTGGTCAGCTTCGCCTGCCAGGTATGAACAGGTTCAAGGCTACGGTACGCGCTCTTCATCCCGGCTACACCTTTGAGCAGTTCATGGTTGGTGACTCTAACCTGCTGGCCCGTGCTGCTTGTCGGGCTATTGCTGATGCAGACCCAGCGTTTGGCAACAATCTCTTTCTTACCTCAGGCACTGGCCTTGGCAAAAGCCACCTCACCCAAGCGGTGGTGCATCAGGTGATGCACAGTGCCCCCCAGACCCGGCTGCATTACTTGACTGCGCAGCAGTTCTCCGCAGAAATGGTCAAAAATATCCGCGAGAACACTATGGAGCAGTTTTCCAACCGCTTTATTCAGGGTTGTGATCTGCTCTTAGTTGAGGATGTGCATACCTTGAGCGGCAAGACCAAGACCCAAGAAGAACTGAACAATATCTTGGATTATCTGATTAAGTCTGGCAAGCGGGTTATCCTCACTTCAGCAGTGGCCCCGCGTTCCCTGAATGGCGTGGATGAGGACTTCCGTTCTCGCATGAGTTCAGGCTTGATCACCGACATTAAAGCACCTGAGTACAGCACCAGAGCCGCAATCATTCGCTGCAAGGCGGGTCTTGGCCGTCTGTCTCTGTCCGACGAGCACGTGCATTTGCTTGCCGAACATCTTCAGGGTGATATTCGTCGGATTGAAAATGCCGTGATGGGCCTGCGAGCCAAGGCGAGTCTTTGCAATGCTGCGCCTGACACAGACATGGTACGCGAAGTGCTGGAGAGTCTGGTTAATCTCGATTTGAGCGATAGAAAGAACCTCAACGGTGAGGGCATCCGCGAGCTGATCAGCAGTCAGTTCCAAGTTTCCATTGATGAGCTGATCTCCCGCTCCCGGAAGCGCTGTGTTACTTTCCCGCGCCAGATTGCCATGTATCTGACCCGAAAATACACAGAAGAATCATTGGCTAATATCGGCGGTCTCTACAACCGTGACCATTCCACGGTAATGTATGCCATCAAGACTGTTAGCCGTGATATTGTCCAGAAAAGCAGTGTCCGCCAGCAGGTTGAGATGCTGACAGACAAGTTGGGCAGCAAGTGAATCACACTAACGACTGCTGGTTTTTGGGAATTGCCTGCGCCTGCACTGTTTTATCTCGAGTTAGTACTCGAACCAAACTGGAGTTAGTACTCGAACCAAACTGGAGTTAGTACTCGAACCAAACTGGAGTTAGTACTCGAACCAAACTGGAGTTAGTACTCGAACCAAACTGGAGTTAGTACTCGAACCGAACTGGAGTTAGTACTCGAACCGAACTGGAGTTAGTACTCGAACCAAACTGGAGTTAGTACTCGAACCAAACTGGAGTTAGTACTCGAACCGAACTGGAGTTAGTACTCGAACCGAACTGGAGTTAGTACTCGAGATTGCCCCGAACGAGGCTTCGGACATTGCAGCCAAAAGCGAACCGAGCGGCTCGCTGCTACTCACTCATGCCGCAGGGCATCTATAGGATCAAGACGGGCAGCTTTCAGGGCAGGGAAATAGCCAAAAATTACCCCTACAGCAGCAGAGAAGATAAACGCGATGCAGATGATCTGGAGGTCAATAATGAACGGAATCCGCATGGATTTGGTGATCCAGAATGAGGATGCTAAGGCGATGAGGATGCCAATCATGCCGCCTAATGAGGACAGCACCACTGATTCGGTGAGGAACTGAAGCAGGACTTCATGCTCAAAAGCACCAATAGCAAGGCGAATGCCGATCTCGCGGGTGCGCTCTGTCACTGAAACCAGCATAATGTTCATGATGCCAATACCACCGACCAGCAGACTTACTGCCGCTACTGCGCCAAGTAGGGAGGTCATGGTTTTGGTAGTGCCGGTGAGCATTGCGGCCAGTTCTTTGGTATCGCGGATGCTAAAGTTGTCCTCCTCGCTCTCTGCCAGATGGCGGCGTTTCCGTAGTAGCTCAGTAAGATCCTTCGTGACTTGCTCTGTAGAACCACCGTCTGCAACGGCAAGCTGAATCATAGCCACGTCCCGGTTTCCAGTGAAGCGACGCTGCACAGTGAGCAGTGGCATAATAATGAGATCATCTTGATCTCTCCCCATGCTTGATTGGCCCTTTTCCTTGAGCAAGCCAACAACTTGACAGGAGACCTTGCCTAAGCGGATTTTCCTGCCAATAGGATCTTCCTTGAGAAAGAGATTTTCCTGAACAGTGCTGCCAATAATGCAGACAGCGCGCCCGGCCAGCTGTTCTATAGGTTCAAAGATTCTGCCGCTCTCAATGATCCAATTCCGTACAGAGAAAAAGTCATTACTACTGCCAGTAATGCTGCTTGACCAGTTCCGGTTGCCAACTACTGCTGTAGCACTTGCGGAACAAGTTGGCGCGACACCACTCAATGGGCTAATTTCCTTGCGAATAGCTTCTACATCCTGAAGGGTGAAACTGGGTGCAGTGTCATCTGAACCTGGCCCTCGGTGCTGACCAGGGGAGACCATGATCACATTAGTACCCATGCTGGCAATTTGGTTAGCAATTTGTGCTGTGCTGCCGTTGCCGATGGTGACAAGGGTAATGACCGCAGCCACGCCAATAATGATACCAAGAATGGTCAGTACCGAGCGCATGACGTTGCGTCGAATATCGCGGAGCGCGAGAAGGACAGTATTAAAGAACATTATGGAAGCGAAGCTCTGTGCGAGCTTGTCAGGCTGTTATTGCATGGCGTTGCCCTGCAATCATTTTGCGCTGCTGCCGTTTTTCTTCTCGTTCATAGCGCAGCAAGAGATGTTTGGCCAGACAGCTAAATACAGCTTTCAAAAGCTTATTAGGGTCAAATGGTTTGGTCAGATACATATCAGCACCCTGCTTCTTGCCCCAAAATTCATCTGATCGCTCAGATTTGCTGGTCAAGAGAAATACTGGGATTTGTGCGAGTTCTTGGATAGATTTTATGGTCCGGCACGCCTCAAAGCCATTCATTTTGGGCATAATTACATCGAGAATAATTAAGTCTGGTTTCTCTAACAGTGCTTTCTCAACGCCTGCTTCTCCATCTCCTGCGGCAATGGTCTGGTAACCAAATTTGCTAAGAAAGTTACTCAGTAAATTCCGATGCGCTGAACAGTCATCAACAATGAGAATCCGCTTGGCCGTGCCATCATAGAGAGAAGTGTTTTGCTGCCAAATGTTCAAGCCAAGATCAGGAAGTTCAGTGGAGAGACTATCACCTCCCTGTTGCTGCCAGAGTTGTTTAGAGATTCGCGGAATCTTTTCCCTTCTCTCAATGTTGTAGATTGTGCCCATTATATATCCTCCTTTTTTTCTACCATAATGCCATACATCAACAAGAAAATCTTTTGTGCAGATTCGGTCATCTTTGACTTATGCAGTTCTTTTTAACAAACTGCATTCCATTGAGCTGGCATCAATAAATTTAGTTCTCTGCTTATGTGTAAACAAGAGTGGCACTCTAATGTTTTTCTTTAGCCTAGTCAATAAGGCGAATAGCTCATTTAATTGGGCGTATGTTCGTTTTTGCCATCTGCATCCTCTGCAACGCTTCCATCAACAAAACGAATGATTCTATTGGTGTACGCAGCCATTTCTGGTTCGTGCGTGACCATGACAATGGTAATGTTTTTTTCCTGATTGAGGCCAACAAGCAATTCCATGATTTCGTGGCTGCGGGCAGTATCTAAATTGCCGGTCGGTTCATCGGCAAAGAGCACTGCTGGACTGGTAACGATAGCACGGGCAATGGCAACCCGCTGCTGCTGCCCACCAGACAGCTCGCCAGGCGTGTGCGCTTCACGGCCATCTAAACCGACTATACGTAAGGCATGACGGGCAAGCTGCCGTCGCTGCCGAGCCGGAGTACCACGATACATCAGCGGCAACTCGACATTTTCTAAAGCAGAAGTCCGGTTAAGCAGGTTGAATCCCTGAAAAACAAAACCAAGATAGTAACGGCGCAGTGAGGCTAACTGCTTGCGATCCATCCGGCTTACCTCTAAATTGCTAAAAAAATATTGCCCAGAAGTAGCGGTATCAAGACAGCCAAGGATATTCATGCAAGTGGATTTGCCAGAACCGCTTGGCCCCATAATCGAAACAAAGTCACCCTTGGCAATGTCCAGATCAATGCCATGCAGAGCGTAGGTCAAGGCTTGCCCTAGACCGTAAGATTTGGTGATTCCCCGTAGATGAATCAGCGGTGCTGCTGTTACCTTGCTCACTGCTGATTCCTATCTGTAATAAGAGTAGTAATGACCAGATCGCCGGCTTTGATGTCGCCTGTCAATATTTGAGTATTGCTCCCATCGCTCAGACCAAGTTTAACAACTACCGACTTAGGCTGTTTATTCTTCCCCAGTAGCCAAATCTGTTGCTGGTCTTTCTCTTCATCTGTCTGACGCACCTGTTTTTCTCGCCGAGGAAATCTTGGCCGAGGCATTAATGCGTCAAAAATAGAGCTTTTTCGTTGTTGCTTTTCCTGTGACTGCGGGCTAAAGCGCAAAGCTGCGGCTGGAATTAACAACGCCTGCTCTGCCTTTTGAACAATAATTTCGGCCGTAGCAGTCATGCCAGGCCGCAGAGCCAGATCCGCATTATCAACAGTCAGCACCGTCTTATAGGTAACAACGCCATTCGTGGTCGTGGAGGCAAAACGCACTTGCCGAATTTTCGCGAAAAATTTGCGCTCTGGGTAGGCATCTACGGTGAACTGTGCTTCTTGACCTTCTTGGACTTGGCCGATGTCAGCCTCATCCACATCAACCTGTAATTCCATTTTAGTCAGGTCTTCAGCCAAATCAAACAGCACTGGTGCGGAAAAGGAGGCTGCCACTGTTTGGCCTGGTTCAATATTACGACTAAGAACTATCCCGTTGACCGGAGAAACAATTTCAGCCTTGCTTAAATCAGTTTGGGTGATATTCAAAGCGGCCTGCACCTCATCCACACCCGCTGCTGCACCGACCCTCTCAGCCCTCGCTCGTGCGGTAGCTGCTTTGGCCGCGTCAATGTCAAACTGTGATGGGGTCTTGCCCCCGCTCAATTTCCAGATTTTCTCAAGTTGGCCTAGTTTACTGGCCGTCTCTTGAATCGTAGCATCAGCGGAAAGTACTTTTGCCTCGGCCGTAGCAAGAGAAGCCTTTTTCTGCTGCACCTGCGCCTTAAGCCTAGAAACATCCAAGCGGGCCAGCACCTGTCCAGCTTGGACATGGTCGTTATAATCAACAAGTACCGCCTCAATATTACCAGACAGCTCGCTACCTACTTCAACCTGATTTGTTGGCTGAAGCGTGCCAGTAGCGGTCACGGTGACGATTAAGTCACCAATACGGGCTTCCTCGGTTTTATATTTGATCTGAGCTGCGTCCTGTCCGTTCCCCTGCTGCTGGATAAAATAAAAATACCCGGCAGCAACAAGGCCACCGAGTATGAGCAACCAAAAAAAGCAACTTAAGCCACTTCTTTTGTGGGGAGACTGTAAGACGAGAGAAGGATCAATGTCTATCTGCTCTTGCGGAGATGTTTTCATGCCACCTTGCTCAGATCAAAATTTTGCTACAACTTCATAGTAAAAACGGCCCGTCCGCTGCACAAAGGAAGGCAAGCAGCAGGAGGAGATACACAGACGGACAGGCCGAAGGACAATTTACTTTTTCAGCACGACTTGTAAGAAGTGCGCCTGTTTGTGCATATCGTCACCAACGAGATCATTAAGACTCTGTTGCGCCGATTGCACGGCAAGACCTTCTTGCTTCAAACGAGACAAAATTTCCTCGGGGCTGGTCTGGGCAACTTGAGCGACAGTGCTTAATGGAGCATGAGCAAGGGCACGTACTGGTGCAGCAAGTGGATGCTCGCCACCTTCTTCATCGCCACCAAACGGAGCAAAACTGACCAGCAAGATGAGAACAAAGGCTCCGAAGAGTGCCTGTCCTTTCCGCTGGAACAGATAATTTTTTAAGGCAGAAAAGTTGGCCATTGCATGGAAGGCTATTGCAGCCAGAAAAATCCAGCTCAACCATTCGTGCATTTCTTTCGCCATTTCTGGCGCAGCATGGAAAAACATAAACACACCAGTGACAGCCAGCAGGAGAAAAGATCCCGCAGTAATCGGAGTGATCCATTCACGTTTAATGCTCATTGGCGTTCAGTGCTCCTTGAAAACATAAGGTCTTTGTTGGTAAAAAGGATATTGTCCGACATCTTTATCTTTAACATGCCGGACAATAAATAAGGGGAAAAAGTCAAATTTGTTTTAATTCTGCATCATCTTTTTGCCCATACCCTGCCCTTTACCTTGGCCACCAGCCATTGGGCAAGGCTGGCCATTACCCATGCCCATTTTTGCTCCACGCATACCCCGCATGGACATCATCTTGTCAACCTGCTCTGGGGTCAGGATTTTTTTCATGGTCAGCTTGTCTTCAGTCCGCTGTACCGCCATTTTGCCTTTTACTGCGGCGATTTTCTCGGTCAGATCCAGCACAGCCTTTTCTTCCACTGGCTCGACGGCAAATGCCTCATCCATTTTTAAACGTAGAGTTTCTAATTCTGCCTGAATAGGGAGTTGCTTCTCACGGGAAGCAAAGTCAGCCTCTTTGAGCTTCGTTACTTGATCGGCACTCAGGCCCAAGTCTTTGACTGCCTGTGAATTCTGCCAGATACCAAAAGGAGAACCGCCTCGGCCGCCTTTCATGCCGCAGTCCATGCCCATGCCATATCCGCCACCACGTCCACCTTTGCCGCCCCGGCAAGCATCTGCTGCGGAAGGAATAATGGCGGCGGAAAGCAGGATTGCCATGAGTACGGTACCGATTTTTTTGCTGGTTGCTGTTTTCATAATCGTTCTCCTGAGAGTGTTTTGTTAGGGGTTAAAGGACTGTTCCCGTTTTTTCTACCGGAACTGTACCCCGTACATGTAAAGATAATTTGTCCGTGGATAGACAAATTGTAAAGGACTTGTAAAACCTATCGACACAAAGGGTCTTCTGTAGTGCAGCGGCTTATGGAAATATCTATAGCTATCAACGCCCCGTCTCCAGTTTCTGTCTCTGGCGACATAGGTCGGCCTGTACTCTCTGGTTCTTGGTCGCTGCTGATGATAATAGCCCCTGCCGTATCTATTGGTATCCACAGTTACGGAACGCTCCTGATACATCCTTTTTCCTGAGTTGTATCCTCCGTGTCGTGCGAAAGCATATCCAGAGATCATAACGATGCTTAGACTCAGGGTAATCATTGCTGCATTTTTCCACATCTTCATGGCATCCTCCGTTCTAAGATATTCTGTGGTGACACATCAACAAGTTAATCTTTCTTGCTTCTGACTGTAATGTACATCGAGAATGTTAAGGATGTTTGTTGACAGCCGGTTTATTTGTAAAGACTTTGTAAAAGAACGGTGAGAAAAGTAGTTGACTACACGACTGTTCTTGCAATAGATAACTTGCATAACCATTCAATTTGTCGAGTTAATTTCTAGTTTTCATTTTTCTGTTACACGGGCAATTCTATAGATTGTCATCGCTTCAGAGATACACCTCACAATAATGTATCAACTTTTTCATTGTCGTCTTTGGTGCAACAAAATCTAACCCAGCCTTTTCCAACGACCAGAACAGTTCTGTTGCTTTCAATCTTGCTGAAATAAATACTAAAAATAATCATCATTTCGTTTGGCACAGCTCTTGCTATTACCCAAAGAGCAGGACACCGGGCAGCGAGATCAAGATTCCCTGCCTCTGAACGAGAACGATTTCTCCTAAAGCCCCTCAGCAAACAGGAGCAGAGATTATGAACAGTATTGATTTCAACCGCCATCCGTGCTTTAACGCTAAAGTCAAAGGGCAGTACGGCAGGGTACATTTGCCAGTAGCCCCAAAGTGCAATATTCAATGTAACTTCTGTAACCGTAAGTATGACTGTGTGAACGAGTCACGGCCAGGCGTAACCAGCACGATTTTGACTCCTGATCAGGCTCTTTATTATATGGGCAAGGTGTTGGAAAAAGAGCCGCGTATCAGTGTTGCTGGTATTGCTGGCCCTGGTGATCCCTTTGCCAATGCGGAAGCAACGCTGGAAACCATGCGTCTGATTCGCAATAGCTATCCTGATACTATTCTCTGCCTTGCTTCTAATGGTCTTAACTTGGCTCCGCATGTGGAAGAACTGGCTGAGATTGGGGTCTCGCATGTGACTGTTACCGTGAATGGTGTTGATCCAGCAATCACGGAAAAGATTTATTCTTGGGTCCGGGATGGCAAGGTTGTTTACCGTGGCAGACAAGGCGCAGAACTGCTCCTAGCTCGGCAGCTTGCCGCGATTGAGAAACTCAAACAATACGACATTACTGTTAAAATCAACAGCATTTTGATTCCGGGCATCAATGATGAGCATATCATCGAGATTGCCAAGGCCATGAAAGAACTTGGTGCGGATCTGTTCAACTGCATGGCCATGCTCCCGAACGCAGACACGGTGTTTGAGAACGTTCCAGAGCCATCCAAAGAACTTATGAGTGCCACTCGCAACGAAGCAGAGAAACATCTGCCTCAGATGCGGCACTGTACCCGCTGCCGGGCTGATGCAGTTGGCCTGCTGGATAATGACAAAACTGCTGAGATGCACGGTTGCCTAAGTGCCTGCTCACGTCTGCCCAAGCCTTCTGAAGCGGTACGACCTTATGTGGCAGTAGCAACCCAAGAAGGTGTTTTGGTGAATCAGCATCTTGGTGAAGCCACAAAGTTTCAGATCTGGGGACAAGATGGCGAGAATGGCTACAAGCTCATTGAAGAGCGCCAAGCCCCGCCTGCTGGTGGTGGAACACAGCGTTGGCTAAACATCAGCCGCATCCTGAGCGACTGCCAAGCAATTTTGGTCAGTGATCTGGGTGAAGGGCCAAAAGAAGCCCTTAGCAAGCGTGGTATCAAGCCAATTGCCATGTCTGGTTTTATCGAAAAAGGCTTGGAAGCTGTATATACTGGCAAAGACTTGGGTATCCTTCAAAGTAGGATGCGGAAATGTTCCTCAAAGCGGGCCTGTGTTGGCGCAGGTACAGGCTGCGGTTGAAAAAATAATTCAGGTAGAGTAGAGTTCAAAAACCTCAGTTCCTTCGGGAATTGAGGTTTTTGATATTTATTCGTACCATTTTTCACCTGTGTGTACCAACACTGCCATTAAGTTAAGCATAAACTGACCAGCCGGAGTACAATGAAAGTAATTAAACCTAAGTTATTGTTTTTTTTTGTCAGCACCGTGATGTTAGGGATAACCGGTTACGGGTATGCCGAATCCGTCAAAATAGGTCTTAATTATCCACAGACCGGACCGTATTCGGTGCAGGGAAAAGCCCAGTTAGATGCGGCACGATTAGCTGTTCAGGAGATCAATGAGCAGGGCGGTATACTCAGACGCACTGTTGAACTCGTCACGAAGGATACACAGTCGAAAGCAGACGTGTCCACCAATAATGTGCTTGAGATGATTGATAAAGAAAACTGCGAGATGATCTTCGGAGGATCTTCAAGCGCGGTAGCGATAGCCGGTGGTAAGGCAGCACAGTCAAGAGGAAAATTGTATTTCGGTACCTTAACGTATTCCAACACCACGACGGCTGAAGCAGGCCATAAGTATATGTTCAGGGAGTGTTATAACGCATGGATGGGAGCTAAAGTCCTTGGAAAATATTTAGTGGATGCGAACCTGCAAGGATTAAAATATTTTTATATTACAGCTGATTATACTTGGGGAAGAACAACTGAGGAATCTATTCGCACCTTCAGTTTGACAACTGATACACGCAGACATATGCGTCATTATGTACCTTTTCCCGGAGCAACGGATAAAGATTTATCCGATGCCCTGCAATGGGCCGGAGCAGTTAAACCGGATGTCCTAGTTCTCGTCTTATTCGGTAAAGATATGTCACGCGCTCTTAACATACTTGAAAAGCACGGTATGAAAAAAAATTATAAAGCTATAGTGGTTCCCAATCTTACCTTGGGTATGGCAATTGAAGCAGGTGCGGAGGCAATGGAAGGCGTTATCGGTGCGCTGCCTTGGGCGTGGAATGTTCCTTACAAATACAACTACCCTAAAGGGAAAGAGTTCGTTGAAAAGTTTGCCAAGATATATAATAGTTATCCTTCCTCTTCGGCAGCATCCGCTTATACCATTCTCTATCAGTATAAGGATGCTGTTGAACGGGCCGGAACCTTTGACACTAAGAAAGTTATTGAGGCACTTGAAGGGCACTCCTTTGTGTCTATGAAGGATGAGCAGGTGTGGAGAGCGTTTGATCATCAGGCAGTACAGTCGGTATATACAGTTCGCTGTAAACCGGCTGAGGAGGTGCGCCGAGATAAATTCAAAGAGGATTATTTTGAAATTCTCTACAAAATGGATGGTGATGAAGCAGCACGCAGCAAAGAATATTGGCTGAAACTCCGCAAAGATGCGAATAAACCCGCCGAACTTGAATTTTAATGATGAGCACTGGGAAACCACAGCCATTAACTTAATGGCTGTAGTGTGTACCAAGCATTCTCGTCAAAAAAGCTCTTCTGCTCAAGCTGACCTTCTTTTACTCAGCCCGGATATTTTTTTAGAAGAATCAGTTCACAAAATTGTTTACAATCAGATTGTATTGTACAATAATGAACTTGCTTATTCTTCTAATCTGTAATTTTAGAATATCAACTTGCTGAAATTATTTGTTCGATACCAGATGTTCCGTATTTGTCCGACTTGGCACATTTTTTGTATATATTTTCAAGTGATGCTTTTGATAAGTAAAAATTAATCTTCAGCCGTCAGTCGGATAACGCATGAAGTATTCTGAAATTATTGATTCCACCCTCCGAGAAGGCGAGCAGGCACCAGGCGTAGTTTTTAATCAGGCTGCTAAACTTGCGATCATTGCGGAACTGAAAAAAGTTGCTGTTGATGAAATTGAACTAGGAGTAGCCTCGCCACTGCATAGCTGGCTGCCAGAATTAGTCCAAGAGGCGCGGAAATTGGTTCGCAGCTCATGCCGTCTTGCGCTCTGGTGCCGCTGCCGGGAAGAAGACATTGCCTTTGCCGCGAGCTGCCATCCTGATGTTCTTTCGCTGTCTATGCCCGTGTCTGATTGCCACATCAAGGAACGCTTAGGCAAAGATCGGGCGTGGGTACTTGAGAGAATGGCTCGATCTATTAAGCAAGCCTTAGTTTTGGGCATTCCTTCTGTATCTGTTGGCTTAGAGGACGCTTCTCGTGCAGATCTTGCCTTTGTGATCGAAGCTGTCAAAATCGCAGAGCAAAATGGGGCAACACGGATTCGATTGGCAGACACTGTGGGCATTTGTTCGCCAAGTACGATTGCTGCTTTAGTGAAAACCGTCAAGAAGGCCGTAAATAGTAAAGTAGGGGTGCATTGCCATAATGATTTTGGCATGGCTACGGCCAATTCCATTGCTGCCTTAGAAGCAGGTGCAGACTGTTTTGATGCCGTAGTCCTTGGCTTAGGCGAACGAACAGGCTGCTGCCGCCTAGAAGAAGCAATGGGCTATTTGGCCTTAGTGTTGGAACAGCGGCGATACCAGATAGAACATTTGCCTACCCTTTGTCATTGCGTTGCTGAAGCAGCAGGAAGAACGATTCCTGCCCATCATCCATTAGTAGGTACAGAGATATTTACCTGTGAGAGCGGCCTGCATCAGCATGGACTTGCTGTCAATCCAGCTACCTATGAGCCATATCCGCCAGAGCGCGTTGGCGGCAAAAGAGCACTTCGTTTTGGTGGAAAAACTGGCCTTAAGGCTGTGCTCCTGCATTTGCAAAAGCAAGGATTACAGATTGAAGAGCGAGAGGCCAAACGACTCGTTTATCGGCTGCGGACGGGCGGCAGCGTTCTCAGTGAACAGCAACTGCTTGGCTTTGCCATGAAAGGATGTTGAAAAAATTGTATAAAAAATACATGGAGACACATTATGCGTAGTGAGAAGGAGGAAGTTTGCCTCTTCCCCACAGATCGCTTTACCACGGAGGCCCTAGAGGTTAAGGCCTTGTACCGAATCGTTAAGTTAATTGATTCTGCCGTGCATTTAGAGACTGTTCTTGCCGCTATTCTCAAGGTGCTGCACGACACCCTGCGAATGGAGCGAGCCACACTTTCTCTGTTAGATGAGGATCA
This sequence comes from Candidatus Electronema sp., assembly GCA_026645415.1. Lineage (GTDB taxonomy): Bacteria > Desulfobacterota > Desulfobulbia > Desulfobulbales > Desulfobulbaceae > Electronema. The sequence goes on from JAPEVH010000017.1 coordinate 25,737, forward strand.
ACAGCAGTTGAGTATCTGGGCCTCTTATGGCTTGACTGTAGAAGAGGAGCAGCGCGGGGTTTATAAATTAGACGAAGGTATTTGCGGCAAAATTTTCAGTACAGCTTTGCCCTTTATTGTTCCAGATGTAAGCAGCGAGCCGCTCTTTTTGAACCGTACTGGCGCACGGCAGATGTTCCGCAAAAATAAAATTTCTTTTATTGGCGTACCAGTCCTGCTGAACGAGAAGCCGGTCGGTGTTTTAAGCGTAGATCGACTCTTTGGTTTGGAAATATCTTTTGAAGAGGATGTCCGCTTTTTGACTGTGGTGGCAACCCTGATTGCCCAGTTTCTCAGCCTTAATCAAGCGATCCGCCGCGACCGCCAAAAGTTGATGCAGGAAAATATCAGCCTCAAGGCACAACTGCACGAGCGACATCGGAAGCACTACATTATTGGCCATTGCAAGGCCATGCAGGAAGTTTTCTGGAGTATTGAGCGAGTTGCCCCCAGCCAAGCAACCGTACTGCTGCTTGGTGATTCAGGAACTGGTAAGGAGATGGCTGCCCAAGCCATCCATGACAGCAGCCCACGCCGCAACAGCCCTTTTGTGAAGATCAACTGCGCTGCCCTGCCAGAATCATTGCTGGAAAGCGAGCTGTTTGGGCATGAAAAAGGTGCCTTTACTGGTGCAAGCGGGGCACGAATTGGTCGTTTTGAGTTAGCAGATAAAGGGACGCTTTTTTTAGATGAAATTGGCGAAATGCCGTTACTTCTCCAGTCTAAACTTTTGCGAGTCCTTCAGGAGCAGCAGTTTGAGCGGCTTGGTTCTAATAAGACAATCAGCGTTGACGTGCGGATTATTGCTGCCACCAATGTGAGTCTCCAGCAGGCAGTGACACAGGGTCGTTTCCGTAACGATCTTTATTACCGCCTCAATGTGGTGCCAATTATTCTCCCACCGCTGCAAGATCGGAGAGAGGATATTCCGCTTTTGGTGGATCATTTTCTTAAATTGAGCAATCAGCGCAATAATAAGAATATCCGCATGAGTCGCGATTTTCTCGAAGCGATGACTGCCTATGATTGGCCTGGCAATGTCCGCGAGCTGCAAAATCTCATGGAACGGCTGGTCATTCTTTCTGCGGGTGATTTACTCCAGCTCGAAGATCTGCCAGACTATTTCTTTTTGCCAAAACCTTTAGAACTACTGCCAAAACCTACCATTACCACAACAGCACCACCTGCATCAACTATGCGGGTTGAAACACCTTTACCTCTTCTCAGAACAAGGAAATCTCTCTTAGAGCTTGAGCGGGAACAGATTGAAGCAGCCTTATTGCGACATGGTTGGGTGCAGGCACGGGCAGCAAGGGAACTGGGGCTGACACAGCGACAGATCGGCTACAAGATTAAAAAGTTTAACCTTCAGCGTCCTGATTTTGCCCAGTAGAAGAAGTGATGTTCTTTGGGGGATTAAACTGATTTTACTCCAATAAGTGAACCCGCTCACAGTCTGGACAAATCCAAGTGGGGCCGTTGCTCATACCCCACTTGTTTTCCTCAAAACAGGCTGGACAGATAGCAAAGCCACAAAGACAGGTCCAGCAAAAAGGCACCTCTTTTTTGCAGCAGTGACAGATACGGCTGCCACCACTCCTCCTCCGGCGTTTTTTAGCAGAAGATTCTGTACTCATTGTTGATGTTCATGCGGAAGACCGCCGCCGTCATGAACATGCGGATGACAGTGCAGACATTCCGTGCCGCTATGTAGTGCCTTCCCATCGTCTAACGTGTACAGCTCGTCGCAGGTTTCAGCCAAAAAATCCCAGTCATGGGAAATAATCATATAGCCGATCTCTAAGTTTTTGAGAATGCTGATGAGCCGGGCGCGGATAGTACTGTCTAAGTTATTGGTTGGTTCATCCAAAAGCATGGCCTCTGGCTGCATAGACAGGACAGTAGCCAAGGAAACCAGTTTTTTTTCGCCGCCAGAGAGCTGATGTGTAACCCGTTCTGCAAAGGCAGATAAGCCCAAATCAGCAAGCGTTTGGCGAGAAACAGCTAATGCCTCTGCTTGACTCAGGCCAAGGTTAAGCGGGCCAAAGGCAACATCCTCTAATACTGTGGGCGAAAAGAGCTGATCATCTGCATCCTGAAAAACTAGCCCAATACTGCGGCGCAGCTCGCGCAAGTCTTCCTTGCTCGCAACCTCGCGGCCTTTAAACAGCACCTTGCCGCTTGTGGGCTGAACCAGTCCCATTATCAAATGCAGCAGAGTAGTTTTGCCGCTACCATTGGGGCCGATAAGACCAATACGCTGCCTTGTATCAAAAATCACATCCGCCTGATTAAGAACCAAACGGCTGCATGGATAAGCAAAAGAAACCTGCTCAAGCTGGATAAGGGGAGGCATTGAATCAATGGACATATTGCACAACACAAGAGAAAGGAAAGATGAAGTAGCTTAACCGGCCAACTCTAGTACGGCAAGCCCTATTCCAGCAGAAAGTAGAAAAGCAAGCAGCAGGACATCGCTTCGGCTCATTGTTGCGGTCTCCAGACTGTGGAATATTCCATTGAAGCCCCGCAATATCATGGCCTGTTGCACACGTGCAGCCCGATTCCAGCTTCGCACAATCACCATCCCCAAGAGATGGGCATAGGTCTTGTACGTGTGTAGAGTTGTTTTAGGCTGGAAACAGCGCAGTTCTGCCGCCCGCTGAAGACGAAGATATTCCTCATGAATCAGACCAAGATAGCGATAGGAAAAAAGAAGCAGGAGGCAAAGAAGCGGCGATAGGCGCAGTCCTTGCAAACCCTGTCCCAACTTAGCTACTGTGGAGGTAGATAGTAGGCTGATAAAAAACAAGATGACCGCATTGGCCTTGATCGTGATCAGTATTGCCAACCACAGACCAGCTATACTTAGGTTCAAACCAGCAATTTGGAAAGTCTGGGCACCGCCGTAGGTGAGCGGTAGCAGAAACAGGAGAAAGGCATTGAAGCCATTGACTACGAGTAGTCTGCGCAGTACTCGTGCCCAAGGAAGCCGGGCCGCTGTGGTAAGCAGTAGGGCTACAAGCAGCCCGGCAAGAGCAGTACGCAGATTCTGCGCCAAGGAAATGACTAAACTGAGCAGCCCAGCACTAACTAATTTACCGCGTGGGTCTGCTTGGTGCAAAAAGGAGCTGCCTGTGCTGAACTGCTCAAAGGTCATTTTTTCTTGTATTCATCTAAATAAATCCAGAGTACCGCGCCGATCTCAACACCCTTGTCGTTGCCATCTGGATCTTTGATCTTGTAGTCAGCTTCGTTCAACGCTGCAAAACCCCACCAACCTGGCTGCGGGCAGGCAAAAGTAAACACCCCGTTTTCATCTGCCTTGACTACTTGAGTGACATGATAGTCGCTCGGTGCCTCAAACTTTTTGTCCTTATTATATAGCTCTACCTCAACTTCTGCACCCGGCACTGGCTTGCCGTTGAGCAGTACTTTACCACTAAAACTATTGCCTGCGTAGTTGCCAAAAGGACGAGTCAGCGGCACAATCTCGGTGGCAATACCAACAGGCTCATCCCAACCCTGATCATCACCAAAGGCGGCAATCACTGTTTTGGTGTAGTGAATGATGCTGATATCTTCCGCAGGCTCCCAGTAGGGATTTGGTTCCATAACAAATGTATACACACCAGGCCGTTTAATCGCCACATCCTCTTTCCATGCCTGATGATCCAACACTTTGCTTTCCTTCAACGCAGGCAGGAGGTCAGTTTTTTCACCGCCAACAGTCATGTAAAACTGCTTTGGTTTGGCCAAATCCATTCCTTTCAGCTCAAAAGGATGAGAGAAGGAAATATCCAGCGTGACGTTTTTCTTTTCCGGGGTAACGATGTTTTCCGAAGGAATCACCATGCCGAAATGGGCAAAGGCAGTGCCTGCCAGAAAGGTTACAAGGGCAGTGCTTATTGAGGCAATATGCAGTTTCTTCATTCTCTACTCCTTTTTGATAATTTCGATAACGTTAATAAAAAATCGACAAAGATTTCATCTATGTAGTTTAGCTTTGTTTCTTTTTTCGACTTTGCAGCCAAGCTGCCAATCCAGCCATACCAATAATCCAGCCAATTCCACCAAGAATATCCTGAAAGGATGGCTCATGTTCGCTTTCTTCTGCCAGAGTCTTCCGTATGGGAGTCACCGCTCGATTGATTTCTTCAGAGACAATTTGTCGCAGTATGCGGCTGTCAAATGCTGCCGGTTCCTGAACAGTGCTGTCCGAAGAGGGTGACAGGGACTCTGCGGCTGTTTCTTCCTGAGATGCAGGTGCAGTTATGGTGGTATCAGCAGCGGTAGATGCGGAAGGAATTTCAGCCGCCACATATTCTTTGGCGTTGAGTGGCCATTCGCCCCGGTGTCCGTCGCCGCCGTTGGCGACAATCAGCAGATCCGGCTTTTTTTCAAGAATAGCTGCTGACAGAGCAAGGGTAAATTCCCCGTTATCATTGGTCTCTCCAGTAAGCAGCACGGCATGGCTGGTTGCATCCTGCGCCTCGACAGGAACATGTTTAGCCCGGCGACCACCGCTAAATTTAACTTCTCCTTGAATTTGATTACCTGATGTCCAAGCGAAGACAGTCATTTTATGAGCACTAGCAGAAACCGGCAGCAGGAGAAGAATGCAGAGCAGAAAAAGGATCGGAGATGTTTTTTGAGTATTCATGATCGAATTGCAACAGGCTGAAGATGAAGTATTTCTGGCTGTACTTTGGTGATGAAGCTGACAACAAACATGGTGATAAACCCCTCAATAACCATGACCGGCAAATGGGCGATAACCAGCAGCTTGGCTGTAGCCAAAAAACCCATATCTGACAAACCAAGAGCCAAGGATGTCAGCAGTGCTGAAAATAAAATTGATAACAGCCCAGCACTAAAGGCAGCAGCAGGTCTAGTGCGTGGATTTTCCAACCATCGGCGGGCCAGATAATGGCAACACAGGGCTGGCAGAGCCATTGTTGTGGTATTCACTCCCAGCACAATCAAGCCGCCGAACTGAAAGAAGATCGCTTGCAAAAAGAGCGCGATTAAGATGGCAGGAAAGCAGCCCCAGCCGAGAATCAGACCAACTAGCCCGTTTAAAATCAGATGCACCGATCCCGGCCCAATGGGAACATGAACAAGACTGGCAACAAAAAAAGTCGAGGAAAGCAGGGCAACAGGCATAATATTGTCCTGATCGATCTTTCGCAGACCGATGACTGTACCAACCGCAGCAAACACGCCACCGCTGATCAACACCGGCGCGGCGAGAACACCTTCAGAAATGTGCATAAGATTATAATATTTATCTGTTGATTGTAATATTACTTTTTTCACACTTTCTATCATACTGTATTACGCCTGTCAAGTAGGAAAAATAAAAAAAAGTGATGCACCCTGTTTTGGACTGCTGAGACCGCGAAAAAGTCATGCCGCCGCCCGCAAGTTAAGGTATGATTATGCAAAATTATGCTATCCCTAATCCATCCAACCAGAGCTGATTATGATTACTCTCCTTCGTTCTCTTCTCCTTGTTCTTCTTCTTTGCTTGCCTGTGCTGAGTCAAGCCGCACCAGAACAGCCAGTCCAACGGCTTGAAAGGCCCTCAGCAAGGACGACTCGGCCGAGTGCTGTTAAACGGCCAAAGCTCCAGCCCGTAACAATTATTCTGCCTGCATCTGCGCTGCATCAGACTTTGAGCAGTATTTTACCGCTACCGGTTGAAGAGATTGATGCAGGAGGGAGAAGATTTCAAGGCAGCATTACCCTTGATTCAGTCAGTAGTCTGAGCATAGATCAAGGCCAGCTTGTTCTTATTGGCCAGCTTTCAGGCCGTAATTTGAGCGTCAATGCCAACGTGGGCAGCCAGAATATTCACATCCGGCTGGGCAGTCTCACTTTGCCCGTAACCTGCGAAGTTAATCTCCGCTTTGACCGTCGTCGCCAGCTTCTTCTTTTTACGCCCGTATTCAAAAGGTCTGTGAACAGTCGTAATGAGGCTGAAGAGGGAGTAATGGCTTTGCTCAACAATTTGAGCAAGGAATATCAGGTCCCGCTGCGCAAGCTCAAACCTTTCGCTGGGGCAATTGGAGGGAAGCAAGTATTTTTGCGGATGGAGATGCTCGATATCCGGGCTGAGAAAGGTGCAGTAACGCTGCTGCTGCGCCCGATAGCGGGCACACGGCCCTGAATTGCGGATTCAAATTCCAAGTGCAACGTGCAACTTGAATCCACAAAATAAAGCGGTGGTTGATGTCGCCTTCACGCCCCTTTATTTAGCACTTGACCAATTTTCAGCCACCATATAAAGTGGCTGGCATTATAGAGTCGTTGGTGCGCTTCATGGGAAGCGCGGTAGGCTGTTCTGCGGAAAGAAGTCACTTCTAGCAGATAGCCGACAGGGAATCCGGTGCAAAACCGGAACTGTCCCGCAGCGGTAAGCGGAAACGAACACCGTCTCCTTTGTCAAAAGGAAAAGCACTGCGCCTTGGCGTGGGAAGCGACGGTTACTAGGCCAGCAGGCGCAAGCCTGCTTTGTCCGCAAGTCCGAAAACCTGCCTACGGCACATCATTCACAGCTTTTACCCTTCGAGGAAAGGAGAAAGTCATGCCGTCCTGCGCCCTTTGCGCCGTGCCTGCGGCCAGCATTCCCTGCATCCGCAGCCCAGTCTCTGCCTTGTTTTCAGTCGTAGCTCTATTATTGTCTATGAAAACAAGGAGAAAATCATGATTCCGTTTACTAAAGAGAAGTTCTATCAGAACAGTAGCAAGAAGACCGTCTGTCTTGTTGGCCAAGACATGCACATTCTCAACCCCTTATTTTTTCAGGCAGTTGAGGAACGGAATAGCCGCGCTCTAGCAGCTATGGCGAGAAGGCAGGCAGAGGCTGGAGCCAATGCCTTGGATCTGAACCTTGGCCCAGCCAAAAAGAATAAAAGTTTGCTCGCATGGACTGTTGAGGTGCTTCGAGAGGCGGTTGCATTGCCCCTCTTTGTGGCCTCGCAAATTTTATCTACACCAGATTTGCTAGCACGGCATCAGGGCAGTATCACTGTTAATTCTGTGACTGCCGACCCGGAGACACTAGCGACTGCTATGGAAAAGGCTGGAGAATATGGTGCCGGTCTCGTCGTCTTGCTGACCAAGCCCGGTCAGAGCGTGTTTACTGCGGATGATCGTTTACTCCTTGCTGCTGAGGTTTTAGAAACGGCGGCCAGCACCGGCTTTCCGCTGGCTCGACTTCATCTTGATCCGCTTTTCCGACCTAGCGCGCAGGGCTTCCCTGAGCTTGATCCGATACTGGAAACCCTTGCTACGCTGCCACTTTTAAGCCAAGAAAAAGTACATACTGTTGTAGCACTATCCAGTGCGTCTGCGTTCCTCCCTGCGGCAAAACGCTCGGCTCTTCACCAACGATTACTGCCCCTGCTTATTGATGCTGGCTTAGACACAGTTATCTTGAACTGCAATGACCGGAGCTTGATGGAGGTAAGCCGCAGTATAACAAAGCACCCAAAAATGCCATCCTGTCTCGCCGAAGCAGCACTCGCCTAAATTTGTATCTATCAGCAGGGGGATATTTCTCCCTGCTGCCAAAGTTACCAAGTGCGCACTCGACCTGTGTCAATATGAACAAAATTTGATTTGGCATAATACCCAACCCCGCCTGCTTCAAGGGAAATGGCGCAGTCCCGCACGGTGCTCGTTTGTTTACCAGTAAGGCGGATGTCGATAGCCTGTCCTTTCATGTGGAGACTCCGCTTGGCTACCCCATTGCTGCGATTGCGTAACTTTTCATTGGTTTTGGGTGAACGATAGCCAGAAATGACCTCATAGGTGTTATCACAGCCAATCTCTTGTTGAACCTGCCAAAGAATATCTAGGACTTCTGGATCAATGGGATGGACCTCACCAGTGCGGAAATCACGCAGATATCTATTAATTTGATGCAAGGCTTTGGGATCATATTTGCCGTTGCGGGAATAGGTAATGTCGAGACATTCGCGAGTATGGGTATGATAGAAGGCTAAATTTCTAGTGCCTTTGCCGGAACAAGGTTGGGAGGAGGAGGGAATGGAAGCCCAGGCAGGAACCGCCTGAGCAATAATAATTCCAGCAGTAGCCTTTATTCCTAAACTAAGGAAAGAACGTCTATCCATAATAAAACCTCTTATTTGGAAAAGTTGCATATATAAAAATAACAACGTTCCAGCGGGATAGGTTGCGAGCTGAAACGATGTTAACGAGGCAAGCTCTCAAGAGAACCGAGAGCATGTTGAAACTACAAAGCAACGCTATTACAGCGCATTGCTGTGTCGATAGATCAACAAATCATAATCTGAACGACATCAATCTAATATATTATTTAAACAGAATTCACTCTACCCTGTCAATGTCTTCGGAAGAGGATAATGCAGCAACTTGGAGAAAAAAGAACATGAGGTTATCTTGCTAGTTGTTGCACTATTGGCCAACGTCTGCCGCAACCAAATGCTTTTGTTGTAACCTTTAAGCCAAGCGGTGCCTGCTTACGCTTATGCTCGCTGAGGTGAATGCGGCGGATAATACTTTGCACTGTTTCGTGGTCAAAGCCCTGCGCAACTATTTCTTCTAAACTACGCTGCTGCTCTAAGTAAGCGGTCAAGATTGGGTCAAGGACTTCATAAGGCGGCAAGTCATCTTGGTCGCACTGGTCTGGCTTCAGTTCTGCGCTTGGTGGACGAGTAATGATTCGTTCTGGGATAACCGCACCGTTCCGGTTCATCCAACGAGCGAGTTGATAGACCATCACCTTGGGCACATCAGCGAGAACAGCCAAGCCACCGCTCATATCACCGTACAGGGTACAATAGCCAACTGCCATTTCCGATTTGTTGCCCGTACTCAACAGCAGTCGAGCAAACTTGTTCGATAAGGCCATGAGCAAATTACCCCGGATGCGCGCCTGAATATTCTGTTCCGTCAGGTCTTCAGGGCGGCCGACAAAGAGCGGCGCAAGGGCTTGTTGATAGGCTTGCATCGCCCCAGCTATGGGGATGATCTCAAAGCCACAGCCTAGGTTTGCGCTTAATTCTTGGGCATCATCAATGCTGATCTGGGCAGTGTACGGCGAGGGCAGAGCCACGCACAGGACATTCTCTGGGCCAAGAGCCAAGGCCGCGAGAACAGCAGTGACGGCTGAGTCAATCCCGCCAGAAAGACCAATGACTGCCTTGCTAAAGCCGGTCTTGCGCAGGTAATCGCCCAGACCAAGGACAAGAGCGGCTTCAACGTGGGCAACTGAATCCTCTAGCTGCGGGCAGGCAGGCGGCTCCTTGTGCAAGTCTGCTGTCTCAACAAGCAGCATATCCTCGCGAAAACCCGCAGCGATGGCCGCGAGCTGCCCCTTGCTGTTGATCGCCGCAGAGTGGCCGTCAAAGATGAGCGAATCTTGGCCACCAACCTGATTGACATAGAGCAACGGCAGGCCGTGCCGCTGGCAAAGGTTGGAGAAGAGCTGACTGCGCTCGCCGAGCTTGCCGTGATGATAGGGTGAGGCAGAGATATTGATCAGCAAATCGGCGTGAGCCTGATTGCGGAGCAGAGCTGCAACTGGGTCAACGCTGTACGAGCCATATGAACCCGGCCAGATGTCTTCGCAGACAGTCAGGCCAAGATGCAGGCCCTTGAACGGGAAAGGCAGCGATGGGTTGCCTGGCTCAAAATAGCGGCTCTCATCAAAGACATCATAGGTGGGCAGGAGCTGCTTGCGCACTCGTTGCACGACTTTGCCTTGGTGGATAAGTAGAGCCGAGTTATGCAAAGGTTTGCCCGGCCCCTGCCGCTGCTCAATTGCGCCAACAATAACGCCAGTATCACCGACAGCAGCAATCAGTTGGTCTAAGCTCTGATCATGGGCCTGAAGAAAATCACGCCGCTCCAGCAAGTCTTGAGGAGGGTAGCCGCACAGGGCCAGCTCTGGGAAGATGACCAAATCACAGCCTGCTTGCTCTGCCTGCCGGAGACGGTCAAGCAGCAGACCGAGGTTGTGGGCAAAATGGCCGATAGTCGGGTTGGTTTGAATCAGGGCGATACGCATGACTATGTTCTTGTGCTTGAAACGTCCATCAGTTCTCTACTTCTTCCTTCAAGCTGCGCTGAAACAGCTCCGGCGGCAGGGTGTCGGTCATCACATTCTGCGTATATCAATCTTGAAATCTATCGTGGATGAAACTCCGGTGCCCCGGTAATTTCCAGCCACCGGAGCTGCCCCGGCAGTCCTCCAGCTGGCTGCAAGCGGAACATGCTGTTCCGTGACAGCCAGACCAAGTGTCGGGTCATAGCCTTTCCAGCCGCAGCCGGGCATGTACACTTCCGCCCAAGCATGAAGATCACGAGTCTCCGCCTTTTCGTCGCCCTGATGATAGCCGCTGACGAACCGAGCTGCAATTCCTGCTGACCGGCAGCAGGCCATGAACAGGACAGCAAGGTCCCGGCAGGCTCCTTGTTTTTTTTGCAGCAGAACAGCAGGAGGCAGCGGCTCGCCTTGTTCTCTGTTTTCCACCTTGAATTCTTCGTAAATCGTCATATTCAGCAGGGAAAGAAATGGAATAGTTTCACCTCCTGATTTCTTAATTATCGGGGCGGCAAATGACTTGACCAGATCATCATGGCCGTCTCCTCCAAGACATGGGGCCAGTGCTGCTGTATCGTTGCTGGAATAAACAGCAGGAAGATGCAAGAATCTGCTTTCTGTCACTAAATAATCAAAAGGATTTATCGGGATCGTCTTGATCTCAGAGACCGTTGAAATTGACAGAGAATCTATCAGGTCTTCAAACCAAGCGCAGGTCGTCAGGTTTCCTTCAGCATCAAGAAATTCATGCAGGCCAACAGGCTGTGGGGTAATGCTCAGGGAAAAATTTTTAATCTGCAGGGACGGGTCGTTGCGGGGCCGCAATCTGAAAACATGCGGCTCCAAAAAAACAGGCGTGGAATAACTGTATTGAATAACATGACTGATCTGCAAGATCATCTCTGCCCGCCCTTTGAATTCAGTTTTGTCAGCAGCCCGTCAATCCATTCATCCGGCAGCTCTTTGATTGCTTTGCGCAGCATGTCATCCCACCACGTGGAAATGTCGGCAAGATCATCTTGAAAAAAGCGGTGCTGAATCATGGTGAATGAATCTTTGCGATAGAGCACTACGTCTATAGGGAAATCCACGTCCGCCGCGCTGATTCTGGTTGAGTCAAAAGAAAGACAGCCCACCTTGACCGCGAAGGCTAAAGAATCTTTGCTGGAAAATGTCCTGTCCAAGATAGGCTTGCCATATCCAGGCGCGCCGATGATCTGATACGGTGTTTCCTCGCTGATCTCAATCCAGTTGCCTTCAGGATAGACAAGATATAAAAAATGAGAGGCATCATCAGCCATCTGTCCGCCGAGCAGGCAGTGGACATTGAAATGAAGCCCGCTTGCCATGAGAAAGGCCTTGTCTTCTCCAGAGACTTGCCGAATCATTTTGGAAAAAACGTTCACCGCCTTGAACATTCGGCTGCAAGGTTCATCCATTTTAGCCAAATGCTCCTCAAAATATGCGATAGTCTTATCGCTTACCGATCTAAGTCCAGAAGTAAGCATGAACAAGCTGCCTTTGCCGTGGTTGATGCAGGTCAGCTTTTTGCTCCTGGTCAGTTCATTGCCCGAAGTGATCAACGTGTCGCCAATGCCGACGAGTCCCTCTTCAGTCCGCATTCCTAAACAGAATGTCATTTTGCTGTCTCCTTTGGCATCGTTTGATTTTGCTCAGAAAAAAATTGCAGGTCACTGCGAGGCTGGGCAGCCGCCTCCAAAGGCGCAGGCCGGAAAAAAGCAGAGCTTATTTCCAAGCCAATATGATTGAGCCGCCCTTGCAAGGCATCAAGATATTCGTGCAATCCTGCCTCCATCACCTCTTGGATATCAGAATAGTTCAAATCCGCCAGCAGTCTGCCGAGATGTTTTTCAGCCCCGCTGCGAGCATCCCCGTTCGTCGAGCCGGTGATTTTGCCCAGCGATTCAAATGCATTGTTTACTGCATGACGGACCGACCGGGGAAAATTTGCGTCAAAAATAAGAAAGCCTGCCACTTGCACAGGCGTTATCCGATGAAAAATCTTTCGGTACATGTCATGGGCGCTTGCGGATTTCAACACCGCCGCCCATTGAATATTGTCATGCGGGCTGCCAACCGCATCTGGTTTAGGCAGCAGCATGAAGTATTTCACATCCAAGATGCGGGAAACCTTGTCCGCCCGTTCGATCATCATGCCCATGCGGGCGAAATGCCATGCCTCGCCGTGGCTCATGGTGGAATAGAGCAGGCCAGAAAACATGTGACTCCGCATCTTGATCATGAGAAAAAATTTCTGCGGGTCATTATGCGCAAAACCGCTGTGTTCAGCTTCCTTCAGCTCAATATAGAAGCGATTGAGCTGCTCCCACATTTCCGAAGAAATCACTTCCCGCACAGAACGGGCGTTCTCTCTCGCTGCTTGGAGACAGGAAATGATAGAATTCGGATTGCTGCGTTCAAAGGTCAGGAAATGAACTACATTTTTCTGCGAATATTCCCTGTGAAGCACTTGAAATGCCTTCTGGTCGCCGGTAATGGCAATCATAGGCTCCCATTGCAGGCGTGCGTCAAGAGGTGTGTCCAAGAGCAGATTGAGGTTGACGCTGATAAAACGGGCGACATTTTCCGCTCGCTCAACATAACGGCATATCCAGTAAACAGCATTGGCAACTCGGCTTAACATATCTATTTCTCCCTGCCGGAGAAGACCGGCGCAGGTTATTTATTCTCCAGCATCCACAACCCAGGTGTCTTTGCTTCCCCCGCCCTGCGAGGAATTCACCACCAAAGAATTTTTGCGCAAGGCAACTCTGGTCAAGCCGCCGGGCAGCACGTAGATGTCCTTGCCGTAGAGGATGTAGGGCCGCAGATCGACATGGCGGCCTTCAATTGCACGGTCAATAATCGTCGGTGTCCGCGACAGGGCCAGCGTGGGCTGGGCCATGTAGTTTCTGGGATTCTGCTTAATCAAACCGGCAAATTTTTCCCGCTCCGCTGCTGAGGCGTGCGGCCCGATCAACATGCCGTATCCGCCCGATTCGTTGGCTGCCTTGACGACCAGTTTGTCCAAATTCTTAAGAACGTATTCCTGCTCTTTCGGATCAGAGCAGATATAGGTCGGAACATTGGGCAGAATTGGGTCTTCTCCGGTGTAGTATTTGATGATTTTAGGCACATAGGCATAAATCACCTTGTCATCGGCCACACCGGTGCCGGGCGCGTTGGCCATTGCCAGACGGCCCGCCTTATATACTTCCATAAGTCCAGGCACCCCAAGCACAGAGTCAGACCTGAAGGCCAGCGGGTCAATGAAGTCATCGTCCATGCGGCGGTAAAGCACGTCTATTTTTTCCAAGCCCTTGGTTGTCCGCATATGGACAAAACCGTCATGGACCACCAAATCTTGGCCTTCAACCAGCTCAACCCCCATCTGGCGGGCAAGAAAAGAGTGTTCAAAATAGGCGGAATTATAGGTTCCCGGCGTAAGCACCCCGATAACTGGAGAAACAATATGTTCCGGCACCAAATATTCCAGCGTGTCTAAGAGGCGGTTCGGGTAGTCATCAACCGGACGCACATGGGAGGCATCAAAAACTTGGGGAAAGGTTCGCTTGAGAACCTGTCTGTTTTCGAGCACATAAGAAACACCAGAGGGGCAGCGCAGGTTGTCTTCCAGCACATAAAAAGCACCGTCACTGTCGCGCACCAAATCAGTGCCGGTGACATGGCACCAGATATTCTTTGGTGGGCTGAAGCCCTCGCATTCCCTGCGGAAGGTCTTGCTGGAGAAAACAACATCCTCCGGCACAACCCGGTCTTTCAGGATTTTCTTGTCGTGATAGACATCGTCAATAAAGGCGTTCAGCGCAAAGATGCGCTGCTTGAGACCCGCTTCAATTTGGCTCCACTCTTTGCCGTCCACAATACGTGGAATGATATCAAATGGAAATATTTTCTCTGCACCTGCTTCATTGCCGTAAACTGCAAAAGTGATCCCCATTTGCAGCAGCATGATTTCAGCGGCCTTCTGCTTGGAAATAAGGTCTTCTTCTGACAGCGACTTGATCTTCTCAATCAGCAGTTCGGCACCGGGATTGGGTTGATCAGGCTTGGCAAAAAGCTCGTCGTAAAATCCTTCAAGCTGATAAGCAGACAAGTCCATCAATATCCTCCTTTAGAGTTAACATGCTGAGTTGATGCTCAATTCAATCGAACAGCTCCACGAGAGAGCGATCATAGCATAAAAGCATAAGAAACACAGTGAGATTTTATAGGGTCTGCCGCACATAAATCAGCTTGTCAGCAGCAAAACCAAGCTGCGCTGCCCTTGCGGCAAAGCGGGTGAGCAGCTCCGGCGCCACCGTTGGCTGGCGCGAGAGCAGCCAGAGATAAGAGGTGTCCGGGCCGGAGACAAAGGCGTATTGGTAGTTCTCTTTGTCCAGCTCGAAGATGACGTAGGAGCCGTAAAACGGGCCGAAGAAGGAAACTTTCAGATAACCAGTGTCAGGCTCTTCGACAAAAAACGCCTTGCCGTCCGCCTCCTTCCACTCCTGCTTGGCGGTGAGGAAGCCACGATTTCTGACCGCAACGCCGCCGTCTTTCCGCAGGGAGTATTCTGCTGTCACCTGCTCCATGCCGCGTTCAAAGGAGTGATCCAGCCGGGCGATTTCATACCATTTGCCCAAGTAGCGGTCGAGTTCAAACCCTTTGACCGGGCTAACATTCTTCGGCATTCCAAGGCAGCCACCGAGGGTCAGGGATGCCAGCAGGGCAAGGAGTTTGCGCATTGTTTTCATATCGTTTTTTGTTCTCAAGCAGCAAGGGCTGCCAGTCTCGGCAGAGGTAGCTGAAATCTCCCCGCCACAACGCCGGCCACAGTCAGGTCTTCGTCAAGAGTTTCCCATCTCAGCGCGTGTCCGTCAACTTCCAATTGCACCTCCTGTAGCTGGTCATCAGAAGCCTGACTGAGAATGCGAAATCGGTCGGCAGGAAAGCCGACAATCCGGCCATCGGTCAACTCCACATAAATCATTCTCTTCTCAGCCCAAGCACGGATGGCGGCAGGCTCAATTGCAGCAGTCGTGATATTCATGGTATTTGCAGATCAAAAGTTCTCTATTCTCGAACACAAGACGTTCTATTTCCCGCACGTCATGCGGCGGCACACCGTGATTGCTGGCCAACCCGACAGGAGAAAGCCAGAACTTGCATTCAGCCCCTGCGCAGCGTACATGGATGTGAGGCGGCTCATTGCCTTCATCCGAGTAGAAATGAAAGCGGAATCTCCCGATTTTCAAAACAGTTGGCATGTCGTTTCTTGCTGCGCTGAACTCATTCTATTGCCCCTTTCTTGGTGGGCACAAACCAGCCAAGAAGCCAGAGTCTTCGCATTTTCATAGTTCCTCCTTCAAGCTGCGCTGAAACAGCTTCTGCAATGTTTACAGGAGCTGAAGAATAGCGGGCAGGGCAGAAGTCTTTCCTTGGTTTTTCTGCCAGTTCTGCCAATAAAGCAGGTAGCTGTCATAGAGCGTCTGGCGCATTACGCTGTCCGCAGCCACACTGCCGCCCAACGGTTCAAAAAATATGTAATTATCATTCGGATCCATGTAATGGAACTCAAAACAGACGAACTTATCCACATAAGGAGCTTCTGTTCTCAATTGCCGCCGAATCTTATCAATGCTTGAAGGAATGAGCTGTAGATTGTCCCGGTCGTTGCCGAGATTGGTGAACAGTTCCACATTACCCCAGAGCGGTTTGCCTGCGGCATCAGCAGCCTTGCGAACAGCTCTGAAGTATGCGCTGATCTGGTCATTGCTTCCGGTAAGAGTATTCGGCTCAACACCAACTCCATCTTGCAGAATGATGATGTCCAGCTCGCTGTTTTTGAGCGCATACTCCCACATTGCGCCGAACTGCTCCGCATTATCGAAGTCTGTGTTGAAGAATGGTGAGATGGCCAGCTTCTTCCCCGGCAAAGCCTGATGCACGGCCTTGGCCACACGGTCAATGATTGAGGCGAGATACGGATGATTGACAGTAGGATTGAAGGCGTTGTTGGCGACTTCAATCGAATAGTAAAAACCGCCAAAAGCCGGGTGGCTGCCGTACTGCGCGGCAAGATCATTCACAACCGCGATGGAGCGCAGCACATGATGCTCAATGGCTGCTTTGTCCGTCTCGCTGAACTTCTCATCCGTCACCGCATTCCACCAACTGAACGAACTTGACTCCTCGTTGAGATAAAGGCCGAGCCAGACCTGAATGCCCGCTTTCTGAGCTGCGTCGAGCAGATAGGCCACTGGTTCCTTGCCGCCTTGATTGGGGGAACCTAGCCAACTGGTCGGTGTCACCCACCCTCTGGTCTCGATGCCGTTTATCGTCAGCTGGTCTGGGTTGTAGAAGGCGAAGTCTGCATCAGGGCTGCCGCCGTACGTGGTGCTGAACCAAGTCTGCCCTTTTTCAAAGTGGACCGTCCACTGGTAAAAGAGCATTTCCGCACCGACATCAGCCATGCTCTGCACCCAGCGGTCGTATTCCTCTTGAGTTGAAAACTTGTCATAACTTGTCGCCCCGTAGCCAAGATAAGGCTGAACGAAAAAACCATGAATGCGGGCCTCGCCTGCTTCTGCCTTTTCAGCAATGACCGCCAGCAAGACGAAGAAAATGCAACTGTATAGAAAAGATGACATGGTGTCCTCCGCTGACAAAGATTATCAATAGTGCGTATATTGATTATATTCTCGTCGACGAAAGAGTGAAATGCAAGCCATGATACGAAGAAACAGCTAGGGACTGCTCTCTCTCAAACACCCTCCACCTCTTCCTTCAAGCTGCGCTGAAACAGCTCTTGTACGGCTGCTTGGCAGGGCTTGTCTTCATACAATATTTGATAGACCTGCTCCAAGATGGGCATTTCTACACTGACCTGCGCAGCCAGCAGCCAGCAGGACTTGGCTGTACGTACACCCTCAGCCACCATCGTCATTTCTGCAAGAGCTTGCTTGAGGGTGCGGCCCTCGCCCAGCTTGAGACCAACGGTGCGGTTACGGCTCAGACTACCAGTACAGGTCAGCACTAAGTCGCCCAGTCCGCCAAGGCCAGCAAAGGTGAGCGGATTGGCTCCGAGAGCAACACCAAGCCGGGTGATTTCCGCCAGCCCACGGGTAATGAGGGCGGCTCTGGCATTCAGGCCGCAGCCGAGGCCATCAGCAATGCCTGCGGCAATGGCAATGACGTTCTTCATCGCTCCAGAGATCTCCAGACCAATGATGTCTGTGCTGGTGTAGGCCCGGAAGAACGGGGTGGAGAAGAGCTGTTGCACGGCCTGAGCTGCCTCCAGATCAGCAAAGCCGACTGTAACCGCTGTCGGCTGACTGGTCGCCACTTCATCAGCAAAGCTGGGGCCACTGAGGACACCGGCAGACAGAGCGTCTTGCCGCTGCTGCTGGGCCAGCTCTGCATTCATAACCTGACACATCGTTTGGCCGCTGTCAACCTCAATACCCTTAACTGCGGAGACCAACAAAGTACCCTCTTGGAGCAGGGGCACCAGCCGAGCAAAGACCTCACGGAAGCCATGCGAAGGCACAGCCATGACCACGCACTGGCAGGTGCTCACGCAGGCTAGATCATCGGTGGGCTGCAAGGTTGCGGGCAGAGCTGCGCCGGGCAGATAGCGGCGGTTCTCGCGGTCGCGACGCAGAGCATCCACATGCGCTGGCCGATGGCTCCAGAGAAAGACCTCTTCGCCTTTGTCGGCCAGCAGCTTGGCCAAGGCTGTGCCCCAGCTCCCCGCCCCAATCACCGCTGTTTGTTTAATCTGTATCATCAATATTTCACCACAATGATGGCATCTTCTGGGCAGATGCTCAGACAGGAGCCGCACTCAGTACAACATTCTGTGTAGACATGAATGGGCCGACGACTAATCAGCACCTTTTTAGGACAAGCATTAATACATTGCAAGCAGTTCGTGCACTTGTTCCTGTCTATTGTTATTGCAATCATAGCTCTTCCTCCTTTTTTGAAACGCTGCGATGCAATGGCTTAACCAAGCATCATTCAACCCTGATATCGATAATGTCAACCAGCCTGCCGGTGTAGCTGTTCCTGATCAGCTCGACTAGCGCAGCGTAGTTGTCCACCCGTATGTTGAGGCTGCTCACGGCAGAGCCGCTAAAGCCTTGCAAGGTGTATTCCCCGTTTGCAGTCACCGGTAGAGCTGCGCCTGCTATGCCGCCCTCGTTCATCGCCAAAAGACTGAGTATAAGGCCGCTGCTCTGCGCGTTATATAGTGCTTGAATGCGGAGCATTTCCTCTGCGGCAGCGGTGCCACCCGTAATGCTGACCAAGGGGCTGGCTTCATTGCTACTGAGGATGCCGGTTTCTGGGGGCTGCGGGTGGCCGAAGAGCGGCACAGTCAGGGGACTGCGCAGCTTGCGGCGGTAGGTGCCACTCCGCAGAGTGCCGTGCTCGGTGTATTTTGTAGTAACCGTGACCGTATATTCATTCTGCCACGGCTCGTCCTGCGCCGGGATGTCTGGCACCAGCATGATTGCGCTGTTGGCGACAGAAGCATAGATACTCTGTTTTTGCTGGCCGCTCCGCGTGCCCTCAATCACGCAGCCGCAGTTCGGGTTCTCCTCATCAAAGTCGAGATTGCTGCCAGTTAGGTGCAATACCCCGCCTGCGAACAGCACATCAGCCAGCTTGAGTTTGGTGTCTTCAGTGGAGGTGATCACGGGCAGTTTCTCAGTCATGGGCAGCCGTTCCAGCTTGGCCTGATGGCGTATCTCTTTGACAAAAGGCTGAGAGATGCGCACATTAACCTGAAGCATATCATTACTATCTGGCAGCGGAGCATCTGGGCTATCCAGCTTGCCAGTGAAGGAGACATGGAAGCTGACAGCATCCGGCAACGTTACCTGATTACCGTTGATAAGCTGCTTCTGTATCCACTTCATGACCAACGGCGCAAGGCCACTGACGATCTCCGGGCTGTAGATGGGCTGTTCCGCCGAAATGTCAGCAGCCATCTCAGCATAGCCAGCAGTGCTGCGTGGCACAGCGAGAATGCTGTAGGTATGAGGAGTGGTGAGATGGTTTTCTTCAGGCCGCCATAGAATCGTGCTCATGGTCGTTCTCCGATGAGAGGGGAAAGGAAGGGATGCAGGAAGGTTGTGGTGCATCAAGGCAAAACTAAAACGCGCCAAGTGATTTGTCAACGAGATTATTACCTCGGTGGCAGGCCGGGGAAATATAAAGAGACCGCCTACCGTCTCTCAGGGAGACCGCCTACTGTCTCGGTGGGAGACCGCCTACTGTCTCTTGCGGAGACCGCCTACTGTCTCGGTGGGAGACGCTCTGCGATCTCGGTGGGAGACGCTCTGCGATCTCTGGCAGCAACGCAGCCTGAACCGCTTGCAGCACAGCAGCAACACGATTATTATGCGGCTGATGCAAGAATAAGCAACCAACACCGCTGCGGAGGAAACCGACTTGAGCCAGACACCAATAGCCTTTCTGAGCTATGTGAACTTAGATGACCAGCATGAGCAGGGGCGACTGACCCAGTTCCGCGAACGCCTGAGCGGTGAAGTGCGGATACAGACCGGCGAGGCGTTTGACATCTTTCAAGACAAGAAGGACATTGCCTTGGGCCAGCCGTGGCAGGAGCGGTTAGACACCTCGCTTGACGCTACCACCTTCCTGATTCCGATCATCACGCCCGCATTCTTTAAAAGCACTGCCTGCCGGGCAGAGTTGGAACGTTTCCTCAAGCGGGAAAAGGAGCTGGGACGAGGCGATCTGATTGTGTCGATCTATTACGTCAACTGCCCTGTGCTGAATGATGAAGTGAAGCGAGAACACGACCCGCTGGCACAGGTTATCGCAGCGCGGCAGTATGCTGACTGGCGTGAGCTGCGTCATGAGCCATTTACCACGCCACAAGTTCGCAAGGCTATTACAAAGATAGCGGAGCAGATCGTGGAGGCATTGGAACGAAGCTACTCCGTTACCAACATTCAGCAGAACGAGACCAAGCCTGCACCAATAGCGAAGAACGAGCCGCCAACTGTGGTTGTGGATGCTTGGCACCGTGGCGACTATGCAACAATCACTGAGGCTCTTGAGGCAGTCAAAGCAGGCACACGAATACTTGTTCGGCCTGGCTTGTACAAAGAAGGCATTGTGATTGATAAGACAGTGGAGATCATAGGAGACGGCCAGCGAGACGAGATTGTGATTGAGGCTGATAACGAGGATACTGTTGTATTCCAAGCAGACAATGGACGAATTTCCAACCTGACTCTGTGCCAATCTGGCGGTGGCTGGTTGTATAGTGTCAATATCACCCAAGGCAGGCTTGAGCTGGAGGATTGTGACATATCCAGCCAAGGTCGGTCATGCGTGGCAATCCACAATAGAGCAGACCCGCGCCTGCGCCGTAACCGTATTCATGATGGGATGGTAGCTGGTGTCTTTGTCTATGAGAACGGCCAAGGGACACTGGAGGACAATGAGATAGTTGCCAACACAAGGATCGGTGTGGTGATCACTCAAGGCGGCAACCCGACCTTGCGGCGCAACCGCATCTCTAAGAATGGTGAATGGGGTATTTTTGCAGGGGAAGGCGGAGGCGGCACCTTCGAGGATAATGATCTGCGTGGCAACACCAAGGGAGCATGGGACATTGCCCCAGACTGCGCAGCACGGGTGCAGCGGAGCGGCAACATTGAATGAAGGGTGCCGCAGGCGGCGAGAGAAGCCTGTTTTCTGCGGAAAGCGCGGTGCTAGAGACGCTTTTTCTTGCGGGCATTGATGCTGGCTTGTATCTTCTTTGATGGGCAATGACGCTTTGTCAATCCCTTATGAATTTGTACTGTGACAATTACCTGAAGACTGCTGCGGAGTCGAGAGAAAAGATGCTCATCCTTGCTATTGAAAGTTCCTGCGATGACACAGCGGCGGCAGTGTTGGCAGACGACCGGCAAGTGCTGGCAAATGTAATTAGCAGCCAGTTTGCTGTGCATGAAAAATACGGCGGCATAGTGCCGGAGTTGGCCTCGCGGTGCCATATTGAGGCGGTCTGGCCGGTGGCACAAGAGGCTTTGGCCAAGGCCGGAGTCAGCCTAGATGAAATAGATCTGATTGCTGCCACCCAAGGGCCAGGCTTGGTTGGCTGTTTGCTGGTCGGTCTTACCTTTGCTAAGTCGTTGGCTATGGTACGGCAGATTCCTTGCGTGGGCGTAGATCATCTGGCCGGACATCTTTTGGCCATTCTGTTGGAAGAACATAAACCAGAATTTCCCTACACCGCCTTGGTCGTTTCCGGCGGCACGACCTCTCTTTTTACGGTTAACAGTCCGACTGAGTTCCGTCTCTTGGGCCGCACCCGTGATGACGCGGCTGGTGAAGCCTTTGACAAAACTGCCAAGTTACTTGGTTTAGGTTGTCCGGGCGGCCCGGCAGTGAGTAAGCTGGCCGAACAGGGGCAAGCCGATGCGTTTACCTTTCCTCGTGCCCTTACTGATGGCAGTTTGGATTTCAGCTTTAGCGGTATGAAAACTGCTGTGGTCAATCAGGTCAATCAGTTTCGCCAACAGAATCAGCCTGTACCAGTGGCGGATATTTGCGCCTCTTTTGAGCAGGCGGTTGCGGATGTGCTAGTCAATAAAACTATTCTTGCGGCACAACGTTGCGGTCATAATCAAATTGCTCTGGGCGGTGGCGTGGCAGCAAATAACAGGTTGCGACAACAGATGGCAGCTCGCTGCGCTGAAGAAGGCTTATCCTGCTTCTTACCTTCTCCTGTTTTTTGCACCGACAATGCTGCCATGATTGCTTTGGCAGGGTTCCATCAGTTTGCAGCGGGCAAGACCATTGGCCCGGATGCAGACGCATTTTCCCGTTCCCCGCTCAACTGATCATGTTTCGTAATTTACTGCGTTTGCTAAGATATTACCTGCTGCGAGTCAAGCGGCTCAAAGGTGATCCTGAGTATCTGGCGCGTGGCTTTGCCTTTGGCGTGTTCATGGGCGTACTGCCTTTGGTGCCAGTACAAACTATTATTCTTGTGCCGCTGACTATCCTTTTCCGGGTTAGCACCATTGCCGCCCTTATTGCTGGCACCTTGGTCAGTAATCCTCTGACCTTTATGCCCCAGTATTATTTGACGTGGAAGATCGGCAACGCGGTTCTGCCAGGTGAAGTCTCTTGGGAGCAACTGAACACCGTGCTGCACGAGGTTTCGCGTTTCATGGCTGAAGAAAGTTTTCTCCACGGCATTGCCAAGAGCATAACGGCTATCAGTCGTCTTGGTCTCAATACCATTGCTGTTCTTCTAACCGGCGGTGCCATCATTGGCATTCCTGCTGGAATTATCAGCTATTTTTTTGCCCGTAAATTTTTTTATGCTGTCCGCAAGCGGCGATTGAAACGCCAACGTCTGGACAAACCGAAATAAATCATTATGGAAACAGTGCTTAGAACTGCTCTGCGGCTGCCCCGGTTGCCCCGGTATTATTTTCTTCGCGTCAAGCGGATGAAAGGCGACCCAGAATATTTAGCCCGCAGCTTTGCCTTTGGCGTATTTATGGGAGTCTTGCCGCTCATGCCAGTGCAGACCATTATTCTTGTTCCTCTCACTATCCTTCTTCGGATTAGCACCATTACGGCAATGCTGGCTGGTTATGTGGTCAGTAATCCGTTGACCTTTGCTCCTCAGTATTATACTTCGTGGAAATTGGGAAATATTATTCTGCCAGGTTGGGTGACTTGGGAGCAAATCCATACCGCTCTCCAGATTATTCTTCATCCAGATCCGCAGCTTAATATGATGCAGAGTATTCTGCATGGCCTTGGTGCACTGAGCAAACTTGGCTTCAAGGCCATCGCTGTGATGGAAACTGGCGGTACGATTATCGGCCTGCCTATTGCTCTTGCCAGCTATTTTCTTGCCCTTAACTTTTTCTTGACCGTGCGAAAAAAACGGGCCTTGAAACACCGATTAGATAACAAACAATAATGTTTTATCAGAAAAGTAAAGCTGTGTTGCGCCAAGAAGGTTTGGCCGCCTCCAAAAAATTAGGGCAGAACTTTCTTGTCCATAAATATACAGCAGAACGCATTGCTGATCTGGCTGATCTGCGCAAGGAAGATACCGTTGTTGAAGTGGGAGTTGGTCTTGGTGCCTTGACTGCGCCGTTAGCTCAGGCTGCCGGGCAGGTGATTGGTTTGGAAGCAGATTCTGGCATTGTTCGGCTGCACACAGAACGGCAAGATTTGCCAGCCAATGTCCGTCTTATTCATCAAGACGTGTTGAAAGCTGATTTTTGTGCTTTGGCCGCAGAGTTTGGCCGTTTGAAAATTGTAGCCAATCTGCCCTACTCTATTTCCTCGCCCTTTCTCTTTAAGCTTATGGAGGATTCAGCGGGGATTGATTTTGCTGTAGTTATGCTGCAAAAGGAATTTGCTGAACGGCTACTGGCCAAGCCTAAAACTAAGGACTATGGCGCGCCTACAGTGTTGCTGGCGGCCTGTGCTACTGTTGAACGACTTATGGAGCTTAGGCCAGAAGAATTTCATCCCCGGCCCAAGGTAGATTCCCTACTCTTGCGGCTCGTCTTCCAGCCCGTACCAGAACGAGTGCGGCAACTTGGTGACTTTGACCGAACTTTGCTCAAGCGGATTGTTAGTGCAGCCTTTGGCCAGCGACGCAAAACTTTGAGCAACAGTTTAGCTGCTGCCGGGTTGCTGCCAAAAGAGGATTTGCTTGATTGTTTTGCTGAGGCTGGAATCTCTCCGGCAACACGAGCCGAGCAGCTTAGTTTGGAGGATTTTGTTAGGTTGGTTAAGCAGTTTGCTGGATAAAGCAAACAAAAGATGGAGTTTGGAAAAACTAACCAGCTTTGATCCACCGCAACCGTTGTTCTCATTACGACCTCATGAAAAAAAGCGCGTCTGCATCTATTTAACAGCAACGACGTAAAAGAACACCGTTGCCCTGCTTCTCCCACGCCAAGGTTTTTTCCACAAGAGAATGCTGGATGTTACCTGATGCGGGCGGGGCAAGGTGAATGGCAGAGGAGAGAAAAGAAAAGGCCCTGAAGCTAGAGTGAGATTCAGGGGGTGTATGATTTACCGAACACTGTCAGGAAATCAAGGGAATAATTTCTATATGACTGGAGAATCGTTTAAAATCGCTGACATTATGAGTAAGCAGCTCATGAACATCGTTGACCAGCATGGTTGCGACAATATTGGCATCGTGAATCTGTTTACCGCTTACAGAGACAGCTTCTGCCAGCTCAAGCAGTTGTTCGGTTACTCCCGGATCGTCATTGAACACGGTAAAGTCTTCCTCAAAATGCCTGATCGCCTTGATGACCGTCTCTCTCAACAACTCTTTCGTGAGCATATCAGGGCGGGTCATTGATGCAAGGTACTCCCGCAAGACCTGACGACTGATGAACAGCTCGGTATTTTCCTTTTCAAGCCGCCGAATTGCATCATGAGCAGGCTGGTAGAAGGGTGATCTGCTGATGCTCGCGTAGATGAGAATATTGGTATCGATGAAGACTCCGCGCCTATCGTCCATCGTTTCCATATAAGTCCCCGCGTCTGAAGGTATTGTTCGGGTTTACCGGTTCGGTATCGAACATGGGAAAACGAACACCTTTTTTCTTTCTTTTCCTGTTGACAGGGTATTCCTCGATAATAACAACTGCACGGTAATGACCTTGTTTGATTTCAGGAGGAATCCGCAGGTCAACAACTGCTTGGCCCGGTGTTTGTACAAAGATATCGGTTTCTATTGCTTTCATTATTTTCGCCTCAGCAAGGTGTTTTCCATAAGAGAATGTTACCTGATGCGGGCAGGTGGGGCAAGATGAATGGCAGAGGAGAGAAAAGAAAAGGCCCTGAATCCGGCAGGGGGATTCAGGGTATTGAAATACACAGTTCACTCAGCTATGGTAGCGCGCTCTAAAGTTTTTCCTTAACTCTTGGATAATATCTTTAAACACGGAATAACTGACTATTTCTACCCCATGAAAAGGCGTGAGTGACAACAGATCGTCATCACCTGTAATCAAATAATCAGCATTGCCGGACACGCACAAATCCAGAAGGAAATTATCCTTCGGATCACGGCAGTCCATGAAATGTTCTGTTATCTCAATCTGCTCAAATTTAATATGAATAAGGGAAATCAGTTCTTCTACGTCTTCTTGGAAAAAGTATTTTTCAAATTTTGGTCGTTGGAGAACTTCGAGGAGTTCATCAATCAGCTCCTTGCTGAACAATACTTTAATGTTATCGTTTATTATCGCCTCAGCCAGACCGGCGAGCGTTTTCCCTATTAAAAAACTTATCCATATATTTGTATCGATAACAACTTGGATTTCACTTTTCCGCACGATACATCTTCTCCCGCACAGTCTCCACTTCGGCGGTGATCTCCTCCAGGGTTAAATCCGATTTTCGGATTTTATTCATGAATCGGTTAAAACGAGTCGGGAAAGTGTCCCTCTCCAGCATTCGGACAATCTCTGTTTTTTCTTCTATTCCACACTGGGCTATCAGCGATTTTAGTTGGTTAAAATCTAATGCTAAATTGAGGCTCACAGCATTTTCCTCCAGATATTCTTTTACCCGTAAAATTCCACTTATTCCAATATTGAGGCAAAATACAGGAAAAACTTTCCGTGTATTTTGCCTGCTGACATCAAATGAAACTACCCGTCAAAACACTTACTGCCCATTTCCTTCACTCCCATTCCCCGGTTTCTTCCCGCCTCCATGCGGATGATGATTGATATCACTGAGCCGGGTTCCACCCGCCATCTCGTATTCGTTGCTGTCCCGACCGTACTTTACCTTCACACCGGAAAGCATCTGCGAAGATAAACCGCGAAGTTCCTTTTCCACTGCCTGAAAGTCATTGCCCGCTGCATCAGCCTGAGCAAGCAGACCGTTATAGGTATCCAAGGCAGTTTGGGCCGCAGTTATTTTGGCATCATAGGTCGCCAGCGTGAGATTATTGCCTAAGTCCAAGTTCGGATCAATTGCCCGCAGGTTGCCAGCGCGTTCCTGCGCCTCGGCGATGATTTCTGAGGATTTGCGACGGTAGGCCATGAGGATACCTCCTTAGAGGAAGGATTTCTTTTATGCAATCAATTGCATTACAACGATAAAAAACCTAAATAAAACCTTTGTAGGGTTTTGTCAAACAAAAAAAGCCAGTAGCGTACGGAAAACTGTAAGGCGGGATATTTTAGACATCAGACAGAAGAGCTTTGTTGTTTAACAAAACTCCTTAGTTGATAAGCTGAACTTCTTTGCAAGAAGATAATATTTCTTTGTTGTTTAACAAAACTCTTGTGTTGATAAACAAAATTGCTTTCTGGTTTATCTAAATTCTTTGCCTGTTAAACCAAACTTCTTTCTTGTTCGACAAGATTCTTTTTCTGTTAAACAGCATTCCATTGCGGACAAATGCAATTCCTTTGCCGCCTATCCGCATTCCTTTTCTACCAAGCAGAAAACGTATTGAACTGGCATTCATAGTTGCGGGGAAAGGGGCAGGTACTGCGGGCTGGCCGGAGCAGCGAGATACGCTGCTCCCAAAAAGCCAATCTTATCTCATATTGTCAGTCGCCGCAGGGCCTCTTCATAACGGGCCGCTGTCTTTTCCACAATCTCCTGTGGCAGAGGAGGTGGCGGAGGCTGCTTGTTCCAGTCAAGCGAGGACAGATAATCACGCAAGAACTGCTTATCAAAGCTGGGTTGTCCCTTGCCCGGTGCGTACTGATCCTGCGGCCAGAAGCGGGAAGAATCTGGAGTCAGCACCTCATCGATCAGCAGCAGTTCGTCATCTGCGGTCATGCCCAGCTCAAACTTGGTGTCAGCAATAATGATACCTTTGCTCAAGGCGTATTCGGCTGCCTTTTCATACAGGTTGACGCTGATTTCAGCCATCTTTGTGGCGGTCTCTTTGCCGATGATTGCTTCCATTTGCGCAATGGAAATATTTTCATCGTGCAGGCCCTGCTCGGCCTTGGTTGAGGGCGTGAACAATGGTTGCGGCAACTTGTCGGATTCGCGCAAACCCGCAGGCAGGGCAAAGCCACAAACAGTGGTATTCTTTGTATACGCTGACCAGAAGGAACCAGAAAGATAGCCTCGGACAATGCACTCAATGGGCATGACCTTGGTGCGGCGCACGAGCATAGAACGGCCTTCAAGCTGGTCGCGATACTGATGGCAGATCGCCGGATACTGGTCAACTTCAGCGGTTAGCAGGTGATTAGGCGCAATATCAGCCAAGAGCTTGAACCAAAATAAAGAAATCTGAGTCAGCACTTGGCCTTTGCCCGGCACTGGCTCGTTCATCACCACATCGTAAGCAGAAATCCGGTCTGTGGCAATCATGAGCAGCTTATCCTCATGACCGGGAATTGCATACATGTCACGCACCTTGCCCCGGTGCAGCAGGTTCAGCTCTGGCAGATTGGTCTGGATAAGAGCGGCAGCAGTCATTGGCAGCATAAGGGAAAAAAGTTGGCAAGCACGGGCAGAAGGAATCTCCTGCCCAAAAACAACGAGAACAGCGTTTTACAGACTTAGCTCTTTTTTGACCGCTGCGATGACCGCATCACTGCTCACTGCTTCAACGGAAAGCAATATTCCTTCGTTCTTATAGAAGCCAATCAGCGGCGCAGTTTTTTCGTTATAAGTGGCCAGACGGTGGCTGATTGCCTCCTCTGTCTCGTCCTCACGCTGCACAACTTTGGCACCACATTTGTCGCAAATACCTTCTTGCTTCGGCGGATTAGATTTCACGTTATAAATTGCTTGGCACGCTGAATTTTCGCAGGTGCGGCGGGTACAAAGACGGTCAAGAATAATATCTTTTGGCACGTCAATGCTCACAGCGCGATCAAGGGTGATGCCCAGTTTGACTAACAGCTCTTTCAGTTCCTCGGCCTGCGGAATGGTGCGTGGAAAGCCGTCCAGCAGGAAACCTTTGGCGCAGTCTGGCTCTTGCAGCCGCTTCTCCATGATGCCCATAATCAGGGAATCTGGCACCAAATCGCCACGCTTCATGTAGCCTTCAGCTTCCTTGCCCAGCTCAGTTCCAGCCTGTACTGCACCGCGCAAAATGTCACCAGTAGAAATCTGCACAGAACCGTCAATAGCAGTCAACAGCTTGGCAACAGTGCCTTTACCTGCGCCGGGCGCACCGAGAAGGATTAGCTTCATTGTGTTCTCCTTGTTAGTATGTTTATGGAAAAAATGATTGATTACAGCTTAGAATGAAATGGAGCAGTATTCAGAAAGAATGGTCGTGGCCCCTTTAAGCAAAAAAGATAGATAAGATACACTATTTTCTGCTATGAGGATAGGGCAAAGTAAAGGATGAAAAGCTATAGCATTGTTCGTTACAGAGAACCGATAGTTGCCAGAACGATTCCGGCAGCTATCCAAGCGAAGCCAATAAGGGTTGGCGTAAAATCACCAACGTGGAGTAGCTCCAATTCCTTTCTGCTGCTTGTTTTTATTGTATTAAGTTCTCTTGTTATATCTGAATTTGTTTTCCCTATATTTCTTTCTAAGTTGGAAACATTTAGCATGTTTTCAATAGTTTCTTTAGAAAGCATCTCTATAGCTTCATTAATTTTTTTCAAAATATCCTCAATAGGTTGATTCAGATCAACTTTTCCTGGAAAAACTCTGCGTGATGCAGTTGCATGAACTCCTAATGTAACATTTGCATTACCTTGTACAACAGTAGATATTCTTTTAAACTTAGGATATCTTTTGAACCATTCTTTCAAGCTATCGGTTATTGGCTGAGGATCAAAGTATTTCCTAACATCAAAAAGACTGAATATTGCCTGGGCCATTCCAGCTAATTGGAGCACACATCCTGCAATAATAAAGGCTTTACTATTCCAATCAAGAAGCCAGCAGATAACGACAGAAGCGAAGACAAAAAATATCCCACCAAAGACTTCCCTTACTTGGCAAAGCCAGTGCCAAACTTCTCTGCTCCATCTTGCTAGATGCTTAAAATAGAACAAGATATTTTTCGCATAAAATTGCTTTGTAATAAACAGAGCAATGACTATAGATACGATGAGAAATACTATGCACATATAATACTGTTATTTTTCTATTCTTTGCTAAATCAAAGACAATGCTTTTTATTTATTAAACTGAAAGTATTAGATAAATTACCAACAAAGCACTGCTGAATCATTTATACTACGCAGTGGCGGACAGCCCTTGACTAGCCAGCCGCCTTTTTAAATCCTGCTTGCTTCAAGGCGTAAAGCTGGTTACGTTCTGCTTCGTTGAGTTGTGCGTAGGTACGTAGATCTTCATGTGCATTCCTCTTACTTGGTAGTGAAAATTGAGCCATCATATTACCACAACTCACTCTTTTCTCTAACCAGCAAAAAGTTGCACTTACAACTTGAATCCACCAAAAAAAGCATCTCTGTTTTTGGCCAACTTGTGAGGAAGTCTGCAAAAAAGACAAAAAGAAACCCGCTGACCTAGATAGTCAGCGGGCTGGGCACGGAACAACAGGAGGAACAACAGAAAAACTGCTCAGGCCGGACAGGGCGCAGAAGCAGGGAACAACAGTCCCGAAAGAGAGACAGGAGACCTCTTCTTCCGGGGCTTGACCGGGGCTACAACATGGGGCTGACCCGGATTTCTTAATTCAACATACTCCCAGCTCTCTGGGGAATCAACTACTGCCTGCATCAAACTGTGATGCAAAGCATGGCCAGAGCGACTAGCAATTACATGACCAAGGATAGGGCTACCAAGCAGAGCTAAATCACCGATAAGATCAAGCATTTTGTGGCGAACAAACTCATCTTCAAAACGCAGGCCGTCTTCATTCAGAATGCGCCGACGGTCCCAGTGAATGGCAATCACATTTTGCAGGCTACCGCCCAAGGCAAGCCCATTCCGCCACAATTCCTCGACCTGCTCAACAAAACCAAAAGTCCGAGCTTTGGCGATTTCATTGGTAAAACGTTCTGGAGTGAGTTCCATGGTGTAGCTTTGATCCTTGATCAGGTCAGTGCCAAAACTGATGCTACTTGTTATTTTGCAGCCTTCATAAGGCTCGATACGGATAAATTTGTCGCCAGAGACACAGGAGACTGGCTTGGTGAAGCGGATAACTTTGCGCAGAGCACGTTGCCTTTTTTGACCTACCCCATCTAAGAGCTGAATAAAAGGGCCTGCGCTGCCATCCATGATCGGGACTTCATGGCCGTCGAGTTCAATATCAGCGTTATCAATGCCTGCGCTGTGCAGGGCGGCAAGAAGATGCTCTGTGGTGGAAACCCGTTCGTTCCCGCAGCCAATTGTTGTAGCAAGTGTGGTATCGCTGATCTGCTCCATTCTTGCTGGAATGCTTGTTCTTTTGCTTAAATCAGAACGGCGGAAGCAAATGCCGCTGTTTTCTTCCGCTGGTTTTATAGTCAAATTGACGGTTCTGCCGGAATGCAAACCAACACCGCTACAGCTAATTTGATGCGCTAGTGTGTGCTGATGCGGGTCAAGGTTGATTGCCATGTCTTTATACCTCATGCCGGTTTAGTCGGCAGATTCTGTCTCGGTTGTCGTCCCACTGCTCTTTACTTTGTAGCATGTTCTCATGCAAAATACCGACCAAAATTTTTATTTTCTGTCGTTGCGCGGCTAAAAAATAGAACTTTCAGCGAAAACTCAAGATGATAAAATATGGAAACTGAAGGAGTGATAGCACCTTGTTCATGCGTCTAACTGTGGCAAAAAAGCCACACTCAAGGTTTACAGGCAGAGCTGTGTTCTTTTTGCCACATCATGCAGAGGCAACTATCTGCTGCTGATTTCTAGCTGCGCAGTTAAGCACTAGGTTGTCTAAACTGGATTCCGGGGCAGCCTGCATGATTACTCCATAAAGCGGCAAAGAAACTGAAAGACCACGTATTTTAACCAAATCTTTTTCTGTACAGAGCAGACAATCTGCTCCAGACTGTTTTGCTCGCTGCATGAGTGGCCTTGCGGTCCGTTCTGAGTAGGCATGATGATCTGGCAAGGCATTAAAGGCTGTAGGCTCAATAGCAAGCTGTTTGAGCGTTTTTTGGAAACCATCAGGACGAGCAATGCCGCAGAACGCAAAGCAGCGGCGGTTTGCTAGTTCCTCTTGTCGTACCACTGTTCTGCTGCCGTCCGCTTCCTGCCGCACTAAAGCAACTGCTCGGCTACCACTAAAAAAGACAGGTCTATCTGGAAATTTATCTTGAAGCAGCTTACGGAAGCTGACTGCCTGTTCAATATTGCTTTCATCAGTACCAGTAAGAACAAAGGCATGGCTGCGATACAGGGCGCGTACTGGCTCACGGAGGTCACCGCCAGGAAAAACGCGAGAGTTGCCAGCCAGTTTATCTGCACTAAAAAGCACCAAGTCAAGATTACGACGTACTGCCAGATGCTGAAAGCCGTCATCCAAAAGGAGGACATTTGCGCCCATCGCTACAGCCTTGGCCGCAGGCAGCCGCCGCACCACGCCAGTCAGTACAGGCACACCGGGTAAACTCTCTGCCAGCATTCGTGGCTCATCACCAACATAGGCGGCATCTAAGAGCACTTTATCACCGTCGGAAACCACGTTGATCCGAGCCTTGGTTGCGCCGCCGTAGCCTCGGCTAATAATTGCTGGGCGAAAGCCTTCAGCTTGAAGCAGACGGGCAAAATGCTGCACCAGCGGGGTTTTTCCTGTGCCACCCAGCATCAAATTGCCGATACTGATCACCGGCACATCAAGCTCATAGGAAGCAAAGACCCCATTGTGGTAAAATTGCTCTCGCAGTCGCATGGTCAGGCTATAGAGCGGTGACAGCGGCCTGCCAAGCTGATAATAAAAATTCCGATTCATTTTTTGTCTAAGCAGTGATCCTTAAATAATCGACACTTCAGGAACTTTATAATTAACGACATCAGTCTGAAAACATTAATGCGGGAACTTCGTTCCGACGGAATTCCATCCGTTTTTTCGATCTTCTGCCAACCGTACGTTCCGTACGGCGTAAGACTGAAGCCGCTTTCGTCGGCAAAATAAACACTCAGAGCACCATGCGCTTCCAAAGCGAACAGCACTTCGAGTTCTTTAACTTTTTTGTTGTATTCTTCAGGAGATGGAAATCTTTTAAGGACTCTTCTGAAACGTTTCCAAGAATAACCGAGTTTTTTTAAGAAAGCAGCATCTTTTTCGTTAAGTAGTTATCCTTAAATAACAGATACTTATTGTATCATTATAATTAATAGAAAAATCTCGTACGGATCCAGTAAAAATATTTTTCAAAGCTTCTTCGAGAGTTTTCAAATTTTCATAGTCCTTCGGCTTCAACCATTCATATTTTATCTTCTTCCACAAAATCTCAATGATATTCAGATGGGGACTGTATCGATGGAGAAAAAATATGTACAATTCCTGCTCTTTCCATTCTTTTGTTTTTTCTTTGAACGCGGCACTGCTATGAACAGAAGCATTATCGACAACGATAACCGATCGTCCTTTTGTCGCCGATACTAGTCTTCGTTGCCAACAATGTCCTTTACTGGGGCGACAAAATCGCCCCAGCGCAAAAGAGATTACGGCACCTGCTCAAACTTACCTTCTTTAACTGTGTACATGGTGTAACCAACGCCAGTAGCATCACCGTGCGGATCAAACCTGATATCGCCAAACGGAGTGACAGCAATCTGCTTGTGTAGCACATCAGCTACTTTTTCCGCCTCGGTTGAACCTGCCTTTTCCACAGCATTGGTCAGGGCAATGGCTGCCGCAACTGCGTTATCAAAAAAGGCTCCTGGTTCACCACCGTACTTCGTGACATAGGCTTGGCGATACTGTTTGGTCACTGGATTGCTAGACACATCTGCCGGGCCACTCGCATAGACACCTTCTGCGTATCTGCCTGCAATTTTGAGAAAGGTATCGTCTTTCACTCCGTCATCAGAAATAAAGAACGTTTTCATGCCCTTTCTGCGCATCTGGGTAATAATTTTGGATGCCTCTGGATGATAACCACCAAAAATCACTGCATTAGCACGAGTGCGTTTAATCTTCTGCACCACGGCCGAATAATCGACCGCTCCTGGCGTGATACCCTCAAAGAGCACCACCTCGGCCAAAGCACCTTTACGAATAGCCTCCTGCGCATCTTCAGCTAACCCTTTGCCGTAATCGCCTTTATCGTGGATAATGGCAATTTTCTTAATGGGTTCATCCTTTAAAAGATCAACTACAAAATCGACAATTGTTTTTGCCTGTGCGTTATTCGGGGCAATGGTTCGGTAAAAGTTGGGATATTTGCCGCTTTCGGTTAGGTCGCTGTCTGTGGCAGAAGAGGACATAACAATCACATCTGCATCTGTGTAAACCGGCAAAGCTGCCTTGGTTGCACTCGAGCAGATATGGCCAATAACAAGTTCCACCCCCTCTGAAACCAGCTTGGTTGCGATATTGGCTGCTACTTCTGGCTTACAGACATCATCCTCAATCAATAGATCAACCTTAGCACCATTAATGCCGCCATGAGCATTGATATGATCGACCACTAGCTGTACGGCCCGCGCTGTTGGCTGACCGTAAGAAGCTAGATCGCCGCTCAGTGCTCCAGCCACCCCAATTTTGATTGGATCAGCAGCAAAGGCATTGATCGCCAGCGCGATGCCGACAAAAGGAATCAGTTTTGTCCAACTCTTCATGACGATACCTCCTTGAATCATTTTTGTATTTTTGCTCACATTGCAAAATAGGCTTCAATCTGCTATCTTTTCACACTGTCAAGACCCGGATGATTACTTTCCGATTTTTCAAACAAGTCAGGATGAGTTTTCCTCCACTTGCTGAGAGCCTCCATCGGCGTGACATGACCGAGGTTTCTTTGAGGAATATTCGAGTTGTAAATATCAAGATACCTGATCAGGGTTTCTTCAAGCTGTTGGGCTGATTCAAAGCGAGTCT
>JAPEVH010000082.1 GCA_026645415.1 Candidatus Electronema sp.
AGATGATTCCGGCATCAAAAAAGGAAATGGCATAGAAACATTGTCCATTTTAAAAAATGTGGCGATCAATGTTAGCCGTGAACTTGGCTTTGATTCCATTAAAGGAGCAGCAATTCATTTCGCCAGCAATGTCAAGGAACTCATGGAGTGTTTTAGGACTTAACAGCCCTGCCATAAGGCAGGGTCTTTTTTTATACTGATTAAGCAATCAGCTCCAGTACGGTCTTGGCAATAGATTCCGCATCCAAGCCCTGCTCCTTATAGAGATCAGCAGGCTTGCCAGAACCACCATAATGCTTCACACCAAGTCGTTTCAGTTTCGGTGCAAGACCGTGGTCAAGCAGCGTTGTCGCTACCGATGCCCCCAAACCTGTCTCAACATGGTGATCCTCAGCAGTGACAATAGGCCCTGTTTTTGCTGCTTCCAGCACGGCATTCACATCCAAAGGCATCAGAGATGCCATATTCAGCACCGCAACTGAGCGGCCTACTGCTTTCAGAATCTCCCAAGCCTTAATGCAAGCAGGAGTGAGTGCGCCATAGGTGATAATGGTGGCTTCTGTGCCTTTGCGCAGCCAGTCTGCTTTGCCGGGCCGGAAGACATAGTCTGCATCATAGAATAGCGCACCGTCTTCCTTGGTGATGGTCGGGGTCTTGGAGCGACCCATACCCACAAAACAGTTGCCCGGCTGCACCGCGATGTGTCGGATAATACGATCAGTTTGGTTGGGATCAGCAGGCATAAAGACTGAAAAGCGGAAATAGTGCTTCATGAGACCAAGATAGTCAATGCACTGATGCGTCGGGCCATCTTCGCCCACATCTAAGCCCACATGCGTAGCTACCACCTTAACGTTGGTGTGATTGAAGTCGTTCAGACGGTTCTGGTTATAGACTTCCGACACGGCAAAGGAGCCGAAAGTAGAGAAGAAGGTGACGAGATTTTCACAGCTTATCGCACCAGCCGCACCAGCCGCGTGATGTTCCTGAATACCTAGCTCCAAATAGGCATGCGGCGAATGCTTGTGGAATCCATCCATCTTCACCGAACCTTCTAAATCACAGGAGATACCGACGATCTTTGGTATTTGTCCCTCTTGGTTATTTGCTTCAGCCAAACTCTTCAAGGCATTACCATAGGCCGAGCGGCAATCAGTTGTTTTGTCAGCAGGATAGACAAGCGGCTCACCTGCCTGTATCTGCGGATAATCGGCGCGAGGCGGCATGATAGTTTTGTCGTTGACCGGCTCTTTCCGCCGTGTCTGCCACTGCTCAAAATCATTCTCCACACCTAATTCGGCCAAAGCCTTGGCAAGATCGTCTGGTGGCAAAGGCGAGCCGTGGTACTTAGCTTTGTTTTCCATAAAGGAAATGCCTTTGCTCATAACCGTTTGGGCAATAATCACGGTCGGCACCCCACTGATATTCCGATAGGCATCGCGCATAGCCTTGTACAGAGCGTTGCAGTCGTGGCCGTTCTCCAGTTTGACGGTCTGGAAGCCCAGTCCGCTGTAGAGCTTCTGCATACACTGGGGCATGATATCCTCGGTGCTGCCGCAAATCTGGAGTTTGTTGCGGTCGATGAGCACAGTCAAGTTATCGAGTTTGTATTTAACCGCATGTCGGATTGCCTCGGTGATTTGGCCTTTCTGATGCTCGCCGTCGCCCATGAGACAGAAGACGCGATTACTCATGCCCTTGAGCTTAAAGGCATGGGCCATACCTACAGCAGCAGACAGCCCTTGGCCAAGATTGCCAGTGTCCCATTCTACACCCGGTACTATGGACTCAATGTGGCCAGGAAAACCAGAGCCGCTGCGACGAAAGCCTGCAAGGAAATCTTCTTCACTAAAGTAACCGTTTTCAGCCAAGACACTGTACATGCCCGGTGAAATATGACCAATAGAGGCGACAAAGCGGTCGCGCTCTGGCAAACGTGGATTCACTGGGTCATGACGCAAGATGCCGTACGCCACGAGCAGCATATCCAATGAGGACAGTGAGCCGCCCGGATGCCCAGAGGCAGCAAGACTTGTTGAAAGCAGGATGCGGCGGGTACAGCGAATCCGCATCTCCTTGAGTGAGGCCAGCTCTGCCGCGCTGAGGTCAGCAGCGGACAAGTCGAACTTCAGAGGCATTTTTTTGCTCCATTGAAAAAAGGATAAAAAAGAGGACGGGCACTGCTTCCTGCCCGGTCGATAGCTAATCTTGAAGTTCGTTATAAAAAGATTGCTGCGGAAAGACAACTGGAAAGCGCAGAAGCGGGGGCAGAGTTTAAATACTGACAATTTTTATCACCCACTGACGTTTTTTGTCACTGGAAAATAGCACTTTTGTTTTTTCTAAACATTGATAATCATTATTATATATATTCAGCAAGCCTGTTTCTTGTAGTTAAAGGGGAGAATGCTTTCTTATTTACAATTTTTGTCGTTTGTCAAGTGGCATTTATCGAAAAAGGAATATTTATTGCATATTAATCAGTAGAATCCGTTTTCAGCTTGATGGCTAAAGTTTTTCCCTGATCCAGTTTTCTGCATAACATACTGTTTATTAGGCAGTAATTGTATTTCAATAAAAACAGGAGGAGATTATGAGGTGTTCGATCGTATTTCTGGCCGTTCTGCTGACGTTGACTATGACGTTCTCAGTAGCAGACGCAGTACAGAAAAAGATGTCGCCGGTCAATTCGAGAGCGGCAAAAACCACAGTAAAGGAAAAACAAAAAGCGGCGAATAGCTCTCTGCTGGTACGGCTTGCTCCCGGCATCAGCGCGGCTGATGTAAAAAAATTGTTGCATGAACGCGGCCTAAAGGCAAAGAAAGTCTTCAGCAATCTATCCAAGGCGAAAGGGCAGGCGTATTTGTCTGTTGAGCCGCTGAAGAAAGATGCCGTTCTGTCGGCTGTGGAAATTCAGTCACTGACGAATCTGCCTGAAATCGACAGTGCCAGTCTGAACTACGAGATTCATCTTGTAGAGCGCAATCCGTATACCAACATTACGGGCAGCGAGCTTCAGCGAGATTTTGTCAAGCCGCCTGTTGTCGTGCAGGCTGCCCCTGCTCGTGTTCCAGACGACCCCCGTTATTCTGAGCTGTGGGGTCTACAGAACATGGACATGGAAGCGGCTTGGGACATTGAAACGGGCAGCAAAGAAGCAGTAGTATTTGTCATTGATACCGGCATTGACACAACGCATCCAGAACTGTCGTCCAATCTCTGGTGGAATCCCGGAGAGGTGCCGGGCAACGGCATTGATGACGACGGCAACGGCTATATTGATGACGTGCATGGCATTGACACCTTCAATGGTGATGCCGACCCGGAAGACGATCACGGGCATGGCACTCATGTCTCAGGAACAATCGGCGCGCAGGCTGACAATGCAGTCGGCGTGGCCGGAGTCAACTGGGAGGTCAATATAGGTGCCTGCAAATTTTTGGATGCAGGCGGAGGCGGCACGACTGAAGGTGCTGTTCAATGCTTTGATTACGTTCTTGGCCTGAAAAATGCGGGCGTGAATGTGGTGGCCATCAACAATAGCTGGGGCGGCGGCGGTTTCAGTCAAGTGCTGCATGACGCGATTGAGGCCAATATTGCCGCAGGCATCCTGCCGGTGATCGCTGCGGGCAATGATTACGGCAACAACAATGACAGCAATCCGGTGTATCCCTGCTCCTACACTTTCCCGAATGTGCCGGGGGACAGCCTCTGTGTGGCAGCTATCGACAGCGGCAACAATCTGGCCAGCTTCTCCAATTATGGCCTGACCTCTGTTGATGTAGCTGCTCCTGGAGTTAACATTCTTAGCTCTGTACCGGAATTTGTGGACTCTTCTGGTTATGCGAGCTGGAGCGGCACCAGTATGGCCACGCCGCATGTCACTGGCTTAGTCGCACTGCTGGCGGCGAATAAACTGGACAGTAGCTTGAGTGAGATTCGGGAGGCGATACTCTGCGGGGCGATTCCGACAGAATCCCTTGACGGCAAAGTCGTCACCGGCGGAGAAGCGAATGCCTACAGATCGCTACAATGGAATTGCAGTTTCCCGACTGTAACTATTACGGCCCCGAAAAACCTTGCTTCAGTCAGCGGTCTTGTCTCTATTACGGCAGAGGCATCCAGCAGCTCCGGCATAACGCAGGTGGATTTCTATGTTGATGGTTCGCCTGTCAGCGCAGATGCGGTTCCTCCATATTCCGCAATCTGGGATACTTCTGAAGCTTCGCTGGGGCAGCATACTGTCAAAGCTGTCGCAATCGATGCGCAAGGCGTGTCCACTGCTGCGCAGGTGAAAGTTTATGTTGCCAATGCCTGCTCCAACAAGCAGGCATTGGTTCTTGATCTGGGGTCAACCAACAATAGCTGCGATGCCATTACTGCGGCTTTGACCCGGAACAACATCAACCCAGTGCATGAAAGCAGCATCGGCAGCATCAATCCGGCGGTTTATCCCCTGACATTCATCTGCTTAGGATACGACACCGGCTCCAAGCATGTCCTGACAGCCCAAGAAAGCGCATCATTGTCCGCTTATTTGGACAACGGCGGCATGTTGTATATGGAAGGTGGCGATACTTGGGCCTTTGATCCGCCGCAGCCTGTTCTCAATTATTTTGGCATTAACGGTGTTGATGATGGCTGGAATGATCTCGCCACTCTCAGCGGCTTCAGCGGCAGTCTTGCCGAAGGTTTGGGCTTCACAGCAAGCGGGATAAATGAATGGGTTGACCATTTGCAGGCAGTGAACGGAGGAGTGAATATCTGGCAGAACAGTAGTCCGGTTTATGTTGCCGGAGTATCCAATCAGACTCCGATCTACCGCACTGTCGGCTGCTCGTTTGAATTCGGCAACATCCCGGATGAAGCGACGCAAACGCAGGTGATGGCAGCCTATCTGTCTTTCTTTGATTATGTCTCGGATGGTTCCGATTGCCCGGATTCAGATGTGATCGACTTCGAGGATGCCGTAACATCTACGGATGACAAAATTCCTGACGGATACAAGGGATTGAACTGGGGCGAGTACTGTCATGCCTTGGACCCTGTTAATTATGAAGGAGGCATCCTGAATCCATCAGGCTTTGTCAACGGCATCACCAGCGGTCAATATGTGCTTGCCAATCCTTATGCTGAAACCTGTGTCATAACATCTCCAAGTGCTCCTGTTGTATTCGATGGCGGTTACTTCACAGCAGCTTGGAGCGATGGCCTGCAACTGACAATCAACGGCTATAGTGGCGGTGCGCTAACCGGTTCTATCAACACGACAGTTGATACATCAGGGCCGACATGGGTGAACCTTGCTTCACTTGGCACTGTGGACCAGTTGGAAATAAGCGGGTCTTTTGGAGGCTGGAATGACTATTTTGCCTTGGATGATCTCAAAATTCACACTGATGCCGCAACCTACACGGTCACATCTTCGGCGGGCGCAGGCGGGAGTATTGACCCAGCAGGCCCGCAGAGCGTGAGCTACGGAGAGACGACCACTTTCACAGTTATGCCGGACACCGGATACAGTATTAATGCAGTTGAAGGCTGCGGCGGAACCCTTGACGGAAACGTCTACACTACGGCACCGGTCACTGCTGATTGCACGGTGATAGCCAGCTTTGTGATCAACACCTACACGGTCACGCCGTCAGCGGGTGAGCATGGCAGCATCAACCCGGACACGCCGCAGGTTGTGGATTATGGCAATACGACCAGTTTCATAGTTACGCCAGATACATGGTACAGCTTTGACTCTGTAGAAGGTTGCGAAGGTTCCCTTAGCGGCAATGTTTACACCACCGGCCCCGTGACTGGCGATTGCGTTGTGATGGCATCTTTTATCCTTAGTGATCAAGATAATGACGGCATCCCTGACCTTTCTGACAACTGCCCGGTGCTTGCTAACCCAGATCAGACAGATTGGGACGGCGACGGCCAAGGCGATGCCTGCGACGAGGATAATGATGGAGATACGGTTATCGATACTGCGGATCAATGCCCGGAAACTACACTTGGCGATGTCGTAGACTCAGTCGGCTGTTCGATCAACCAGCTCTGCCCATGCGAAGGCCCAAAGGGGACAGACGTACATTGGAAAAACAAGGGCCAATACGTCTCATGTATCGCTCAAAGCACTGAGGGTTTCCTTGAGCAAGGACTGATCACCGAAGCAGAAAAAGATGCTGCTATTTTCGCAGCAGCACATTCAGATTGCGGCAGTAAGAAGTAAAACAATCGTTCTTTTCAGCCGAGGCGACAATCTCTCGCCTCGGTATCTCTTTTTCCTCTGCCGCAAAAGCTTTCTTTTACCTTCAGCCTACCATCCGCTCCATAATCCGGTAGCTTCTGCTGACCATCTGCTGCGGGTCAACGAGCAGTCCGGCCTGAATCATGGCGTTGTCGAATATCTGCTCGGCCAAGTCTTTAGCAAAATCCTGATCTTTGGCGCGCAGATCAGCCACTTTGCGGATCAGCGGGCTGGCCGGGTTGATCTCCATGTCCTTCTTGTTGCCCATCGTCATCGGATTGTTCTTGCCATGACTCTGGCTGGACAGAATCCGCTCCATTGTCGAGGTTATATGGCCGCCCACGCTGACAATCATGGCCGGACTGTCCACAAGACGGCTTGACGGCTTGACTTCCTGCACCCGCTCGCCCAGCACCTCCTTCATCCATTTGCAGAGCGAGGTCTGCACCGCCTCAGCAAGCTGCTCTTTGGCTTCTTCCTGTTCCGTGTTTTCTGGCAGACGGAGGTCAGCGCGGTCGGCAGAAAGGAGCTTCTTCTCGTCAAATGTGCCGAGATGCGAAAGGACAAAGTCATCAATTGGCTCAAGCGTGTAGATGATCTCGACACCCCGCTTTTTGAACATCTCTACATACGGGCCGCCCTCAATCGCCGCTCGGTTTGGGCCGCTAATGTAGTAAATCTCCTTCTGCTCCTCCTTCATCCGGCTGATATAATCCTCTAGCGAGGTCATCTCACCCGACTCAGTGGCGGAAGATTCAAAGCGGAGTAGCTTGCCAATCTCCTCTTGATACTCAAAATCTGTGGTAATACCTTCTTTGATAAAGATACCAAAGGTCTTCCAGAAAAGAGCGTACTGCTCTTTCTCGTTCCTTGCTTCCTCATCCAAGAACTTAAGAAAGCGCTTGGTAATGACTCTGCGGATTTTTGCCACAAGAGCATTGTCCTGAAGCGATTGGCGGGAGATGTTGAGCGGTAGGTCTTCAGAATCCACTACGCCTTGGAGAAAGCGCAGCCATTCCGGGAGAATGTTTTTGCTGTGCTGATCAATCAGCACCCGGCGGCAGTGCAAGTTCACGCCCGGATCCATCCGGCCTAAGCCGACAGACTCCATGTTATCTTTCGGAACAAAGAGGAGGGCGTTGATGGCTAAGGGCGAGTCAACCGAGAAATGGAACCGCCACATCGGTTCGTCGTAACCATTACCAATGAATTTATAAAATTCGGTGTATTCCTTGTCTTTGATCTCGTTCTTGGAGCGCAGCCAGATGGCCTCGACCGTGTTGACTTTTTTGCCCGCAACCTTGACTGGGAAGGGAATAAAGGTCGAATATTGCCTGATGATCCGCTCAATATTGAAATCCTGAGCGTATTCTTCCGCATCCTCCTTCAACTCCATAATAATCTTGGTGCCGCGATGCAATCCGTCGCAGGGGCTGATGGTGTAGGTGCCGTTGCCGTCTGAGAACCATTCATGACCTTGGCTGCTGTCCCAAGAGCGGCTCTGCACCTTGACTGTCTTAGCCGCCATAAAAGCAGAATAGAAGCCTACGCCAAACTTACCGATCAGCTTCACGTCCTTTTGGGCCGCTTCAGCCAATTCGCTCAAAAACTTGCTGGAGCCAGAATGAGCAATAGTGCCAAGATTGGCTTCCAGCTCCTCAGCAGTCATACCGATACCAGTATCAGTAATGGTCAGAATGTGCTTTTTTTCCTTGCAGTCAATGCGGATTTCCAGCGGCACATGAGCATCGAATTCCGGTTTTTCGGTCAACGAAATGTGGCGGAAT
Organism: Candidatus Electronema sp.; assembly: GCA_026645415.1. Classification (GTDB taxonomy): domain Bacteria; phylum Desulfobacterota; class Desulfobulbia; order Desulfobulbales; family Desulfobulbaceae; genus Electronema. The sequence continues at coordinate 8,032 of JAPEVH010000082.1, forward strand.
TTCTCCAGCGCGTCAGCAGCATTGGATACTAGCTCACGGACAAAAATATCCCGCTCTGTGTAGAGCGAATTGATCACAATATCGAGGACCTTTCTGGTCTCGGCCTGAAATTCTTTGGTCTGGGCCTGTTCAGTCATAGTGCGCATCCTCTTTAGTTAGGGGTTGTATTTTTTTGCAGTTTGCATATTGTTAATGGCAGGATACTATGTTCATGCCGCAAAATAAGCACGATTGTCCGTCTGTCAAGACAAGGTGCATATCCACAACCTATCGCCAATACTTCTTCCATGAAATCTTCCACTGATGTCCTGATTATCGGAGCTGGATTATCTGGTCTAGCTGCTGCCACCTTTCTTAAACATAAGCAGCCAGATATCTCCCTGTTAATCATTGAAAAGGAGGAGCAGCCCGGCGGGGCAGTGCGTTCTCATTTGGAAGAAGGTTATCTTGCTGAAGGAGGCCCGCATGGCTTTTTGGATAACTGCCTTGAAAGCCGAGTGCTGATTCATGAGGCTGGCCTGACCAATGAGGTGGTCAAGGCACCGCTATCTGAATTTGTCCGCTATATCTGCTTGGCTGGTGAACTCAAGCTGATTCCCCAGAGTCCGGGAAAAATTCTCAAAGCTCCACTTATGCCGTGGACAGGAAAACTGCGGCTTTTGGCTGATCTCTGGAAAAAGCCCTTGCCAGATGAGCCGAGCGTGGCCGAGTGGATAGAACATCGTTTCGGCAAAGCCATGCTACCCTTTGCAGATGCAGTCTTTACCGGCACCTATGCAGGCGATATTAGCCGCTTAAAAATTGATGGAGTGATGCCCGGCCTACGTGAGCTGGAACAGCAGCATGGCTCGGTGCTGCGGGGCGGCATTGCTAAAATGTTGGCCAAACGGAAAGAGCAGAAAGACAAAAAGCGGCAAGGGCTGCCTGCAATGACCAGCTTTAGCACTGGCATGGCCCGGCTGCCGCAGGCTATGGCTGCCAAGCTGATTCCGAACCAGGAAATCATGTACCGCACTGCGGCCCATAGTGTTGAGCAGACGAACCAAGGCTGGTTAGTACGCACTGGCCAGCTAGAGCTGTCTGCCCGGCATCTGATCGTTGCTTTGCCAATCAATCGCTGCCTTGAATTGCTTGCAGGTGCTGGTCTGCCAGAAGCACCCATCCAATCCATCCCAGAAGCCAAACTAGCCACGGTTGCCCTTGGTTTCACAGATAAGGCCAAGGTGCCGTTTGGCTTTGGCTATCTCGCCCCAGAGCAGGAACAACGCTTTGCGCTTGGTACGCTGTTTTCTTCGCAGATGTTTCCAGCCCGCGCACCACAAGGGCATATTCTTGTCGAAACCTTGGTTGGTGGACGCAGACACCCAGAACGGCTAGAACTGTCAGATGAGGAGATTGTCAAAAACGTCTATGAGGATATTCGGCAGCTCATGGATTTACCAGAGCCGCCAGTCTTTAGTCGGGTACTGCGGCCTAGATGGGGGATTCCGCAATTAGAGGAAGGCTACCCAGCCCTACTTGCTTGGCGAAAACAAGTGCATGAAATGGTGGACAGTCTCCACCTCTGCGGCTTTGGCTGGCAGGGCATTGGCATCAACGACATGCACAAGGAGGCGTGGAAGATGGCCAAGCGGATTCTGAGCGGCCAGCATCAGGAAAACATAACTGAAGTTAAGGGAGTGTACTTCTAATCAAGATACTTACTCATGTAGTTGCTGCTTTGGTTAACTATCCTGCAAGAGTTTTCTGATGGCTTGCAAATGCTTATCTACACCTCCACGCTGCTGCTCCACGAGTTGCCGGGCCGCCGCAGACATGGTTGCATGAAGTACGTCATCAGCAAGAAGAGCAGTAACGCTTTCGCTCAATGATTCCATTGTAGTCACCGTCTTTGCTCCGCCACAATGGGTTAAATCGCGGACGATTTCAGTAAAATCTTCCATGTGTGGACCAAAGAGCACTGGTACACCCTGTGCTGCTGCCTCAATCGGATTATGGCCACCTTCATCTACCAAACTGCCACCAATAAAGGCCACCCGCGCTAAACTATAGCAGCTTGCCAGCTCACCAATTGTATCTAAAATAAGAACACGGCTCTTGCGACCACTGCTGCGGAGATCAGCGGTAAGGCCAAAACTATGGGCGAGCTGCACTAACTCACTGCCTCGGCTGATCTGTCGTGGTGCGAGAATGAGATACAGGTTTGCTTGGTCTTGCAATTTTTTAAAGGCGGCAAAAATTGTTTCTTCTTCACCCGGATGAGTGGAGCCGCAGACCCAGACGATTTGCTCATTTTTTTTGACAAGATCAAGTGGTACAGCCTGCTGCGTGGGTAAATCATATTTGAGATTGCCTAGCACTACTAGCCGTTCTGCGGGAATACCAAGCGCAAGCATCTTGTCCCTATCTTGCTCAGTCTGCATTGACAGTAGATCAAAGCAAAAAAACATAGGTTTGAAGAAAAAGGAAAAGCGGGTGTAGGCAGCAAAAGATTTTGCCGAAATGCGTCCATTAACCAACAGGCATGGCACCTTCTTTTGGCAAAGGAGATCAAGCCAATTTGGCCAAAAATCTGTTTCTACAAGAATGAAGCAATTCGGCCTCATTGCAGACAAATAGCGACGCACCGAAAAGCGAAGATCAAAGGGACTGAACAGCACAAGATCGACATAAGGGCCAATGAGTTTCTCAGCCAGTTCTTTGCCGCTCCGGGTGCTGGCGGTAAAAACAATCTGCACTGGGCAGAGTTGCTCACGAATCCCTTTGACTAAGGGCAGTGCAGAAGTAACCTCACCCACCGACAGAGCGTGCATCCAGATCACTGGCCCTTGGCGAACAGAGCCGAGCTGGTCAGCAATTCGCTTACTATTTAAGCCCAGACGTTCCAATGTGCGGCCACGATATTTTCTCTGAAAGAGAGAGGCTACTATGAGAACAGGTAAACAGATTGAGAGAAGTAGATTGTATATAATATACATGTAATGCAATGTGTTATAGAAATACTAAAACGGAATTATAAGCAAATAACTTTTTCCTTGACATAAAGACTGTTACTAGACATTTTTGCTTTTGAAGCAAATTACCCGATCATCTCTTTCAGTAGAGCAATTTTATGCCCTCAGTTCCCTTTAATATCGTCTTGGTCGAGCCAGAAATCCCGCCTAATACTGGTTCCATTGCCCGGCTTTGCGGAGCCACGGACTCTGTGCTCCATCTTGTTCATCCACTCGGTTTCAGCACCGAGGACAAGCACCTGAAGCGAGCCGGGCTAGACTATTGGCCGCAGGTGCAGATCAAGCACTGGCAGAACTTTAACGAATTTCTCGCGGCCGAGAATGAGCGCAGGCTTTTCTTTTTTACCACTAAGACCGAGCGGCCTTATCATCACGCTGCCTTCATCCCCGGCGATTACTTGATTTTCGGTCGGGAAACCAAGGGACTGCCAGAAGAAATCCTTGCGCTTCATTCAGACCGCTGTTATACCATTCCGATGACTAATCCGCATATTCGTAGCCTCAATCTGGCCATGAGTGCTGGAATTGTGTTGTATGAGGCGTTGCGTCAGCAACAGTCTGCACCTGTCAGGGGTTAAGCTGTCCCATAAGTTGAATGCTTTTGCCGGACTTGCTGTCTTTAAGAATGTGCATAAGAGAGTCGGTACTATGAGATGTCATTTTGAAGGCAACGTATTTTGCTGTGACTGGAGGAAATTTGAATTCCTGCCAGCCGCCTGTCTTCATCATGCGGATGTTCTCGACTTCAAACGTGCCTGCGGATTCAAAGGGGCCTGAATGGGAGCCGGTTGAAAACAGCAACTCCAATGTTTTCACATTGTAATCGCTTGATTCCTTGATGAAGACTTTTACTGCATCAAAGGTGGCCGCCCGCTCATTCTTGAAGCCGAACACAGCTTCTCCGCTTTCTTTCCATTCAATGTTGCGAACCTCTCCGTCAAGCAGGTGTTGCCACGCCTCCTGCGGGGCTTTGATCAGTTCCGCATATTCGGGAGTCAAGATGTCAATCTTGGCGGCAATCTCTGCTTTAGCTTCCGTCTTCAACGGTGCTTTGTATTCCTTTGCGCCGACAGCATCCTTGTGCTTGAGCTGCACCCGATGCTCGCTGCCGTCACCGGGCAGATTGGAAGTGTACTGGATACTGTACTGTCCTGCCAACTGCTCGCCGATTTTCGCATACAGCTCCTTGAGCTGCTCCGGCTGCGGTGTGATGAGATTCGCGCCGCCCGTCTCATCCGCGACTTTCTTCAGCACCGCCTCGTCCAATTCCGTGCCGACTCCGACAGTGTAAATCGGCACATTGACCTCGCGGGCCAGCCGTAGCACGTCCTCAACAGAATGTTTGCTCAACTGCCTGCCTGCGCCATCGTCATCAGCCCCGTCGCTCAAGAGCGTGACCGCCTTACGGCCCGGCTTGTCCTTCAGCATCTCGACCGAAGCATGGAGCGCATCATACAGAGCCGTGTCGCCCCGTGCGGCAGCAGTGTCAATTGCTGCTTCGGCACTTTCGCGCCCGCCGTCTGAAGCAAGAACCTTCACCTCGCGGGCGAAGCTAACCACTTGAATTGTATCTTCAGGACTGAGCATCTTAATGAAGTTCTTGGCAGCGGACTGAGCATCAGCCATGCGCTGTTTCATCGAGCCGCTGGTATCAAGAGCGACAACCGCATTCAGCGGGGTGAGCTTGGGAACCACAGTGATCGGCTCCTGATCAATTTCATCTTCGCGGACGCGGAAATCGCCTGCGCTCAAGCCTTTGAGCGGCACGCCGTCTTTGGTGATCGAAGCAAACAGCGTCACTTTCGGGAAAGCAGAGGTATCGATCTGATTGATGACGACTTGCGCATCAACGGCCTGCTCTCGCCCTTCCACGCTGCGTGATGTCGCCTGATCCTGAGCAGCAAGAGGGCCGGCCAAACAGAGCAGCAGAAAGAAACCGCTCGTCAGCAAAAGGAAATATGGTCTTTTCATCTTCTGTGTCTCCAAAATAGACGGTTATTTTTGTCTGTTACAATGCAGCTTGCTTCTGTTCTTCAATTAAAAGGGAAAACAGACTTGTTTGTCAATTTTTTTGAAAAAACAGCAGCAACCAGACATTCATTGCAGAGACACGGCCTTCGTGCTGGGCGACTGCTTTAGTTTTCGTCCGCAAACCAAGGGACTGCCAGAAGAAATCCTTGCGCTTCATCCAGCCCGCTGTTATACCAATCCGCATATTCGCAGCCTCAATCTGGCCATGAGTGCCGGTATAGTCCTGTATGAGTCGTTGCGCCAGTAAGGGCAAAAAAAATTTCGCCCCTACGTTCCCTTATTATTTCAAAAGGAGATCGAAAGACCACCATGCCAGAAAGAATCTTCAACTTCAGTCCCGGCCCAGCCGTGCTGCCCTATCCTGTGCTGGAGCAGGCAGCCAAAGACATTGTCAATTTTAACAGCAAAGGCATGGGTCTGATCGAGATGAGCCACCGGTCTAAAGATTTCATCGCTGTTGTTGATGAAACCGAGGCCCTGATCCGCGAGCTGCTGGCTGTGCCTACCAACTACAAGGTGCTGTTCTTGCAAGGCGGGGCTTCGTCCCAGTTTTTCATGGTGCCGATGAATCTGCTTGGGCCGGGCAAAAAAGCCACCTATTTGAACACTGGAGTTTGGGCAGGCAAGGCCATCAAAGAAGCCAAGCTCTTTGGTTCGATTGACGTGGCGTACACGGATGAAGCAAACCTGTTTAAGCATGTGCCGACTGACGATGAATACGAGGTAGCTGCTAATTCCGAGTATTTGCATTGCTGCTCAAACAACACCATCTATGGCACCCGCTTCCCGACATTTCCAGACAAAGGCTGCATGTTAGTCAGCGATATGTCCTCGGACATCATGTCCCGGCCTGTGGATGTCTCTCAATTCGGCATCATCTACGCTGGCGCGCAGAAGAACATGGGGCCTGCCGGTGTGACCATTGTCATTATCCGGGAAGATTTGTTGGATCGTTGCCCAGCCCCTGTGCCGTCAATGCTGCGCTACAAAACCCATGCAGACAAGGGGTCAATGTTCAACACCCCGCCGACTTTCCCGATTTACTGCGTGGGCTTGATCATGCGCTGGCTCAAGGAGCAGGGCGGTTTAGCAGCGATGGAGCAGCGCAACGAGGAGAAAGCGGCCTTAGTTTATCAGGCAATTGATGCAACCGATTTTTACCGAGGCCATGCTGAGAAGGAGTGCCGCTCACTGATGAACATTGCCTTCAATCTGCCGACTGCCGAGCTGGAAGCTCAGTTTGTCAAAGAGGCGGCTGCGCTTGGTCTGGACGGACTAAAAGGCCATCGTTCTGTGGGCGGTTGCCGGGCCTCAATCTATAATGCCTTTCCGCTGGAAGGTGTGCAGAAATTGGTTGAGTTCATGGCCGATTTTGCCAAGAAGAACGGATAATGCACGAGCAGGGGTAGGTAATGGCCTGCCCTTTTTTAAAATTGGCTCGTGCTTTTCTTAAAATAGGCGGTCATCTTTTAAAACTGACGAGCCATTTTAACAAACTGAGACCTCAGTTGAATAAAATGAGCAGTGTCAGAAAGAAACTTGGTCGTCATTTTCTTTCTATGGCTTGTCAGAGGAAGAAAGCAAGACCTCGCTTTCTTCCTCTCGCCTGTCATTGTAACGAAATGAAGAGTGATGGAAAGAAAGTGAACGCATAATTTATTAAACTGAGGTCTCATTTTAACGAGAGAAGACGTGTTAGTAAAAAGATAGGCGGCACTTTTAACAAAATTGTTCGCAGCTTCGGTCGCATTAGCGCGTGAGAAGACGCACAGAGCTGCTACTTTCTTTCATCCGAGACAGCATGGAACAGAGCGAACAACCCGAGACAGTATGGAACAGAGCGAACAACGCATGTTATCTTCCGAAATCCGTTATCGGCGGCTTTTTGAAGCGGCCAGAGACGGCATCCTGATCCTTGATGCCGAGACCGGGAAGATTGCCGATGTGAATCCTTTTTTGACGGAAATGCTGGGGTATTCCCGTGAGGATTTCTTAGGAAGAAATCTTTGGGAGATCGGGGCGTTCAAAGATATTGAGGCTTCCAAGGCCGCGTTTTCCGAACTCAAGCAAAAAAGGTATGTCCGCTACAATGATCTGCCGCTGGAGACTAAAGACGGACGGCTGATTGCGGTGGAGTTTGTCAGCAATATTTATCAGGCCGGTCAAGATGAAGTGATTCAATGCAACATCCGCGACATTACCGAACGGAAACGGATTGAAACCGCTTTGCAGCAAGCCGGTGCCGAACTGGAGCAGCGGGTGGAGGAGCGGACTGCTGAACTTCAGACCGCTCTTGCTGAAATCAGCCTGTTGAAAGAACAGGTTGATGCTGAGAATCTTTTCTTCCGCCGGGAATTGCGGATGAAGTATCAATTCAACCGAATTATCGGACAAAGCAGCGGTCTCAAGGATGTTCTCCGCATGGCCGAGCAGGTTGCGCCCGGCAGCACCACGGTGCTGATCCTCGGCGAGACCGGCACCGGCAAAGAGCTGATCGCCGCTGCCATTCACGACATGAGTCCGCGCCGAGAACGTCCGCTAATCACGGTCAATTGCGCTGCACTGCCTAGCAATTTGATTGAAAGCGAACTGTTTGGCCGCGAGAAAGGGGCTTTCACCGGGGCTGACAGCAAACAGTTGGGTCGCTTTGAAATTGCCGACGGCTCCACCCTCTGCTTGGATGAGATCGGCGAGCTGCCGCTTGAACTGCAAGCAAAACTGCTCCGCGTCATCCAGCATAACGAGTTTGAACGGCTGGGATCGTCCCGCACCATCAAAGTGGATGTGCGGCTCGTGGCCACCACCAACCGCAATCTTGAGGAAGAGGTCAGCAAGGGCAGATTCCGCCAAGACCTGTATTATCGGCTCAATGTGTTCCCTCTCACAGTGCCGCCCCTGCGGCAGCGGAAAGAAGACATTCCGCTGATGGTCCATGCCTTTGCCGAGCGGTATGCCAAAAAGCTGGGGAAAAACATCACTTCTGTCCGCAAAGAAACGATCAAGGCATTGCAAGAGTACCCTTGGCCAGGCAACATCCGCGAGCTGGAAGGTGTTATTGAGCGGGCGGTGATTCTCTGTTCCGGCCCGGTGCTGTATCTGACCGATGAGCTGAAGATTATGTCCTATTTTTCCCTTACCGCATCGTCTGATGAGCGGACGCTGGAAGAGACCGAACGGAATCAAATTATGAAAATTCTTTCTGAAACCAGATGGCGCATTGAAGGTAAGGACGGTGCTGCTGTCATCCTTGGCATCAACGCCAGTACTTTGCGGGCACGAATGCACAAGCTCGGAATACATCGCCCCCAAACCTGATCATCCGTTTTTCAGCACCGCTCGGTTCTCTCTCCTCCATTGCCCCTCAACATGGCAAGGTTTTCGGCCAAATATTGAGGCCAGCACCGCTCTAGTATCTTCTTTTTTTGCTCCAAGCATCACGCAACTCCTCTTTATACAACAGCTTTTTATTTATCCAGCAAGCTGGCCTCCATCCTGCAATAGCAGTCATATCCTTGCGATTTGATACTGCCATAGAAAACATATTGGCAAGGAAGTTCAAAAAAAAGATATCAGCAATGAATTTCACTGCTGATTACATCCGCAAAGGGGAGCAACTACTTTGAAAAAGAACAATGTTATTTCAGCACCTGTCACCAGCTATGCAAAAATAGCAGCCAAAAGTGCTGCGTTGTTTGTCAGTTTATTCTTGGCGCTTTCGCTGATTGCCTGCAATGGCCCTGGCCCTGCCGGGCCGACGGGGAAGACCGGTAACACCGGTAACACCGGTAACACCGGCAATACCGGCAATACCGGTAATACCGGTAATACCGGTAAAACAGGAGACACAGGTTATACAGGAGCGCAAGGAAACCAAGGCAACACCGGCGATACCGGAGACACCGGCAATACTGGTAACACTGGAAATACCGGCAAAGCTGGAGCTGACGGTGCGCAAGGTAACCAAGGTAACACCGGAGACACTGGAGACACCGGCAATACTGGTAACACAGGCAATACCGGTAAAGCCGGAGCTGATGGTGCGCAAGGCAACCAAGGTAACACCGGAGACACCGGCAAAAAAGGCTCAGGTGCTACAGTAATTATCAAAAAAGAATAAGAAGAGTTTATGAACTGCGGACGTTTGAGCGGTCAGCAGACATGTTGGCAGCTCGTGGAGGTTTCTCTGAATTCCGGGCTGGTTCAAAAAAAGATCTCAGCAATGAACTTCACTGCTGATTACATCTGCAAAGGGGATCAACTACTGTGAAAAAGAACAATGTCATTTCAGCACCTATTACCAGATATTCAAAAATAGCAGCCAGAAGTGCTGCGTTGTTTGTCAGCTTGTTCCTTGCAGCTTCGCTCATTGCCTGCACTGGCCCTGCCGGGCCAACGGGAAAGACTGGTAACACTGGCAATACCGGTAACACCGGTAATACTGGCTACACCGGTGAAACTGGCGACACTGGTTACACAGGCGCAACAGGAGCGCAAGGAAATCAGGGTAATACCGGAGATACGGGAGATACCGGTTATACAGGCGCAACAGGAGCACAGGGAAACCAAGGCAACACCGGTGAAACCGGAGACACTGGTTATACAGGTGCCACCGGAGCGCAAGGCAACCAAGGCAACACAGGAGATACTGGGGATACTGGTTATACAGGTGCCACCGGAGCCACAGGAAGGACTGGAAATACCGGTAACACCGGAGCAACTGGCAAAAAAGGCTCAGGTGCTACAGTAATTATCGAACAAGAAGAATAACAGTTGGTTTTATGAACCGCAGACGATTTAACGGCCAGCAGAAAAGAAAGGAGAAGATTATGTCAGAATATGAAAAACACCCTAGTCATTTTGCGCTGTTTTTTTTAATGGGCAGTGCGCTGGGCGCATTGGCAGGTATTTTCCTCGCCCCGAAATCGGGAAAAAAACTGAGGGCTGATCTCAGGACAAAAGGCAGCGAGGCCATAGATGACACCAAGGAAATGTACACGGATGTCAGTGCCAAGGCAAAAGATATCATTGAGGAAGCCGAGCATAAGGCAGAGACTATGAAGAAGGATGCGGAACGCTATCTTGTAGAGGCTCGCCTGCGAGTGAAAGAAATGTTTGCCCGTGAAGAAAAGAAAAACTGAGATTCGTGTCTGAACCTCTGGAAATACTGCTGGCAATCAGCATCACGGTCATCGCGGTGGTCATGGTGATGAGGGCTTTTTTTGAGATTCTTGCCCTTGTTCAGGTTCGCCGTGCTGCGCGAGAGGCTGAGAAAATGCTTGCTTCGGTCAGCCGTGAAGTTGATTTGATTTCCAGTGAGGTCAAGAGTCTTGTTCAGTCCATTCATGAGCAGACGGAACGGGTTGAGGACAGCATCGAAACCTTCCATGACATGGCGGCTTGGATGAAAGCGTTTCAGTCAGAGGTCAAGCCGGGAATCGAGGAAACCCTGTTTCAGCTGGCCGCAGTCATCGGCGGCCTTCGGCGCGGTGTTGAAGCCGTCACCACTAGCATGTATGGCAAGAAATCAAAGCACAGGAGAAGTCGCAATGAATGAGCATCCAAGTCTAAAAAATCGGGCAGAGGGAAAATTCCATCAAGCAACTGGAAAGATCAAAGAAGTTACTGGAAGGCTAATTGGCAACAAAGAGCTGGAATATGAGGGTAAAAAAGAAAAACTGTTAGGCAAGATTCAAGACAAGGTCGGCAAGACCGAGGATACGCTGGGGCTGTGAGCGTAATGGATTCAGTGTAAAAAGATAAGCGAATGGGGCTGGTGATTTTTTCTGCCTCCTTCAGCAAGTAGGAAAGGAGTTGTTGGGATGGATAGCGAAAAACCAAAAAGAAAGAACAAGGCATCTGTTGTGAAAAGCAGGATTTGTTATACCACTCGGAAGCGAACTGGCCATCAAGAGGTGAAGACAGAAGACAGCAGCGAAGATTCAGCCGAAAGCAAGGCTGAGAAGATTCCTGCGCTGCAAGAATGATGGATTCAGCATGAAAGGACAAGTGAAGAGAATTAGGCAATTTTGTCAGTTTCCTCAAGCAAGTCCGCAAAAAGTAGGAAAGGGTAATAGCAATGAGCGAGAATACAGGAAATAACAAAGGTGATTGCCAGACAGGTTGCGACTCTCAGAAAGAGAAGAATAATCATGATGGCGATGACAAGAAGAATCATGACTACCACAAGAAGGATAAAGATAAAAATAAAGATTCATCCAACAGGAAGGCTGAGAAGATTCCTGGAAAGCAGGCATAACCAATTCGGCGTGAAAGAATAACGCAACAGAGGTAGGCGGTTCGCCTGCCTCTGTCAGCATAAGCTGGATGACAAGAGCAGAAAAGGACAAAGAGCAATGAAAACAATGTATGTTACAGTTTTGACAGCGACTGCGCTTACAGTCGCTCTGTTAGCGACCAGCATCCCTGCAATAGCGTCTGAGATAGATGACCGCATTGAGTCTATGTTCGAGAAGAGCTTTATTTACAAAACATATCTGAAGGATGAAAACGTCAAGATCAGCTCAAGCGACGGCGCGGTTACACTGTCGGGCAGCGTGTCTGGCGAAAACGACAAGCTCCTCGCATATAACATCGTCGAAGCCCTGCCCGACATCAAGAGCGTTGATAATCGCATTGAGATTACAGGAGAACCTCATGATGAAAAATCCGACATCTGGATCGGCATGAAGGTGAAAGGAGTACTCATGTATCATAGCAATGTGAATGCCATTGGGACAGATGTCAGTGTCAAAGAAGGCATTGTAACCTTAAAAGGTGAGGCTGACAGTCAGGCGCAAAAAGAACTCACCTCAGAATATGCCAAAGATATTGATGGAGTAAAAGAGGTAAGCAACGAGATGACGATAGCAGCGGCTCCTGAACCGGCGCAGCAAACGCTGGGTGAGAAAATTGACGATGCATCCGTCACTGCTCAGGTCAGGATGGCACTGTTGACCCATCATTCGACCAGATATGTCAACACTAAAATTGTAACCAACGATGGTGAAGTGACGTTGACCGGCATTACCAAAAACGATGCGGAAAAGTCTTTGTTCACTAAAATAGTTTCTGATATTCAGGGGGTCTCTAGCGTGAAAAATGAGATGACTGTCGAAAAGGTTGAATAATAGCCTGTTGGTTTGTTCAGAATATGCAACATATTAATTCTGTTCCAACGATTTATTTTATAAGGAGGCACTATGCACATACCACGTTTTGTGAAGTTTTGCTCTGTTGTCGCAGCATGTTTTTGTTTCATTGTTGTTTTTACGGATGAAGGCTCCACGAGAGAGAGAGGGCATAAGTATAATAATTCCATCCAAGTGCCTCAATACCAGCAAAGCAACAAGACGTATCGTCAGTATCAACAAAAGAACAAGAAGCGGTCTCGATATCAGCAAAAGAATAAGAGGCGAGAAGGGCGAGGCTCGTACTTCCACAAACACGGCTATAAGCATCTGAACATCGGGGCAAAGCACTATCCTCGGCTTGGCGAATGCCGCATTTGGTACCCAAACCGTCATCGGTCTTCTCGAATCAGATGTGGCCAAAAGCCTCCTCGTGGTGCATGGCTCCTCGAACGTCCTAAAAACCGGCCTAATAATGTGTATGTGGAGGTATATGAGCCGAGGCAGCAGGGTGTCGTGTTTACTCTCGGAGAGTTTGAAATTCATACCGGCGCATTTGTGCGCGAGATACTAAACAGATGAAGCGCAGCATGAAACCTGAAAGGAGAAATATATGTGGACTCTTGCAGTAATACTATTGATTTTATGGGCATTAGGATTGGTGACTAGCTACACAATGGGCGGCTTTATTCATCTTCTGCTGCTTGTTGCTGTTATCGTGGTGCTGTTCAGAATTATTCAGGGACGACGTGTGGTGTAGGAAATAGTTTTTGATCAGTTGATCAAAGCTGCTGATACACAGTTGTCATCTCTATGACAATGATGCCGAGAGAGAAAAGAATCAAAGCAATAAGGTATTCTTTTTCTTTCGCGGTATCTGCGTCCGAATTCATTTTTCAAAAAAAATTCCATATATTTCTTTCAAAGAAGGATATTTGTTATGAAATGGACAAGTTTTTATCTTTTTGGTTATATAATTTTAATTGGCGGCATTGTTGCTGCACTTTGGAAGTTGGGAGTCATAGCCAGTATTGGCATGACATGGACCGTGATCGGAGTGGTTATTGTTATCGGCCTTGGCGTAATGCTTGCAGTTTCTAATAGCGGTAGTAAGGAAAATATCACCATTGATAGGGACTAACTTTGTTTCATGTCATTTATTTATGCAAACCATGTCTCATAGGCTTATTTGAAATTCTACAACAAGCAAAAATGAATCTATGGCTGCTGATAGCGGAGAAAGGAAAACGACCTTTGCTTGGTCTCGTCCTGACCCTCTTGTTCTGCCAACACCAAGCAGAGGCAGGGCAGTTGCCTGTTGACTTGCGCTCGGCTGGTTCTTTCGCAATTCTGGCCGGTACCGCAGTCACCAGCACCGGAGGCGGCACGATCAACGGAGATGTCGGGGTATGGACAGGCAGTTCTTTTATAGAAGGAGTTCCGCCCGTAATAGTAAACGGGAAGGTATATTTGGCTCTTCCTATCGCAAAACAGGCCCAAGCCGACCTGACCACAGCCTATAACGATGCCGCCGGACGGACAACAGGTGTCGTCATATTGGCCGACGAACAGTTAGGTAGCAAGACCTTGGCACCTGGCCTCTATACAACCACATCGGGCTGGCTGCAAATCACAGGGGGTAATCTTACGCTTGATGCGGGCGGCGATCCGAATGCGGTCTGGATATTCAAAATGGCGACCACACTTACCGTGGGCAATGGCTACGGGGTGATTCTGGCAGGCAGGGCGCAGGCCCGCAATGTCTTTTGGCAGGTTGGCAGTTCAGCAACTTTGGGAACGACTTCCCGCCTAAAAGGGAACATCTTAGCGATGACGGCTATCTCCGTGCAGACTGGCGCAACCTTGGATGGCAGAGCGTTAGCACGGAATGCTGCTGTCACTTTGGACAGCAATACACTTGTGTTGCCGCCCAGAAAGTTCACCGACCAACCTTGGCGGATCTTACTGATGAATAAAGAATAATCTCGCCTAATGAGAACATCGTAGAGAGATAAAGAACGCCTAATGCAAAAAATATATACTCCGCTCCTGATGGCGAAGAGAGCGAAATGGATGTTCATGGGTCTTGGCCTTGCGGCTGCTTTATTCTTTTCGCGCCAAGATGCAAGGGCAGGCCAAGCACCAGTGAATCTCGGCTCGGCCCGCTCTTTCGCGGTGATTGCTTTCAACACAATCACTAATCCAACAGGCGGTGGCACGATTGCTGGCGATGTTGGGATATCGCCCGGCATTGCCTTTGATCGCGGCACTCCTCCTGTAATAGTGAAGGGGGAGATACACGTGAATGATGCGGTTGCAACTCAGGCGATGGCTGATTTAACCATCGCGTATAATGATGCTGCTGGACGACCCGGCGCGGCCTCAGCCACCGCAGACATAGGCGGCCAGACCTTAGCTCCCGGCCTTTATAAATCGCCGTCCTCGCTTGCTGTGACAGGGAATCTCACGCTCGATGCCCAAGGCGACTCGAATGCGGTTTGGATATTCCAGATGGCATCCACGCTCACCGTGGCAAACAATGGTCAGGTGATTTTGCTCAACGGTGCCAAAGCCTGCAACGTCTTTTGGCAAGTCGGCAGCGCAGCCTCTCTGGGATTAAACGCTGTCTTTAAAGGAGATATGCTTGCAGCGGCGGCAATTACGCTCCAGCCCGGTGCCCGGCTCGACGGCAGGGCATTCTCAGTGGGTGCCGCAGTCACCTTGAATGGCAACGCCATTGCAAAACAGCCTCCGCAATTCACCGACCAGCCTTGGCGGATACTGTTGATGAAATAAAAACTCAACAGATTTAAGATCACTACCAATATCTTACCCTTCTTCTGTGGTCTTGATACCCAAGGCTTTGAGCTTTTTATGAAGATGACTGCGTTCAAGGCCGATTTTTTCAGCAGTCTTTGAAACATTGCTGTTGTTCTCCGCCAGTTTTTTACAGAGATAGTCATGTTCAAACTGCTGCCGCGCCTCCTTAAAACCAAGATGATTCCAAGCAGGCAGACAGACCGCTGGTGGAGGACGTAATGTGCTTGGTTGGAGAAACAGAGCCACATCTTCGGCAGTGATGAGTTGACTTGGAGTCATGATTACCAAGCGTTCAACCATGTTGCGGAGTTCTCGAATATTGCCAGGCCACGAATGGCGCATAAGCATGGCTAAGGCACTATCTGCAAATTGCTTTTCCCCTAAACCCTTGTGCAGAAATTGACGAAGAAAATCTGCTGCCAGCAACGGAATATCCTCTAGCCTCTCCTTGAGTTCCGGCATCCGCAGAGGAATCACATTAAGCCGATAAAAGAGATCGGCCCGGAAATTGCCTTCGCTGATTTCCTGCTCCAAATTTTTATTGGTGGCCGCGATAATGCGCACATCTACTTCAACTATTCTACCGCCACCTACTCGCTCAAATTGCCGTTCTTGCAGGATACGTAAGACCTTGGCCTGACTTTTCAGGCTCATGTCGCCTATTTCATCAAGAAAAAGGGTGGACCCATCCGCCTGATCAAACTTGCCTTGTTTGACCTTATCCGCACCAGTAAAGGCTCCTTTCTCGTAGCCAAATAACTCAGACTCAATCAGGTCTTCTGGAATCGCGGCGCAGTTAATTGCCACCATTGGCCGGGCAGCACGAGCTGAATGCTGATGGATAGCTTGCGCTGCTAATTCCTTACCAGTGCCATGTCCACCAAGAATCAGCACGGAAGCATCTGTGGGCGCGACCCGCTCAATTTGCCGTCGCAGATGATGCACTACCGAGGAGTTGCCAGTAATTCGGCAAGACCCGGTAGAGGCTTCGCGCAGCAGACGGTTTTCTCGTTCTAGCTGCGCTACACGTAAGCCTTGCGTAACAGATAATATGACTTTGTCATAAGAAAGTGGTTTTTCAATAAAATCAAAAGCTCCTATCCGAGTGGCTTGCACCGCAGTTTCAATAGTACCGTGTCCAGAAATCATGATCACCGGAATTTCGCTCCAGTCTTGGCGAAGCTGCTTCAGTGCCTCGATGCCATCCATGCCAGGTAGCCAAATATCTAAAAGAATTAAATGAATATCCTTTTGCGATAGTACAGTCAAGCCTTCTTCGGCAGAGGAGGCTGTTACGGGCTGAAAGCCTTCATCCTCTAAGATTCCAGACAAAGATTCGCGAATTGCACTTTCGTCGTCAATAACCAATATTGCTGATAGCATAGTTTTATATAAGAGGCAATTCTACAGTCACTACGGTACCGGATGGAACATTATCCCGCACTTGAATGCTGCCGTTATGTTCTGCAACAATGGTATTAGCAATAGCCAGCCCAAGACCAGTACCAGATTTCCGGGTAGAGAAATAAGGTTCAAAAAGTCGTCGTTTGACCTCTTCTGGAATACCTGGGCCATTGTCGCTGACGGTGATAGCAACCGTTTTTTGCTCCTCGTTCACAGAAAGCACTATTCCAATCTGACCACCGTGTCCCAGTACACTAACTCCGTTGTCCAAAAGATTGATCAGTACCCGTCGAATCTGCACTGGATCAAAAGAAAAAGATGGAATCTCAATCTGTTCGAGTTGAAAATTAATATGTTTGTGCGCCTCGCGGTATAAAATCAAGGTGTCAGCCGCCAGCGCAGCAATATCAGCCACTTGTTTCTTTATACGTGGCATTCTGGCAAAATCAGAAAATTCTGTGACTAATCTTTTGATTTCATCTACCTGACTGATAATCGTAGCCGTGCATTTGTCAAATATATCTTGGTCATTACCAATGCGTTCCAAATAGCGTTTGCGCAGCCGCTGGGCAGAGAGCTGAATCGGTGTGAGTGGATTTTTGATTTCATGAGCAATACGACGTGCAACCTCCTGCCAAGCAGCCAGCCGCTGGGCCTTTTCCAACTTGGTCAGATTGTCAAAAACAATAACATAACCAATAGGTCGCTCTTGGTCGTCCAGCAGACGGGTAATATTGACCAAGAGTGAGTAGGTCTCGCCTTTGCGTACAGTTAGGCTCAGATGTCGCTCAATTGAACGCTGACCAGACTCACGCAAGTCATTGAAAAATTGTTCCAGCACAGCAGCATGGGAGAGCGGTAGTATCTCGTGAAAATCACGATTCAAAAACTGACCGATATCCAAACGCAAGAGTTGTTCTGCAAAAGGGTTGATGATCGTGACATGATGCTGCTCGTTAATAGCAATAACCCCCGCCGCCACATTTCTCAGGATAGTTTCCAGATAGCGTCGCCGCTGCTCGGAAATGAGATTGGATTGCTGAAGGGCCTGATGCGCTTCAGCCAGCTCACGATTGCTGGCGAGAAGATCGGAAGTCATCGAATTGAAAGAATCAACCAGCAGGCCCATCTCATCGTCTGAATCCTTGACAATGGTGAAATTCAATTCACCGCTCGCAACCCGCTGCGTAGCTTCAGCCAGCTTGTTAATCGAGCTGGTCATGGAACGAGCAATATAAAAACCAAACCAAATTGCCCCAAAGATAATCAACAAAGTGATAATCAGGAGCATGATGATTAGGCTCAGTTTAATCGGTGCTTTGAGTAAAACAAGCTGTTTATAGCCCGTGATTCCCTGCGAAACTGACTGCATCAGAGCCAGTTTATCTGCTGGAATAAGCAGGCTAGTAACCAGAAAAGCCCTATTCCGGTCTTTCATATGTACAGGCATAATTGCCTGCACCAGCTCGCCGACATTCACTTGGCGAGTGAGAATTTCTGGACTGCCGCTCATGGCTGACCGGCGTAGAGCTTCGGTAGGTATATCTGGTAAGGCTACAGAAGCTAGTCGTTCACCTTTAACTGCCACCCGTAGCTTTAGATGAGCATCAATCAAAATCAAAGCATCTGGAGAGCCGGTGGGAACTAGGGCCAAAGTGCTGTTAAAAAGCTGCTGAATGCCACTGTTATCACTTAAAGTTATATCAACATTTTCTAACAGCAAAGCAATCTGCTTGCCCATGTTAGTCGCCCGATTTTCCGTCTCTTGAAAAAGCTCCTGCGCCAGTTTCAGCGACGACTCTAACGATTCCTCGACATTGCTATTGAACCAATAGTCCATAGAGGTAGAGACTGAACCAAGGGCGAAAAAAAACAGAACAGTGGTCGGGATAATGGATAAAGAAACAAAGGCCGCTGCAAGTTTAGTCCGCAGCCGAGAACCGATGATCCGATTACGCCGCTCAAAAATCAATTCTACCAAATTGCGGAGAATCAGGTAGAGCATCAGCAGGAGGAGTAGCCCGTTGATATTGATCAGGGCAAAGATCAGTACCGTGCTAGAAACCGGCAAATTCAAATCGCCCTGAAGCAGCCGCCGCTGGAGCCAGATCAGCAGAGGGATGAGCAGCAGGCATAAGATAATGACATACCGAGTCAGCCGCTGTTTACGTTTTTGCTGCTCAGGACTAAGCATCAGGTTGCAGTGAGAAGGCAGTTAATACGTAAATTCAACAGTCCGCCAGTCGGTCTCAAAATTCCAGAGTGAAAATAAGGGAATAATGGAATGGATGCTTAAAGGCAGGGTATTTTCTGCCAAAGTAGTTTTTATATGAAGAGCGTATTTTTCTGTGGTAAGAAGTTTGCTTAAAGGAAGCAGTTTGATCTCATGCAGCTCTGCCATCATTTTTTTAGCCTCTTCGAGCGATCTGGTAGTTTCAGGTCGATCTTTTTCAGAAAAAGCTACTTGATATTCCTGTTTAATCGGATCATAACTGAGGGTATGATTAACAACCTGTTTCATAATGCGCTCATTGAACCAATAGTTGCGAACTCGGCGCAGATCAAGATAAAAGCGAAAGGTGACAGGGATGGCATTATGCACACCTTCAAGCATGTCCTCAGTAAAACAGTTTTGCACAGTAGCAGAAAGGAGCAGACTTTTGTGCGAGGAACTGAGCAGAATATCTGTGATAGCTGGTTGACGACTGGTAGCTGGCCACGCAGGCTGGCAAAAGAGTAAAAGTAAAACGACAGAGAAGACTGTTCGCTTAACGTGCTGAACAGAAACAGGGAAAAAAAATTGAATGCGCATGAATGGAATATATAAAGTGCGGAACCAGATACATGGTTCGCTCCGTGTGCCATTTCTGGCTCGGACAAATATGATGAGTTTCTCCAAAATACACCATCTACAGCTCCTTGTCCATGTGCAGGACAGTTTTTTCGCAGCTCCATTTTCTTTAATTCCTTCTTGACAGCAGGCGAGAGAAAGCATTACATATGTGCATATGTTTGAAAAGAGCATAAACAAGCACTGCTTGACTTTCGCTGTAAATTTCGTTATGAAAAAAATCATTTAATAGGAGTGAAAAATATGAGCACATCGCTTACCCTTGCAATACCATCTGACAATCCTGGCGGCCTGACTGCACCAATTTCCGCTCATTTTGGTCACTGCGACTTATTCACCCTGATCAATATTCAGGAGGGAAAAATTTCTTCTGTGAATACAGTCAGTAATGTGGAACACAGTGCGGGTGGTTGTTTAGAACCAGTTAATTTGCTGCGCGACAATGGTGTGCAGGCCATTGTGGTCGGTGGTATTGGCGCACGGCCTATGCAGGCTTTTGCTGCTGCTGGTATTGATGTATATTACGCTGATCAGAACAGCTTAGAGAATGTTGGCGCGGCTGCCAATGGTCTTATTGCAGGTAAATTTCCCATGATGCGGACTGACCAGACCTGCAAAGGGGATGGTAACTGTCACCACTGATTCTTCTTGGCGGATGGCAGCGTCTTGACCATCCGCCCTCTTAATTTTTTATATACTATGTCACCACGCCCCCGCAAAAAACGCTGCTGCGAAGGCGGCTTTCTCGCTGGCCAAGTCTTTAAGCCTAATGGTATTCCCTTACGGCAGTTAAAACAGATTCAGCTACAGCATGATGAGTTAGAGGCTCTTCGGCTCTGTGATCTGGAAGGACTTTTTCAAGAGCAAGCTGGAGAAAAAATGGGTATTTCCAGAGGGACAGTACAACGTCTCGTCACCTCTGCTCGCCGGAAAACCGCTGAAGCCTTAGTTTCTGGTGCCGCTCTTGTCTTTGTTGCCAATGAGAACGAAGATATGCCTTAAATCCCCTTATCTTGCTTCATTACTTTGGCCGTTTTTTCATCCAACCGGCGGCGCAATAAATTTTACTGCCTTTATTTCATTGTGGGCAAAGCGTTTCAGGAGTAATTGGATCAAATAGAAACCAAAGTCTGGATTTTGGTAATAAAGCTGGCGAATCTGCTTGTCTGTCATCACGAGTAATTCCACATCTGTTTTGCAGCGCAATGTAGCACTGCGCACTTGCTCATGCGCAAAGACCCCCATCTCACCAAATATCTCACCTGGACGGAGCGCAAGATCTAGTTCGTCTACCATGAGATGCCCTGATTTGAGTAGATAGATTTTTTCTGCTCGGTCCCCCTTGTGAAAAATAACATCTCCTTCTTTAAAAGATTCTTTTTTCATGTGTGGGATCATAAATTCAAAGGACATATCCCCTTCCGAAGCCCGGCGTACCTGCTGAATCAACCTAAGCATCTGGATAAGACGAAGAAAATTCATTGGTAGCAGAACGATATGCAGCACAAGCAGAGGCCATACTTTTGGTTCTGCATTGCTTGCATACAGGATGAATGCGACATTACTGGCCATCCCGATAATTCTGAGCGGAATCATGTTCTTCATATAAAAAGTGGAGAACATGAGAACGGCAGCGAGAAATCCTAAAAGTTGGACATAATACATGGTGTGTTAAATTCAAGATTTTTTTGTTTGGTGACATCAAACTTCAAAACTAAATATTTTGACGTGTAAAATCAGTATGATTATCGATATTGTTATCTTTTTCTAAAACTCATATCGATCAGGAAGATGTTCAAGCTCTGCTGGTTCTCGCCGATGTTTAGGATGCCATCCACCAGCACTGAGTTTGCGGCGCATTTCCTAGAGATGCGACAGACAGAAGTGGATAATCGCGCTGACAAGAGAGGCGATTATTTTGGAGGATTCATGATGTTTTATCAGATGAACTGTTCGTTTTTTTTGGAGCAACACAGTCAATGCCGATGACATGCAGCTCCTGCACGTTTGCCGACGATGCCTTGATGCTGTCCGCCTGTTGTTGCAGATAATTGACAAGCGCAGAAAATGGCTGCCCATTTTTGCCATCAGGTATATTCCAACGTTTTTGATCAAGGCGGAACAGCACAAGAATGCCGTGTTGACTGTTGTATCCTTTGAGATATTGTCCAACGAGTTGCCTTTGCAACGTATCGTTAGTCAAAAATTTAGCTGAATATTTTTGACGTTTTTTGTCAACTGGCTTAATTTCAATGCAGACGTTGCCGTGCTTGCAGCTTACTTGAATATCCGATTTCTTGTCGTTATCAAGCTCCTCTTCCCGATGCACACTGAAACGCCGATACTGTGTATCTCGCAACTTGGCGGCCAGCCAGTGTTGCAAATCCTTCTCAGGCATTCCTGACCAAAAAAGACATCGTTCACTGAACGGCCCTTCCTCAACGCCTTTTTTGATTTCCTTCAATCTGGCCAGAATCTGCTGAAAAAGTTGCGCTTCGCTCTGCGGATCAGTTTGAAATATTGAACCAAGGCTGCGCAGTTTGGCAGGCTCAATAAGTGCTGCTTCCTGTGCTGTATGCGCGGCGTGTTTTGTTTGTTCTGCAAGAAGCCAATCACGAATTTTTTGGTTTGCTTCTTCTTCGACTAATTTGGTGAGAATATCGTGGACAGCATGGCCCGGTGTTTGAACCAGCATGTTGATGATGTAATTTCGCACTGATTCAACAGAATGCAAATTGTAGTTATCTTTATCAGCGGTATCACTTTTTACAGATGCAATATACATACTGAGACGGTTGGATAACTTAACAAGAACATCAGCGGCATATTGAAGTTTATCTGGCTTTATTTGTATCCAATAGCCAGACGCATGTTCGGTGGCCCTTATAAATTCCTCAAACTGCTTGTCCGCGTTTTCTCCGATATCCTTCAGGTGTTCTTCAAACCAGTTCCAAGCAGCAACTATATCTATTTCCAGCCAAAGACGCAGCCAACGCATATTTGCGTTCAGATTTTTGTCATCCGGTAACGTAACCTGAACTTTGCAGAGTTCAGCAACGTCCTCGGAAGAAAGCAAACCGTCTTCACGCAATATCCTGATAAGATTGAACAGCCGCTCTGCGTTCTGAATTTCTCCATTTTTTATGAGCGGAATAACCGGTTGCAGCAGTCTGGCGCGCAGTTGACTGGAACATCGCAAAGCCAGTTCGATTGTGCTGGAAAATCGATTCGTTGATTTTGCCTCTTTCTCAATCCAAGGATACAGTGCTTCGCAGACCACTGAGTTATGGATTTCAGCAAGTCGCTCAAACCAAGAAAGGGATTTTTCCTCCCAGACAGCTAATTGTGCAGCGCGGGTGATTTCGTCATATCTGAAGGAGGATATCACATCAGGATTGCCCTCAATTTCTGCTGTTACGGAGGCAAGGAGATAGCATTCCTTACGGTAAACCGTTCCATTTTCATTATAGATATCAGGAGTGGATATCCCCTCATTTCTCCAGTAAATTTTAAGTCCATCAGTGAAGGCATTTGCAATCTTTTGGCCAAAATCATTTTTGATCAAATCAAAATCAATTCGAGACCTACTCTGATCTGTTGAATAGTAGAAAGAATAATCGACAAGATATGCTATGTATTTTTTACATGAACCATTGTGTATATTTTTAATGTCCGCCAACAGATTGGTTTTGGTGTTCAGAGTTTCCTGCCGTTCCTTTCTGTTTTTCATCCTGCTTTCTAATTGCCAATCACGTTGTTTTTTTAGGAAGTTGAGATGCTCATTCCGGCAGGCTTCAATATCTTTCTGCCTTGCAGCTTTTTCCGGGCCAATGTCAATGTTTAATAACGCTTGAACGGCTTTTGCCCGCGAAGATTTACGAAGTGTGGCTGGCGTGTAAAAAGCGACGTTAAAAGCATTGTGAAACCAAATGTCACGCTCCGATTCCGTCAGAGTCGGATCATTTGCCCGTTGAGTCAATTCAGATAAGTCATCCCAATCAAACGTAACAAGACAATCAGAGTTCTTATACCAGTTGTGCTTTGATTCAGGCAATTCTACAGCGATTTTCCAACGAAGGTTGTAATGTTTGGCGATATTATCCCACAATTTTTCTAACGCATACTTCTGATATATCTGAGAATTACAATTCAAACTCTCAATATGTTCAGCCGCATCAATGCAAATTTGTGGGTATTGGACGCTATTCGTTGGAAGTAAATCAAGCAGGCGTTCATAACAGAGGGGAAGAACTTTTGCAATCCATGTCGCTTTCTCCGCTCTTCTGTTAAAGCATTTTTCCGGTGCTGGCTGAGGCAATACAGCTACAAGAGCACTTAAAAGTAATTCTGCTGAGTTAATATCATCGGTCGCAGGAAGCAAGCTGTATTGAACACAGTACGTCATCGGGCCGGAATTATAGTAATTTTCATCAGCAACAGCCTTGAAAATATCCGAAAACTGCTTAACAGTCAGGCTTTTCCAGTCAATGACCGGCAGTGCTGCCGCAATAAGCGCATTTGTTGTCAGCTTGCCGGACAGCAGATCATCTTTGATTGCAGCACGTTGTTCCAGCGTGCCAACTTCCTCCAAGACTGCCAATGCCCAACCCCGTTCACCGTCCGACTTCTCCTCATCTTGATAAATACTGAAGGCAACTTTTGCACAATCAGTTAAACGTGCAAACTTGGCATAGAAGAAGAGCTTTGTTTTTATCCATTCCGGCTGATTCGGCTCGGCAAGCAATGAGGCTATTTTACCGGCAGAAAGCCTGCGTCCCAACCGCCAGTATTCGCTGGCATCGTTGTGCCAGTCAGTTCGCAGTCCATTTTTCAAACGCTGAAGATACGCTTCAAAAGCCCGGTCGGCTAAAAGCTCATCCCATGACTCAGGATCACCATCAAAGGCGATCATTTCCGGGAACTTGTTCGTCAACCATTCCCGAACTTGTGCATTGATGGCCGCAAGCCAGCATAATGCCCAGCGTCTGCTCGGAATCAGCACGAGTTCACCGAACGGGGCCGCAGCAAAAAGGTCTATCGCCTCCTGCACCGGCCAGTCTTTCTCAAGCCGCCGCTTCACCCAGCAGGCTGCCAGATACTCCCGCACAGAACGATGATGAAATTTCACCCGGCCATAGGTTGCCTCGTCAAAAATCGCTGAGGAAAGAAGGCGCATGATTTCCGGCTCGCTCCAATCAGTCAGAACGGCTGACGGGACAACTTCGTTGTCTCTGGGCACAGCAACCGTTGCGATATGGTGGCGACCTGAGAACTCCGCTGCGGCAGCCAGTTTTTCCGCGCCCCGCCGCAGCTTTTTCGGCGAGAGCAGGAACTTATCGGCAGTTTTGTAATTCTGATTTGTTTCCGTAAGCCGATTAGTTACGTTTCCCTTGATCAGCTCCAGATATTTGCCGAGCTTTTTCTTCTGATTCCAGAGAGCAATCAGCCATTCAAGATCAAGCGGCCTTGTGGCCATCTGCCAGTAATTGCCATGATCTATTGCACGCCAGAATTCCGCGTCATTCTCGACACTTTTTTCTGCCGCAAAACGCTTTGCTTCAGTCTTTGAAAGAGGATTAAGCGAGACAACAAAAGGTTCGGCCTGACGGTCAATCTGCTTGACCAGCAAGTCAGACACCGCCTCTTGGACTTCTTTTTGTCCCCAGTCTGTCCAGCGGCTGGAAATGATGATTTTTATGCGTGACCGATAGTGTTGTAATTTATCGGCCACGATTAAAAGTGTCCTTTTGAAAGCAGCATGGCTGACCAACCTTGACTCATCTATGGCATCAAGAAGGAAATATCCGACATCAGATGAATTCGACCATGCGGTATAATCAGTACCTACACATAGTTCCCAATCATATTTTGTCGCAATCTGATTCAGCGCAACAAAAAAAGCTGCCTCGTTTTGCTTCTGAAGCCGTACAATTTCGTTCTCAAACTCCTTTGTTTTACCAATGCCTGCCTCGCCAACAACAACGCTAACGGCGTTTTCATACAGCTTGGCCCAAGTCAGTTCTGTTTTGTTGCGGTCCCAGAAATACTGAACCAACTCATCCTGTTCGTCTTGCAGTTCTTTGGCCGGGGTAAACGTTCGATGAAGATCAATTAAATCAGTCAAGAAAGATGCTCCTGAGAAAGGCGAACTTGAAGATGCGAGCTGGTGGACTTGATGTCATTCCTGCGTTAGCTGCTTGCGTACTTCACCGCAGCGGAGCATCATAGCCCCAAAATAAGGATTATTGATCTCTTCTGAAGGTGCTAGCCAAGTAGCACCGGTGCTGCCAAAGGCCATTGGACAAAAATGGACAAACCAAGAAGTGTGATCATTGCTACCATAGGTTTCCACCGCTTCAACCACGGCTTGGCTGTAGGGATAAAAGGCAGTGCGAATCGTTTCTAAGCTCTTTGCCGCTCCCAGCTTTTGCATTTCTTTTTGTAAGCGGGTGGCTAAATTTCCTGCCTCTTTTGTTCCTGTTTGTTGAAGAGCAGTTTCTAGGCTCTTCGTTAATGGGACAAGAGCCGCCGCCGAATCATGCGCAACCTGCTCGTTATCTGCGGCCAGATTTTGTTGAAGAATAAGATACCGTTTGAGCAATTCGCCGACCTTGGCCTGTAGCTCCGGTGAAGCGGCTTGTGCTGCTGGAACATCCTGGATGGCAAAATATTCTCTGACCTGCTGGAAGTGTTCAGCAAATTCTGCATAAGTCCGCAGTATCTCTTGATCGCCTTTTGCCTCTTGAAGGAGGATCAGATCATTTTGGAGGAGCATGGCAAATTCCTGCCAGCTCAGTTTATCTTCCTCCATCAGCCCGTCCTTGCTGATGGCAGCTAAAGCATGGCTGAACTTCTGTAGAGCCGGACGGTATCGAGCTACATCCAGCTTATGTACCTCTCTCGAAAACTTAACAAAATGTTGATTCAATAGGTCAAGCCGGGAGATGAACAGCTTTGGCAAAGAGTTATTCTTCTGTTTGGCAGCTCCGGCATAGGGATTCATCATTGACGGTCGTGCCTGTAACTGAATCGCGGAGTCAATCTTAAAATTACCCCTGACAACTACCAACTCACCTTTCTCAAGGCCGTTCTTCACCTCATAATATTCCCCACGCCGTGAACCGAGAACTACTTCTCGCCCGATATATGTCCCTGTTTGGTCTGGCACTTGAACATAGACCAGTGCGCGTTTACCTGTGAGCAATGGTGCAGATGCTGGGATCAGCAGTGGAGCCTGCCCTTGCTTACTCGCTGGAACAGAGACTTCAGCCCGGATAAACATGCCGGGTTTCAATTTTCTCTTGCTATTCTCTGCATTAAGCCGGACCCGGACAGTTCTCTTTTTTTCATCCACCAGCGGATCAATATAAACCACCTTACCCTGAAAGGCAGCACCGGGATAAGCCTCAACCGTAAAACCGACCTGCTGGCCCATAGCAATTGCATGGAGATCCGACTCATAGACTTCAAGGATCACCCAAACTTGAGACAGATCAGCTAGGGTGTAGACCGGATTTCCAGTTTTAACGTACACCCCCTCGTTGACATGCTTTTCAATAACAATACCAGAAAGCGGAGCAGTGAGGGTGATATGGTCGGCTGGTTTTTCGAGTTGCTCCATCTCTTGAAGCTGTTTTTTACCAATCCCAAGCAGCCGCAGTTTTTCCCTTGCTGCTGCTAGAGTCTGGCTGGCCATTTTTTTCACTAAAGAGTTGTCTGATGGGCCGACACGTTTTACTTCTTGTAGAGCTTGGATTAATTCAGCTTGGGCGGTAAATAAATCCGGGCTATATACTTTGGCTACAGCCTGTCCACGCTGAACAGCAGCACCAGTGTAATCAACGAAAAGTTTGTCAATCCGTCCATCTACCCAAGATGTTATCGTGGTAACTTTGGTTTCATCATAGTCAATTCGCCCGAATATCTGAATCTCTGCGGCTGCGTCTTTAGCCCCCCTAATGACCGGCTGTACCTCGATTTCTGCGAGCTTTCTCGCTTGGCTGTCCAAAGATATCTGGCGGAGGCTTTGTCGCTCTTCATTGCTCTGCTTTTCAACCTCAATCAAATCCATAAAACAGATCGGACACTGGCCGGGTTCTGGGAGCTGGATCTGCGGATGCATAGAGCAGGTCCAGACTGTTTCCCGATCATGCTTATGGGCAGAATCTGCTGTTTCGGCCAACGAAGTCCTAAACAACAGGAGGAAGAACAGGCTTCCAATAACAAGCAAATACAGCAGATTCCGCATGACAATCTCCCCTTATTCCTTAGGCTCGTGGCCTTTATGATCTTGCTGATCCATATCCATTTTGCCCTGCTCTTGCTCTCCTTCTTTCTTGCTTTGGTCAATCACTTCCGGCTCTTGCCCCATTTCTTTCATCTTGGCTAGGTATTTTTCAGGATCCTCTTTAAACTTGGGTGGACAAGCCTCACAGCAGAAATAAATCCGCTGCCCCTGATAATCTACGTAGATATCTTTGTTGATCTTACCGCCCATCACTGGACACTCTGTCTGCGGTGCTGCCAAAGCAGTTCCAGCAAAATTGAACAGTACAAAAAGACAAAAAACTGCAAGGCCGAATGATTTGATACTACGCATGATACACTCCTTTTCGTCGATGGTTGGTAATTACTCGCAGCACGAACTGTTTTAATTTTTCCTGAGAGGTTCTTTTATTGTATCTTCTTGCTCGTCCTCTGTCCACGTTGCCAGTACAAGTCCAGCCTGAGCCTCTAGTCCTGCCACAGCAAGATCTCTGTCTGCCACGGCCCGGCTTGCAGTCAACGCAAAAGTTAACAAGCTCTTTTCCGCGTCAATGATTTCCAAGATGGAATTTTTTCCGCTCTGGAATCCACTGACTGTCACCTCGATTTGCTGTTTGACTTTAGGAATTAATTCATTTCGATAGAGGGCTATTCTGCGTGCTGCATCTCGGTAACTATACAGCCCCTGCTCAATTTTGTTTTTTAGACTCCGCTTCTGTTCCTCTTCCAGTGACCGAGCCGCATTGATGTCTGCTTCCTGTTCAGCCAGTTTTGCATGGATGCGGTCTCGAAAAATAGGCAGATTCATACTTATTCCAGCAATTACTGGATCTGAGCCGCTATCCGGCGGACTACCATATTCTGCTGATCCAGTCAGGATAGTTTTCAGAGAGACCTGGAAATCAGGGAAAAAATCCTTTCCTGCCAATTCTTTTCCTGTCCGAGCCTTGGCAATACGCTCCTGCGCTGCTTGGAGCAGCGGGGCATTGGCAAGGGCAACTGTGTAAATATCCTCTGCCTTTTTCTCCAAGACAACTTTAGGGAGACGCTCTGGAATAGGAAGTGCTCGTTCCGCTTCAGTACCTAAAAGGTTGTTGATGCGGGTGCGCAGAGGGAGAGCTTGATCAGTCAAGGTTCGAGCTTGATCTTCTGTTCGCACCAGCTCAACCTGAATTTTAAGCACATCAAAATAAGTAGCTTTACCCCCAGTGTAGCGGTCGCGGGCAACATTTTCAAGATAGTGCAGCAGTTCAAGGTTATCTGCAATAATTTGCTGGGAGCGACCGAGAAAACAGTATTCAACATAAGCTTCTTTTACCTGCCGGGCCACATCCAGCTCTACTGCGGCCACTTTGGCCTTGGCAACGGCCTCGTCATGGTTGCTCAGTTTGCGCATCAAGGCCAGCTTACCAAACCAAGGTAGTCCTTGCCCGATCCCCAGAGCGGCCTGCTGTGGCCCAGTTCTGGTTTCAATAGGTTCTAAATAGTACTGCACCTCAAGTTTTGGATCCGGCAACACTCCAGCCTGACGTACCTTTGCTGAGGCGGCGCGCAGTTCAGCCCGTGCTGCTAAAAGGGTATCATTGCCGCTCAGAGCCTGTTCAAGATAAGTAGCTAGTTTATTTTTTCCCTCTTGAGCAGCTTTTTCCTCAGCATAAGAGGCAGAGGAGCTAATGAGAAAAGATGCTAGGAGACAGGCAGAAATATATCGGTTCATTGTCCGGTTATCCACAGGATTATAATTTGGAAGCTGTTCGAGAAAGCAGGATAATGTGATAAGCTACCTCCAGTGCGAAAAGCACATTCTATACTTGCCCACTTCTGAAGAAGTTAATCCACGAAGAAGTCTTTTCCAAGGCCCAGTCCTTGGGCGGCAGGTGAGCTTGCGCGGCTAAGTCAGCCGTGGTCTTGGTATCAAGCCGTTCATAAACCCGCACCCAGAAGCAGCGGCGTTCAGGATGCACCTCGCAGAAACCAAAACGACTGCCACCGCAAGGGCCGTTAACCAATCGCTTAGGACAGCCAGACTGCGGGCAGAGATAAGCAGATCGAGACAAGGTGCAATCGCCGCACATCCTACAGGTGAAGAGCAGCCGCTTGACGGCCCGCTCCAGCAGGGTGAGGGCAAGGGTGCGGTATTTGTCTTGGGCGCAGAAAAGGCAGAAGCGGGCAAAGAGTCTGCTGCTCAGATTGCGCTGCTCAAAGAACAGGGGATAGCTGAGAGCAGAGAGCCAGACCGTGCCCCGCCGTTGTCCCGGCTTCAGGGCTGTCTCTGTCGCTCCATCTGCCTGATAGAAATACCACGTCTTGGGCAGAGGATAATCGCTGTCCTTCTCCAGCAGTTCAGGCAGCCTGTCTAATGCCTCAAACCTGTCCAAGACCGCCTGAATATCTCCGAAGCGCAACGTGTTGCCGCCCAGATGCACGCCTTGATAGCCGCACCGTTTTGCCCAAGCAATCATGAAGGCCGCCCGGTCAAGACGAGCCTGCTCCAGCCGTCCATCTGCCTCCTCAGCTTCCATCTGCTTGACCAAGTCTTCCGCAAGCAGCACACCCGGCACCCGGCCGGCTGCCATAGCCCGCGCCACGGGCAGCGAGGGAATAAAGATGTTGGCCAAGACCGGCAGCTTGACCTGGTACTGGTGCAGGAAGCGCATCAGCTCGCGGAACTTGCGCAGATCAAAGCCAAGCTGACTGATGATGAAGTTTGCTCCGGCCCGCACCTTGTGCAGCAGTTTGGCGTACTGCCAGACCTGCTCGGCCTCCGTGCTTTTAAAGGGTGAGACCACGCAGCCCTTGAAGAGCTGAGGCGGTGGACTGTCGCCTTTCTGCTTCGGATAAACCCCGGTCTCCATCTCCTGCATGAGCTGCAAGGTCTGGATGCTGTCCAAGTCATAGACCGGCCGAGCCTGCCCGTAATAGCCGCGTCTGGGAAAGTCGCCGCCCAGCACCAGCAGCGAGTGCAGACCCAGCCGCTGGTAGAGGTAAATATGGCTGAGGATCTGGCCCCGGTTCTTGTCCTTGAGGGAGAAGTGCAGGAGCGGCTCTATGCCTATCCGCAGCAGTTCCTCGCCAATAGCTGAAGGAGCCAAGGCTGAATTGCCGCCCGGATTATCGGTGATGGACAGGGCCTTGATTCTGCCGTCCTCCTTCACCTTGCGCGAGAAGTCGAGGAGTCGTTCTAAGCGTTTACCACCACAACCTTGGCCGGGCACCAGTTCGTAGGTGATGGTGAATTCCTGCGGTTTGTTCAGAGAAGTGCGAAGCATAATCAGATGACTTATGGTTGGGGCTGGGCTGGGGCAGCCGCTTTCTTATGCTCCGGCAGGCCGACGGTGATGGCGTTCTCAAAATCCTTGGCAATGGCGTTGATGCTCATGTCAGAGGGGATGTAGTAAATCTTCTCAATGCCGCTGCCCAGAGCCTTGGCCTTTTCCACCTCAGCAAAACGCAGGCCGCCGTCACCCTCATAGGCGGTCAGCTCCAGCTTCTTAGCCTCTGCCTTAGCCTTGCCTACGGCCAAAATACCCTCAGCCTCTTTCTCCTGCTGATACAGGTTCGCGTCCGCCCCGATCTGAACCTTCTTGGCTTCGCCTTGGGCAATGAACTCTTTCTTGGCCACGTTGATTTCCTCAACCTCCCGCTCTTCCTGAGCTTGGATGATGGCCTTAATCTTCTTGGTCTCCGCCACCACCTTAGCGGACTCAAAGTTCACCTTCTCTTTTTCACGGGCCAAGTCAGCATTAGCCTGCTCGGTCTTCTGCTCCTGCTCAAACTTCTCCTGCATCTTCAGGGCAATGACCTTGTCTGTGATCGGTTGGCGGAGCTGGTTCGGCACCTCGAAATGACGCACCAGTGCTTGATTCATCTGCACTTGGCTTTCCATGGTCTTGGTCTGCAACTCTTTATGCAGATCGTTCTGAAAGGTCTCCCGCGTTGCGCCGTGAACAAAGTCCTCACCCTTGTAGCGAGAACCAAGTATCCGGGCATAAGAACGCGCTTGCGGCCGGATGATCTTCTCTTTGATGTCATTGATGCTCCTGCCAATGGTGGCCACCACATACGGCGCATCATGGGGCAGCACTTGAAAGAGCACCGTCACATCAATAGCGATTTCAAAGCCGTCATCGGAATAAAAGACAATCGCATCATTCTGCTGGGTGTCGCCTTGCCCTTCCAGATAAGTCATTTCATAGCGTTGCTGACGGATGTCAATATTGACCACCTCAACTGCATAAGGATTGAGATAATACAAACCAGGCGGCATGGTGTCTTCCTGAATGCCACGCTCTCCTGCTTTGGCCAAGAGCTGATCAACTGGCTTGGCCACGCCAGTCTTAGCAATCTGCACGCCAACATGACCATCCGGCACTGTAACTGCGGGTTCAATACGCAGGGATTTCTCATAAGGGTTGATATAATACATGCCTGGCTGAAGCACCTGCTTCTGGATGCCTTGATATTCATCAGTCGCATCCACCAAGATCGTGCCTTCAGGCGGAATCTTGCCCACTTTCTTGGTGATAATGCCGACCTGACCTTTATCAATTTTGACCGCCTTAACAATTTCCGCCTTATAGGCTTTGGGGTTGATGTAATAGGTGCCTGGCTGTAAGACTTCACGAATAATGCCGCGAAACTCGCTTTCCTTGGACACGAGGATGGTGCCCTGCGGCGGATCCTCACCATAGAGACGGGTCATTACGCCAAGACTGCCTTCCGGGATTTGCACTGCCGGGAACTGCTTGACCTCTAAGTAGGCCGTGTTGATCGGGTATTCGCCCGGCTTGAGGATTTCCAAGCGCGGCCCCTTCTGGCCCATTGTAAAGGAGCCGTCCTCGCCATAGACATCCGAATCAGCCAAGATTTGCCCGGGCCGCATGGGATAGCCGTCCTTGGCATTGACCACCCCGATCATGCCGGGCGGAATCTTGACAAACGGCTGCTCAGTGATGGTGTATTTCCAAAGCGGCTCCAGCAGCCAGTAGAAGCGCATTCCCGGCATCAGCACCTCGCGCTGGTAGCCTTTCTCGCCCGCCTCAACAATGAAGCGTTCTTCTGAGGCTGGTTTGCTGCCGAACTTGGCAAAGACAATACCCACATGGCCCTCATCAATAGAGACCAGCGAGATGCCTATATAAATAAGCGGCAGGGCCAGAAGAAGCAGTCCTAAGATTGTCCGCAATTTGAGTTTGAGTAGATTCGCTATTATGCTTTCTTTCCGTAGCTCAAGTTGTCGATCCATGTATTCTCCTTTTGGTCAATCCATCAATGGATAGGCTGTAAAACCAGTGCGATCACGTCAATGGGCTGCGCACTGTTACTCTGCTTCCAGCATACGGAGCATGGGGCTGTTTGTCAAGAAACGAGGGGAATGACTGCAAATTGCTGCGAGTGAGCGGCAGGGGGCCAGCTTGATGACGATTCCTCTGCCAGCAGGGAGATGATCGAGCGATGATCGGAATAGATGATCGAGCGATGATCGGAATAGATGATCGAGTGATGATCGGAATAGATGACCGAGTGATGATCTGGGGAGATGATCGAGTGATAGTCTTATAGATCATCGAGTGATCCTCCACCAGACTATCGAGTGATGATCTAGGGAGATGACCGAGCGGTCTTCTCTTTGCGCATCGAGTGATGATCTCCGGGCGCAGCACCGCCGGATTTTGTTTTGTTTCTTCAGGAGAAGGTGGTAAAAAACAACAAGCAGCACTGTAACTCCAAGCGGCCTTTGTAGTCCAAAGCCTGAACTCCTCCTCCGGTGATGCCTCATGCCACAGATTGATGCCTATTTCAAACAGATGAAAGAACGCGGGGCCAGCGACCTGCACATGGTCATTGGCTTTCCACCTCTGCTGCGCCTGCGCGGTGAACTGGTACCACTGGATGAGCCAGTGCTCACCCCAGAGAACAACAAGAAGATTCTCTTTGAAATCCTTGACCCAGACCAGCAGGCGATTATTGAGAAGAACAGGGACTTTGACAAGGCTTATGCCTTGGACGGCGTGGGCCGCTTCCGCTGCAACTTCCTCTATCAGCACCGGGGCATTGGCGCAGTCTTCCGTATCATTCCTACCAAAATACTTACGGTTGAACAGCTCGGCCTACCAGACGCGGTCAAGGGGCTTGCCGACTATGTGCGCGGCATGGTCTTAGTCACTGGCCCGACTGGGAGTGGCAAGTCCACCACTATGGCGGCGATCATCAACCTGATTAACGACAAGCATCCCAAGCACATCATCACTATTGAAGACCCGCTGGAGTTTGTTCATCCCAACAAGCAGTGCATCTTCTCACAGCGGGAGATCGGCAGCCATGCCAAGAGCTTTGCCAAGGCTCTGGCCGTTGCTAACCGTGAGAACCCAGATGTAATCCTCGTCGGTGAGATGCGCGACTTGGAGACTATCTCTGCGGCTCTGACCTGCGCCGAGCTGGGTATCCTTGTGTTCGGCACCCTGCACACCAATAGCGCAGCCAAGACCATTGACCGAATCATCAACGCCTTTCCAGCAGAGGAGCAGGCCCAGACCCGTACCATGCTGGCTGACTCGCTCAAGGCAGTTATTGCCCAGCAGCTCCTCAAAACCAAGGACGGCAAGGGCCGCTGCGCTGCCTTGGAGATCCTCTTTGGCTCCAATGCCTTGGCCAGTATCATCCGTGAGGGCAAGATCAACCAGATTGAGTCCATGATTCAGACTGGCACCTCGCAAGGAATGCAGACGATGGATCAGTGTTTGCAGAAGATGATCGAGGAGGACAAAATCACGGTTGCCGCTGCAAGAGAAAAGGCGATCAACAAGGGTCTGTTCCCCCTGCCGGAGATAGATGGATAATTTGTTCCTATGCAGGGAAGCAGAGCCAGCGGCTTAGTAGGAGATACTGTGGATTCAAGTTCCAAGTGCAACTTTTTGGCAGCCTGACCTGTAGTCAATTTATTGTGCTACAGCTATATAATACTGTTATTTTTCTATTCTTTGCTAAATCAAAGACAATGCCTTTTATTTATCAAGCTGAAAGTATTAAATAAATCACCAACCAAGCACTGTTGAACCTTTTATACCACGCAGTGGCGGACAGCCCTTGACTAGCCAGCCTCCTTGTGATATACGATACTATCTATGGATAGAAAATATCATTACTGAGGTGAAAGTACAGATTCCCGTGACCTGCCTATAGAGACAGGCACAATTGAGTTGGGCGGATTCTCTGACCGACTATACAGAACGTTCAAAGGGAGATGCAAGATGAAAAAGCTGGTGATTCTTGGAGCAGGTTGTGCAGGAACAATGGTTGCGAACAAACTGCGCAAACTGCTGGACCGGGCCGAATGGTCTATCACAATTATTGATAAGGATGATCGACATATTTACCAGCCTGGCCTGATCTTTGTCCCATTTGGTATGTATAAAGCTGAGGAACTTATCCGTAGCCGCAGCGAGTTTATCGGCAAAGGAATTAACTTTGTTGTTGATGAAATTGTCGGCGTTGATACAGCAACCCAGACCGTAGAGACTACTGCTGGCAAATATGAATACGACAAGATCATCGTCTGTACTGGTGTTAGCCTCGCGCCAGAAGAAATTCCAGGCATGATGGAAGGCTGGCAAACCAAGATTTTTGATTTCTACACCTTAGAAGGTGCCGTAAATCTGGAAAAACGGCTTCGCACCTTCAAAGGCGGCAAGATGGTGCTCAATATTGCTGAATTCCCCTACAAATGCCCGGTTGCTCCCCTTGAATTCGTCTATCTTGCCGACTGGTATTTTACCGAGCGGGGCGTGCGCGATCAGATCGACATCCACTTTGTCACCCCAATGACCGGTGCCTTTACCAAACCCAAGGCATCTGCCTACTTCACCAAGGTCATGGAGGAGAAGCGTATCAACGTCACAGCGGAGTTCATTCTTGCCGAGGTTGACTGTAAAAACAACAAGCTGATTTCCGCTGCTGGCGATGAAATCGAGTGGGATCTGCTGGTTTCCATTCCGCCCAACGTCGGTGCGCGTTATCTGGTCAACTCCAAAATCTCCATGGATGAAGTCGGCTACGTCAAGACGAACAATAACACGCTGAAGGCTGAACAGCATGAAAACATGTATGTTCTTGGCGACACCACAACGATCCCCACCTCCAAAGCAGGTTCAGTCGCCCACTTCTCTGCCGAGATCATGGTGGAGAACTTCATGCGCGAGATCAACGGCGAGCCAATCCGACCTGACTACGACGGCCATTCCAACTGCTTCATTGAGACCGGCTTCGGCAAGGCATCCCTGATTGACTTCAACTATAAGTACGAGCCGCTGCCCGGTAAATTCCCGCTGCCCGGTCTTGGGCCATTCTCTCTGCTTGGCGAATCTAAAACCAATCATTGGGGCAAGATGATGTTCAAATGGGTGTATTGGAACAAACTGCTGACTGGTGAGGAATTACCGCTTGAGGCGCAGATGTCTCTTGCAGGCAAAGTTCAGGATTAAGACGGGGGAGTATTATGACCAATGAAGAGAAAATTCTCGCCCGACTTGATGAACTCACCGAGGAAGTGCGAGAAGCAAAACGAGCGGTCAGACCCTATGTGGAGCTGAAGCAGGAACTGGAACCCCTGATTCACTCGATAGTGCGGGAAGCCACTGCCCGTCTGACCGGCTTGGACAAGCGGGTGGATCTGGAAGAAGTCGGTGACATGGTCGGCCAGTCGTTGGCATCCAGCAAGAATATCGAAGAGGCTGTCAAGACCCTGAACAGTATCATGGACTTTAAACGGGACTTTGAGCCGTACAGCAAAGACATGTTTCAGGAGCTGACGCTCCGTCTCCAGACAGCCCTGCAAGGCTTTGAGGGGGAGAATCTCCAAGAGTTGATTAGGCAGTTCATCGTCAACATGGGCAATATTGCCGAAGCCATGAAGATGCTCAGTTCACTGATGGATATGAAGCGGGACGCTGCCCTTCTAAGCGGCCCTATTGTCAACGATATGATTGAACGTTTGGACAGCCTTAAGAAACGCGGCCTGTTTGATGACTTTGAACGGATGCTGGAGATTGGCGAACGGGTCAGCAGCAAGATGAAGGCGATTGACTTGAATAAGGTGAAACCAGTCACCGGCATTTTCGGCATGATTTCTGCTCTGAAACGCCCAGAAGTGCAGGAAGGGCTTGGCGTGCTGATCGAGTTATCGACAGTTGCGGCAGCTCTTAAAGATCCAGCAAAAAAATCCTCCCAAGACTGCTGCTGTTCAAAGGCAGTCTGATTGCTGTTCTGACACGGGACAGGGGCTTCCTGTCCCGTACATTATCACTTTGTTCCTGCTATGTAGATCTGTTCAATATAAACAGCCCGGACTGCGTCTTGCAATCTGGGCTGATCTCCGCCGTGGATTCATATCCTCCTTGTTCTGGAGCACATTTATGGTACAATAAAATGTACATGTTCACTTGGGAGGATAAATGTATGGAGACGATTACCTATACTGCCGCACGAGGCAATCTTGCCAAAACAATGAAAAAAGTTTGTGACGATCATTCGCCGGTGATTATAACCCGAAAGACCGCTCCGCCAGTGGTGATGATGTCGCTGGAGGATTTCTCTTCTCTGGAGGAAACCGCTTACCTGTTGCGAAGCCCTGAAAATGCCCGCCACTTGCTCAAATCTGCTGTTGAGCTTAAGGCGGGAAGATTATTGACGGTGATAGCGGCCAAAAATGACCCAACCAGCTTTAGCTGTTAATTTAAGCTTTAAGCATCTATATACTTGGTTTATTGAAAAACATCACAGTATAGAAGTCATGTAATACATCCCTTTTTCTGTATCAATAGATACAGAAATGTAATCGCCCTCGTTATTTAACGAGATAGAATTTGATATGCCTGGACCATAAGGAATGCTATCTGAAAAATTAACGCTATAGCTGTCGAAATCAATCCTGCCTGAACGATAGTACATCATGTTGCTTCCTATATGAACTTCTATGCAATTACCATAATTATCTATTGAAATATCATTGGTGCTTCCAGTATCATATGCAGTGTTCTCTCCAAACGAAATTATTTTTTTGCGGATTCAAGTTCCAAGTGCAACTTTTTGGCAGGCTCCCAAGAATAGCTTTTTTGGCGTGTTGAAGCCAAGAGATTTTCGTGGCCTGTTGTTGAGCTGATCCATGATTAAGTTGATGTCATTCTGGCACAACATATCGAAATCAGTTCCTTTTGGGAGATATTGGCGTATAAGTCCGTTCGTATTCTCATGAAGTCCCCGTTCCCAAGCCTGATAAGGGTGAGCGAAGAAGCATTCAGCCTGAAGAGCGGCGGAGAACTCCTCATGAAAAGAAAATTCCTTGCCGTTATCGCACGTTATGGTGTGAACTTGTTCCTGATATGGGAGCAGTGCTCCGGCAAGAGCCTGTGTGACACTGTCCGCCCGTTTGTCCGGCGC
>JAPEVH010000007.1 GCA_026645415.1 Candidatus Electronema sp.
AGGCGGCTGCCCAAAGCGATAGGGCCAGCGGCACTGCGGCATGGTGCCGCTGGCGGCAGAACTGTCGGCAATCTGGTTGAGCGGTTCAACGCAGGGGTTGTCAACTTTTATTCCGGCGGTCAGGAAACCACCTCTCCCTCCCTGCCACCCCCTTTATCCGGCAAATTCGACCTTTCCCGCCTGCCCAAGACCGATTCCAAGCTCTTTGGCAGGGAGGATGAGCTTGCGCTGATTGATCAAGCCTGGCAGGAGGACGGCACCAACGTCCTTGTGCTCATTGCGATGGGCGGCGCGGGCAAGACCGCCCTGATGCAGAAGTGGATAAACGATGAGCGGTATTGCGGCGCGGCTGCAGGTTACGCCTACTCGTTTTATTCGCAAGGCTCCAGCGAGGACAAGCAGGCATCGGCGGCGGAATTCTTTGACAGAGCACTTGCTTTTTTCGGTTATGACGGCAAGCCGATTCCTTCAGAGCATGAGCGGGGCGTGAAACTGGCCGAATTGATTTGCCGCCAGCGCACGCTGCTGGTGCTCGACGGCTTGGAGCCGCTCCAGCATCCTGTGGCCGGGGTGATGAACGGTGCGCTGAAGGACAAGGGCCTCCTCAGTCTGTGCAAGCAGCTTGCCGCGAACGGCAACGGCCTGCTGCTGATTTCCTCCCGCCAGCCGGTGACGGAGCTGGACGGCAGGCCGCATCTGCTGCCGCACGAGCTGAAGCCGCTCAACGCCGCAGCGGGCATTGCCTTGTTCCGGGCCGCTGCAATCATTGGCACGGACAAGGAGCTATGCGCTGCGGTAGAGGCGTACAACGGCCACGCCCTGTCCCTCAGCCTGCTGGCCAAGTACCTGCGCGAATACGAGAAGGGCGACATCCGGCAGCAGGACACGCTGCGCTGCCTGACCGAGTTCCCGGAGGCCACCCGCGACAGCCTCCACGCCTTCAAGGTGATGGCCGCCTACGAGCGGCAGCTCTCCGGCAGCGCGGATTTGCAGATCCTTTTCTGCCTCGGCCTGTTCGACCGCCCGGCTGCGGCGGAGGTCATGTCTTTTTTGCGGAAGGAGGGCATCATCGGCCTGCCCAGCGACGAGCGGGTGTACCGCGCCGCCTGCGGACGGCTGCGCCAGCAAAGCCTGCTGAACACCGCCCGCCCGGAGCAGCCGCAGAACCTTGACACCCACCCGCTGGTGCGCCAGTATTTCGGCAAGCGGCTGGCCGAGCTGCACCCGGAGAGCTGGCGGCAGGCGCACGTCCGGCTGTACGAGCACTTCAAGGCCGCAGCCAAGGAGCTGCCCGACACCTTGGAGGAGATGGAGCCGTTGTTTGCGGCGGTGCGGCATGGCTGCGCAGCGGGGATGCACCAAAAGGTGCTGGATGAGGTGTACTGGCCGAGGATACGGCGGTCAGGAGACAACTATCTTTGCAACAAACTTGGCGCATTTGCTGCCGACTTGGCCGTTGTGGCTCATTTCTTTGCCATGCCGTGGAGTATGCCAGCCGCAGGATTGACTGATCATAGAAAGGCAGTGGTGCTCAACTGGGCTGCATTCCGTCTGTGTGCCCTTGGACGGCTGACCGAGGCCGCAGAGCCGATGCAGGCCAGCGTTGATATGGCGATCAAACAGGAAAAATGGCAGAATGCAGCGAAGGCAGCCAGCAGCCTCAGCGAATTATATCTGACCAGCGGCGATCTTGCGCAGGCAGTTGCCGCCGGACGGCAGAGCGTGGAGCTTGCAGATAAGAGCGGAGACACTTTTCAGCGTATGAGCAAGCGCACGACGCTCGCGGATGCCCTGCATCAGGCCGGTGAACTGGCTGAGAGCCATGCCTTGTTCGCTGAGGCTGAGAAGATACAGCAGGAACTACAGCCGAAATATGACCGACTCTATTCGTTGCCGGGATTTCGGTATTGCGACCTGCTGCTGGCTGGCGGCGCATGGCCGGAAGTGCGCGAGCGGGCGGAGAAGACGCTGCAATTGGCGAAACAGAAGTTTGGTTTATTGTCTAACGCCTTAGACAAACTCTCTCTGGGCCGCGCCGCTGTGCAAGAAGCAATTGTGCAGGCTGGCCTGCCTGTCATTTCCGGCCTTGCACCGGACTTAGCCTGCGTTCAACCTATCGGTGGATACGTTGATCCTATCCGCAGAGCAGTTGAACGTATCAGCAGATATGTTAAACGTATTAGCGGAGCCGTCGAACCTATCAGCGGATACGCTGAACCTATCCGCCGAGCCGTTGAATGGCTCGATCAGGCGGTTGATGGCCTGCGTGAAGCGGGTCAAGAGGATGATTTGCCGCGTGGCCTGCTCTCACGTGCCGCGTGCAGCCGCTGGGCAGCGCATTTTTCGGCTGCGGAACGGGATTTGCAGGAATGCGAAGACATCGCCCGGCGCGGCGGTATGCAGCTGCACCTGATTGACTGCCATCTGGAGGCCGCCCGGCTGGCTCTTGCCAGCGGCAAAGACGTTCTGGGCCACACCGCCGCCGAGCATCTGGCCGCCGCACAGGATAGCATTGCCAAAACCGGCTATAAACGGCGGCTGGTGGAGGTGGAGCAGATCTCGGCGGTGCTTCATCGGTAGGGCTGAACGATTGTTCGCCCCTACACACCCGCAGAACCGCTCCGCAGATCGGTTGAACGGGTCACGAGATAGGAATAACGTATCTCCAGATCGGTTCAACTGATAAAACAACCCGAAATACTAGGTAATCACTGCGGAAAGACTGATTTTACGTGGTGCACCCGGAGGGATTTGAACCCCCGACCCTCGGATTCGAAGTCCGATGCTCTATCCAGCTGAGCTACGAGTGCATTGGGATGGGATAAAACGAATATAGCGTATTCCAGCGAGACTTGAAAGACTTTTTTCTCGCTGAACAAGGATAAACGCGCTTCCTGCCAGCGCAGCAGGAAGCTGTCAAGGACTTGCAGGCTTATTCTTTTGCTGTGGCAAAAATATAACCTTCTTGGCGATACCAGTCGCCAGTGCGCTTCAAGCCTTCATCTAAATTGATTTTCGGCTGATACCCCAGCTCGCGCTTGGCCTTGCTGATGTCAAAGGCCCGGTTTTGCCGGTACCAGTCCACCCGACGCGGGAAGATCGGCGGGGTGATCTTAAAAGGTTTGCAGGCTTTCTCAAAGATGTGCCCAACAACAACCAATGGCCAGATCGGATAATGCGGAATTTTCACCTCCACACCAAGGGCTTGAGCCGTCTTACGCACTAAAGTCTCTATGCTAACATATTCTTCGTCCGCAATCAAATAGGCTTGGCCGCGTCCCTTGCCTGGTTCCATAGCCAGCATAAAGGCATCAATCAAATTGTCGATATACAGGGGATGATAAAAGGTTTTGCCGCTACCAAACATCGGAAAAACACCTTTGCTCACCCGCTTGAAAATCATCTGGAAACGTTCTGGGTCACCGGGGCCGTAAATTGCGGTTGGCCGGATGATTACCGTGTCCATCCCCTTGGCACAATACGCATTGACAAGCGGCTCGGCATCGTACTTGGTCTTCTGATAATAGTCAGCAGGATGAATAGGCGCGTTTTCGTCCGCTGGCGGGTTATCCACATTGCCATGCACCCCGCAGGTAGAGCAATAAATAAACTTCTTCACCTTATGAGCAAAGGCAGATTCTAAAACAATGCGTGTGCCGCCGACGTTCACTTCATCGTAATAGCTGTTCGGCACATCCAATTCCCGGAAGGCCGCAGCCAGATGATGAACCACCTCCACGCCTGCCATGCAACGCTCTACTACCTCGCGGTCGGTGACTGTGCCGATGACCACCTTTGCCCCCCAAGAGCGGATCTCCTCTGTCTTTAATCCCTCTTGATAATCCAAGCTAACCACTTCGTGGCCTGTATCAATCAACCGTTTGACTAAGGCTTTGCCAGTGAAACCGGTACCGCCTGTGACAAGCACTTTCATATTGTTTCTGTTCTGTTGATGTTGCTTTGTAGGGTAGGAAAACCTCAGCCAAGCTATTGCTGGACTGGTTCCGTATAAGACGGGTCTTGTTCTTTCAAGAGATGGAGAAAACGTTGCTCATAAAACAGCCCTGCTGGGCCAGTGGTATGTGGTGTATAGGGTAAAAGGCCATCATCATTGCCAACAATATTGTCCAGATTGGCGATTATTGCACCATTTTCATCCACAGCAGAAAGATGAAGATCAAGAATGGGGCGGAATACCTTGATGACACCATCCTTGTCTTGTCGGATCAGCATATTTTCCCAGCGACGCAGGTTATAACCTTGCAGCCAAATCCCTGGCTTGCTCTTGCCAGTGAGCGCATCAGACATAACTGGCCCGTCTTCGTCTCCATTGAGAAAACTTTCTGCCTCAGAACTAGACTGCACGGCCAGCGATTCCCATAGCTCGGTGTCATCAGAATAACTGAGCAGCAAATGCGTACTTTGATCGTTAAAACTCCACTGCGCATGACAGACCTGACACGCCACCTTGTCGCCATACTGCGCATGAGCAGGATGCTTGAGCAAAGGAATAGGATGCTCCTTGCCGTCCTGCCGACCAGTAAGAATAAGCTGGCCATTTTCAGAGCGCACATTTTTTAGCGGCACTGTGCTCGACTTTGGATTGTGGCAGTTAACGCAGGTAATTGCTGCCTGTTTGCCAGATAGCTCTGCGCCGCTGTGACAATCTATACAGGTCAAGCCGCGTTGCCGATGAATATCTTGCACCAGATCGTGCTGCTCCACACCATAAGGTCGGAGAAAGGGCCTCGGTGTAGCCTGCGGCGAACGAAAGTCGCGGCCATAGTCATGCTCGTACATGCCAGCAAAATCGCTGCCTACGTAATTGCCATAATGACAGCTCAGGCACTGCCGCTCGCTAGGAATAATAAAGGCATGGCTTTCGAGTTTCCCCTCAGTTTTGCGCAGATGACAGGCAGCGCAGCCAGTGCCTCGCTGCACATAGGGGTACTTGTCACCTGATGTATAGACATGACAGCGGAGACACCGGCGGCGGAGTACATCATCAACAAGTTGCTCTTTATTTTTAGGCGGTCCGCTGTGCTCTGGAATCGTAGTGAGGCCAGCAAGAGGTTCAAGACCAAAGTGCCTGCGGATCAAATTAACTTCCTTCTGCAAAGTGAAGTGCTTTGCCTCGGCGCAGGTCTCCACTTGTTGCGCATGGCACGTACCACAGACCTTTGCCATATTTGCAGGAGCAGCAGGTTGTGCGGTCATACCCGTATGAGCAAGCGTTTTTTCACGAGCACTGTTGTCGCCTTGGTGACAAGCTGTGCAAGCAACGTTATGGCTGCTGTCTACGTGCCGCACATCGGCATGGCAACTTCGACAACCGGGTGGATGAGCAGAATTGCTTGTTCTTGTAGTATCTTCTTTACTACAGGCTGCCAAACAACATATTAGCAAACCAGCAAGGAGCAGGAAAATAGCTTTCATTTTCTTGACAACTATAGCATGAACCTGCTACATAATAAAGTCCAAAGCCTCCCTGCATCTTTCCAAGATGCAGACAAGCAGGCCGACATAGCTCAGTTGGTAGAGCAACTGATTCGTAATCAGTAGGTCGCCGGTTCAAGTCCGGCTGTCGGCTCCAATGATGTTTTTTTCCCTTCCACAACTTGCTAGTTGTCAAGATTAGTGCCCACACAGCGGTGGTAACTCAAATCTGTTGAATCGGCAGAGGACTCTTCCTTCAATAAGAGATTATAATTGGCTTCCGCCAATTTGAGCCACTGTCAAAAAATACAATTTAAATAATTTTCTCCATAGAAAGATTCTTTTTAAAATTGACTTTTTGCTAAAAAGAATACAATATATGATATCTTTTTGCTAAAAGGTAATAGGCATGATACCTTAGCTTAAGAAAAAATGAAAGGAATGAGGTGAAGATGAACAAAAGGACTTAGCTAAAGATGACAATTATTATCAATTAACTATTGCAAGGAAAGGAGGATGTTATGAAGTTTTCTGTGCTTGTTCTTACTATCTGTATGGTATTGCTTACGTCTCAGCAATCTCGTGCTGATTATGTATCAGACTGGACTGTTGTTGGGCAGGAATATCAACTAGCTGGCTTGTATCAAGGTACTCTACAGCTATCAATGGATGCAGCAGAAGCAAGGGGTGATCATAAGACTTTCAAAGAGACAAGAAAACTTTTTAAAAAATTTCATAAAGATGTTTTCAAGTCTCTCGAACGATCTTATATGAAAGCACTAAAAGGCAATGCTGTCTGGATACCAACCCGGTATTGGAACTGGAATCCATGGGTATCAGTCCAAACTTGGCAGACATGGACACCTAGCTCAAATTGGAATCCATGGGTAGCAACTCCACCCACAGGCTGGAATCCAGGGACACCATGGAATTTCTGGGTACAAAATCCAACAGTACAAAATCCAACGGTACCAAATTATTATATTTACAACTATAATAACTATAACTGGAACTGGACTCCTAGCTATGGTACCGAATGTACGAGTGATCCAGGGCCATGCTTGAAGTGCATTAACGGATTTATTGTACCAGATGATGGTGAGAATCCGAGAAAAAGATGTTATCAGTGTGTAGGCGGGCAAGCAGTTCCTGCCAATGGACATCCATGCAACGATTATAATCCTTGCACAACAAATGATCGCTGTAATCAAGGAAGATGTAAGGGTACTAAGATAAGTTATACTTCCCCTAACAACCCGATTTGCATGTAGAGAATGCAGCGGGGTTAAACTACAGACTGCGTAGTTTCCATGTAGCAGAGAAGTAGAGACGAGTTCATCTGCTTCTCTGTTTTTTATCCTCTGTCCTAGCCC
Organism: Candidatus Electronema sp.; assembly: GCA_026645415.1. Lineage (GTDB taxonomy): Bacteria > Desulfobacterota > Desulfobulbia > Desulfobulbales > Desulfobulbaceae > Electronema. The sequence continues at coordinate 6,810 of JAPEVH010000007.1, forward strand.
TGTTTTTTATGCGGCGTTTTTTTTATGAACCAGCCCAAGAAGCTGCTGGATATATTCTGATTAAGGGTGCAGAAGCACATCATATCAGAACTGTGTTGCGATTACGGCTCGGCGAAAAGGCAGAATTACTTGATGGTGTAGGCGGTGTAGTCTATAGCCGGATTGATCAGATTAATTCGGACAGCGTATCTTTCCGAATCCTCAGTCGCCGCCAAGAGCCAGAAAACTGTAGGCCGCTAACCTTGGTGATGGCTCTGCTCAAAGGCAAAAAAATGGATATGATTGTCCAGAAGGCAACTGAGCTAGGTGTTCACAGATTTGTTCCAGTCATTACCCATTATTGCGAAGCGCAAAGTCGAGATAGCCAGATGCTTCCCCGCTGGCAACGAATCATGCTAGAAGCCTGCAAACAGTGTGGACGGCCTTGGCTGATGCAAATCAATGAGCCAGCATCTCTACACCAGCTTAACATTCCAGCAGAAAGCCTAAAGGTTATGCCATGGGAAAAGGAGACAGCCTGTTCTTTTTCCACTCTTAATATTGAAACTGAAACGAGACAGCCTGCACTATTGTTGATTGGACCAGAAGGCGGCTTTCATTCTGAAGAAGTCGAATATGCGAGGGGTTGCGGTTTCAAGACAGTTTCACTTGGCCCTAGAATTTTACGAGCAGAAACAGCTGCCTTGACTGCTACGGTACTGATCCAACATTGCTTGGGATCTCTTTCTTATATGTCTGAATTTTGAAAAAATGGCACTTAAAAAAATAATCACTCATCCTCATCCTGTGTTGCGGGAAAAATCAATACAAATTACTGAATTTGATGGCAAGCTACGTCAACTCGCTAAGGATATGGCAGAAACCATGTATGATGCTCCCGGAGTTGGTTTGGCTGGAAATCAAATTGGTCTTGCTCGGCAGATTGTTGTCGTTGATATCTCAACTAAAGAGAATGAGCAAAAATATATTGTGCTTATCAATCCAGTGATTTCTGAAGGCGCAGGCTGCGAGAGTGGCAATGAGGGTTGTCTGAGTGTTGTGGAATATGATGCCAAAGTAGAACGTTTTAAAAGGATTCGGGTACAGGCCAAGGATGTGGAAGGTAAGGAACTTGATTTCATTGCTGAAGATCGCTTTGCTCGGATTATTCAACACGAGGTTGATCATCTGCATGGCATCCTGTTCATTGATCGAATTAGTAAGCTGAAACAGGACATCTACAAACGAAAGCTGAAAAAAATTTTGGACAAGAAAAAGTAACAGGCCGAATGAAGCCTGAGAATGATCTTACGGTCTTTGACCGACAGCATATTTGGCATCCTTATACTTCCATAACTGAGCCGCTGCCGGTTTATCCCGTTACTTCGGCCAGCGGAGTACGGATTAGATTACAGGATGGCTGCGAACTAATTGATGGCATGTCCTCTTGGTGGGCAGCCATTCACGGTTATAATCATCCGGTACTAAACGCAGCTCTTCGGACACAGAGCGAAAAAATGGCCCATGTTATGTTCGGCGGCCTGACGCATGAAGCAGCAGTTGAGTTATGCCAATTGTTGCTGGACATGACACCTGCTGGACTTGATAAAGTTTTTCTCTGTGATTCTGGCTCAGTTTCTGTTGAAGTGGCTTTGAAAATGGCTCTGCAATATCAGCAGGCCAGAAACGTGCCAGAAAAATGTCGTTTTCTCACTGTGCGTGGTGGATATCACGGTGATACCTTTCATGCCATGTCTGTTTGTGATCCGGTTACAGGAATGCACAGCCTGTTTAATCGTGTTCTGCCCCAGCAGTTTTTTGCTCCCCGTCCGAAATGTCGTTTTGGCACAGATTGGCAAGCAGAGGATATTGCAGAGCTAACCTCGCTGCTCGCTACGCATCACACTGAGATCGCGGCAATCATTATTGAGCCGATTGTTCAAGGGGCGGGTGGTATGTGGTTCTATCATCCACAGTATCTACGTGAGCTGCGTCTGCTCTGTGACCGCTTTGAGGTGCTGTTGATCTTTGACGAAATTGCTACCGGCTTTGGCCGAACCGGTAAAATGTTTGCGGCTGAACATGCTGGAGTTAGCCCAGATATTCTTTGCCTTGGCAAAGCGTTGACTGGCGGCTATATGACTTTGGCTGCTACGCTTTGTACAAACAATGTCGCCCAAGTTATCTGCCAAGGAGAACCTGGGTTGTTTATGCACGGCCCAACCTTTATGGCAAATCCTTTAGCTTGCGCAGTTGCAATGGCTTCTGTTAAACTTTTGCTGCAAAGTGATTGGCAGCAGAATATTCAGCGCATTGAACAGCAGTTGCAAGAAGAATTGGAACCAGCTCGATCATTGCAAAGCGTTGCGCATGTACGGGTGCTAGGAGCTATCGGGGTTATCGAGATGCGTAAAGCAATAGACATGGCCACGCTGCAACATTTTTTTGTTTCTCAAGGAGTCTGGATTCGTCCTTTTGGTCGCTTGATCTATTTAATGCCACCTTATATTATTCAATCAGCAGATTTGACGAGATTGACCAAAGCGGCAATCCAAGCAGCTCGTTCTTATTCTTGAGTAAGACAAACTATCCATTCAGCAGGCGGCGAATAGTGTGAACATAGGCATACGTCGATTCACCCGGATAACGTTCAACCATAAGGTACGACTAGATTTCGGGGACCAACAATATGAAGAGCAGAGTATCTGTAACCTGAGTCTTAGTGGTATCTGCGTTAAAGGAAATTTTACCCGGAAAAAAGGAGATCGCTGTGTAGTAGAACTTCATCAAAGCGGAGAGATAGGACTTTCTGTCGAGTTCCAAGCTAAAGGCGTAGTTGCTTGGGTAAACCTTGAACGCATAGCCATTGAGTTTACCGAGATGGAGCATGAAAGTTTAATTTTTCTCCAGACCGCGTTGCTCTATCAGGCGGATGATCCGATGTTGCTTGGTACAGAATTTGGAAGAGATGTTTCTTTTCAGGTTATAGATAAAGACGACTAACGTTTGGTAATAACCGCCATTGCATCACCATAGCTAAAAAAACGGTAGCCTTGTGCTACAGCTTCAGCATAAGCAGTCAAAATCTGCGCTCGTCCTACCAAGGCAGAAATAAGAAAAAGAAGCGAAGAGCAGGGAAGGTGGAAATTGGTGATTAAATTATCTACCACTTTAAAACGATACCCCGGATAGATGTACAGTCCACACAAACCCTCAACTGGCAAAACGCAGCCTGTTTTGTCTGTAGCAAATTCAAGTGTACGAGCTGTTGTCGTACCCACCGCCCAAATCCTACCACCCGCCGACCGTGTTGCATTAATTCGCGCTGCTGTCTCATGAGGAACTCGAACAAATTCCTGATGAATTTGATGCTCGCGGATATCGCTACTCCGCACTGGTGCAAAGGTTCCATAGCCAACATGCAGTGTCACTGAAGCCTGCTTAATTCCTTTCTTTTCGAGTTCTGACAGCAAGTCACGGCTGAAATGTAGTCCAGCCGTAGGTGCCGCTACTGAACCAATATGATGCGCATATTCAGTCTGATATCGTTGAGAATCCGCTACAGTATTGCCTTTGGGTCGGCGAATATACGGTGGTAAAGGAAGCTGACCATACTGTTCAAGTAATGTGCTAAGATCAACATCTGTTGGATACAGCAAGGTAATCTTCACTTTCCCATCCGGCAGCAACTCCTCAACTTTAGCGTGTAGATCATCGGCAAAAAAAAGCTGACTTTGAGATTGAGGCCGTTTTGAGCTTCTCAGCAGAGCTAAAGCTGTCGCCTCACCCGGAATATTTGATTCTGGAAAATGGAGGAGGAGCAATTCAACTCTGCCACCGCTTTCTTTTTTACCAAAGAGTCGGGCTGGAAAAACTTTACTGTTGTTTACTACAAGCAGATCGCCGGGTCGAAAGAGTTCCCCTACGGCAGCAAACCTTCTGTGCCTGATTTGGTTAGCTACACAATCAAGCACCATCAGCCGAGATTGATCCCGCTGTTCAGCAGGCTCTTGGGCAATCAGGTGCTCTGGTAGCGGGTAGTCGTAGGAAGAAAGGCTATACACCGCCTCAGAAAGAGTATCTGACATGAAATTTGCTGAGATAAACAAGAATCCGCTGCCGGATAAGAGAATACCGACAGCGGATAAGAAAAATAGATAGAAGATTCAGGGCTGCGGATAATCGTCGTAATACTGCTCTGAAGAGCCGGGATAAATAGGTTCAGGAGCAGGTCTATATTCAGGGAGATAGGGCTTATCAAAAGTGATATCCCCATCATCACAGAATGGAGCACAGCTCTCCGTTCGACTGCTTTTCACTTTGACTTTGCTTTTTGTAGTACCGTCTGCGTCAGTCATTACAGAAATGTTGATTTTGGTTTCTGTGCGACCTGCTGATTTTTTTATTGGCGGCGGTGGCAGATCCTTGATCAAGACGCTGCGTCCTGTCCTTGCACTAGCGCAGCAGCTATCCAAGGTCCGACAGGAAATCGTCTGTAAACCAATATCATGGAAGCGGAACGGAACACTAACTTGCTCTCCTGGTCTTACCCAACCAGAATCATAGGGATTGCTAAAATTCCACTCTGATCCTGATGCCACGCACTGTACTTTTACTAATCCGCCTTGCCGACAAATACCTGCGGTAACAGCAAGATCAAGTTGACTATTAACGAGAGCCTCACGAGGATATTGGCTGATTAATGGTCGTCCTAGTTCGCTTCCACCTTCAGAAAAATCTTGAACAGGACGCTTTGAAGAATAATATAGCTCCTCCGGCTCATCATATTCGACAGGCTCAGGATAGTTGTAGTATCTTTTTGCCAAGATCCGCACTGGGCCAACCCAAGCGTGACCATAGCTGTTCGATAGACAGGCGTAGAAAGTCTCTTGCGTTGCAAGCTCATCAAGTCGCACCCGCAATTCAGTTGTGCGACTACCTAAACGAACTATGCCTGATGTAATTGTTTTTCCACGCCAATTATTGGCTCGAAGAGCAATCTCGCTTTCTGTGTTAAAAGGTAGGCCATCTTTTTTGCGAATCATAAAATACACATAGCGACCTTTGACTTTTACAGACAGCTCTAAAATAGCTCCCCAAGAACCTCCTCCATCTTGGGTACTATTGATCTCTGGGCCATATCCAGCGTTGGCATTATTGATCGGCAATAAAAATGAGCTTAATATGAAAAAAAACAAGATACCTGCGACAAGATTTGCCGTCCTGCTAAAAGAAAAAATCATGACCAGCCTCCATCTTGATCAGATTCATGATGCAGCGGCTGCTGCCCCGGCCTCGGTGAACCTACTGAAGACCGGGAGGTTACATTTTTATTATACCAACGTAAGGCAAGAGCGTACAGTCCATTCTAGTTTCCATTCTTTGGAGTTCTTCTCATGTCAATCCTCATTACTGCTGCAACTGCATTTGAGATGCAAGCTTATGATACAGCAAAAGGGAATAGTAGCAGCACACTACGCTTAATCACCGGCATTGGCCTGACCGAAACAGCTCTGTCGCTCACGTCTCTGTTGCATCATCATGCCAGTGCCGTTGATCTCGTGCTCAATTTTGGCATTGCTGGAGCCTATGCAAGAAGCAGTGGGGCTGAACTCCTCGATATCTGCGTGGCTGAACAGGAGCTGCTAGGCGATCTGGGTGTTTGTCTGCCAGAACGAATTGAACGCTTTGTTGAACGGGGGTTACCTGTGCAGGATAGCTTTCTGCTTGATCTGCATCTGCGCCAGCGAGTAGAACAAGGACTAAATTTGGCTGGTATTCCTTATAAAAAAGGAAAGTTTGTCACGGTGAACTGCGCTAGTGGGACGAAGAAGCGGGCTGAAATATTAGGCAGGCAGTTTCAAGCCTTGTGCGAAAACATGGAAGGTGCCGCAATAGCTAGAGTCTGCAAGCACTTTCAGATACCTTGCGTAGAATTACGTTGTATCAGTAATAACGCCGGAGAATCAAATAAAAAAAAATGGCAACTTGAGGAAGCGTGTACGCAGGCAGGGCAGGCTGCTGCTGTGGCGGTTGATTTTTTACTCAAGGATGCCTAGCAAATCGCGATTATGCCAGACATCCTTACATCTAAAGATGATCAGCCGTTTTTGATCACCAACGTTGTGCCTGGCTGAAGCTGATTGCCATTGAGACTGTTCCAGTCTTTAATGTCATTGGTTGAAACCTGAAGTTTTTTAGAGATCGACCAGAGAGAGTCGCCGTTGCGTACCTTGTAATAACTAACTGCTGTATCTTCTACTACAGCAGCTCCAGCTTTCCGTTTCCCTTTCCCAGAAAGAGTAATGGTAGCTCCTGAGCTGTTTTTCTCTGACACAGCTACGTTTGTTGTTGTACTTGGTTTCCATTTCTTCCCACTGGCAGACAATTCAACTGCGCCACTGGTGATTGAAGCGACTTGGGCAACGGCTGTCTGTGGCAGATGAACAATCAGTTTCTGGCCAACTCGTACATTAGTCGCACGGTTGATTTTATTCCATTTCATCAACGAGGCCACCGACACATCGTATTTCTCACTCACATGAGAGAGCGTCTCGCCTTTACGGAGCGTGTACTTTTCTGTTGCTGGCGGCGGCGTTGCTTTTTTAGTATCTACTAAAGCATACGTTGCTGTGGCTCCAGAAACCTGCGTACTGGGGAGACGCAAATATTGACCAATTCTTAACTTGGCAGAACGCAAATTATTGACCTTAAGCAGGTCGGTCATGCTAATCTGATACTTTTTGCTGATCTGCGAGAGTGTTTCGTTTTTCGCAACCTTGTGGCTGCTGTATGCACTACCAGAACGCTGCAAGGTATTAGGCAAATTAGCAGCTACGAGTGCGCCACGGCCTGCTGGCACCTTGAGTAGCCAGCCGCCCTTGGCTGTTGTTGGTACCTGATCTTTGAGCAAATCGTTGTTGAGATCCCTGAGCTGACTTAGATTTACAGAAGCACTCGCTGCTACAGCCTTGAGAGGAGTACCTGAAGGTACTCTAACTACTTCATGCTGGATTGGCCTTCTATATCTGATGCCATCAAAACCGTACTGTTCTGGGTTACGAGAAATCAAAACAGCAGCAATCATTTGCGGAACATACCGTTTTGTTTCAAGACTCAGATAATCATTTTGGGCCAGCTCCCAGAAGTTGTTTGCTCTATATCTTTTTAAACCTTGCTCAATAGTACCTTCACCGGCATTGTAAGCAGCTACTGCTAAATGCCAATCACCGAAGCGTTTGTATAACGCTTTTAGATAGGTAATCGCTGCTTTAGTTGCTTTTTCTGGATCACGACGTTCATCAGCCCAAGAGTCAATACGAAGGCCAAAATTACGTCCTGTTCCTGGAATGAACTGCCAGAGGCCAGAAGCATGGGAGCGAGAATAAGCGGAAGGATTAAAACCAGATTCGATCATAGACAGCCAAGCTAACTCGAGCGGTAGCCCGGCCTTGTTCAACTCTTGCGTGATAAAAGGTAAATATTTTCCTGATCGTTCTAGCCAGCGGCGGAAATTTTTTCGCTGTTTTCCTTGGAAGAGATTCAGATAATACTGTACCTGTTTATTAACCAGCACTGGGAAACCACAGGAAACTTGCTTTACCGCTGGAGAGGAATTTAGCTCAGGGACAATCTTATTCAAGTCAGCTACTTCTGGATCATCAACAACTGGAAGATCTCGCTTTTCTGGCCAGACAGGTTCCTCAACTGGAGCTGTTGTAGACAGGTTACATTGCGTTCCTAGCTCGCTCTCTGGTTCTACAGCAACCCATTCACCGGTTTCTTTTAGCCCTTCTAGCTCTTCCTGTAAGTCTTTTTCTGATTCAACTGCAACAGTATCTGATCTGTCATCAGTAAGTTGTTCATTGGTAGTTCGTTTTCCCTGCGTTCCTGTAGAGGATGCCGAACCCTGTTGCTGATCAAAATAGCGTTCAACAATCAATCGCAGTTGCTCTGCATCATCAACCTCTGCTTGCTGGCTAGATCTGCTCCCGCCTGTGTTAATGGGAGAGCAGGCCGCAGGAAGAGATAACGGCACAAGCAGCATAATGTACGAAATAACTTTTTTAGTTTTCTTCATATGACATAAGTGCTTCTGTGGTAATCAGATTACGAGCCAGATTGACTTGTATTTTTTAGAAATTACTTCAGACTAAACACTGTTAGGTGTTTCCTTGCTGTGTTTGTACCATAGAATTGCCCTTTTTTACAAGAAAAAACACAATCTTGGTCATTATCCTGTCATTATCCAGAACATCCTGTTTTTCTTGCTCATTTCAAGACTTGACTTGACTTTATCGATTCTACTGGACAGCATACGTGGCAAAGAATATCATATTTACCGAATACATTTTGTTATCCCGCGCCCTGCGATTCTCCTGATTTTCCAAACGACATGCGCCGTTTTTTCCATTTTCTTTTTAAACTATTTTTTTGTTTTTCTGTTCTTGGTCTCCTAACAGCCACCGGAGCATTGGGCTGGGTGTATTATTTAGTCACGCAAGTACCGTGTCCAGAAATGGCACCCAATAAAATTGCTGCTATTTTGGGGAGAGAAAGTCCGGTCTGTTATCGAGATGGACAAAAAAAAATCGGAGTACTATTTGAGGATATCCATCGCCAGTATCTCACGTACGAGCAGATACCAAAACAATTTGTTAAGGCCATTGTGGCGGCAGAGGACGATCAGTTTTTTCATCACTATGGGATTGATCCACCTGGCATTGCCAAAGCTCTATTGGAGAACTGGCGGGCAGGTCACATTGTTCGCGGTGGCAGTACCCTTACCCAGCAGACAGTAAAAAATCTTTTTGGACGCAGTGACAGGAGCTACAAAGCCAAGCTGAAAGAAATGCTGTATGCCCTCCGGTTAGAACAGCGTTTTTCAAAAGACAAGATTCTAGAATTTTACAGCAATCAGTTTTATGTCAGCGGTAATGGTCATGGTTTGGGCTTTGCTGCTCGTTATTATTTTGACAAGGAGCCATCCGAGTTAAATCTACTAGAGACCAGCTTTATAGCTGGCTCTGTTAAACAGCCAAGCCATTACGATCCCTTTGTGCAGCAAGATCGTGGCGCAGTAGCCAAAGCTAAATCTCGTGCCAAGGATCGGGCAGGTTATGTACTCAAAAGAATGCATAAATTTGGCATGATCAGTCAGGCTGAACTGGATGCCGCATGGAAGGGCAAACTTCTCTTTAAGCGTGGAAAAACGAGCTATGCTCTGAATACGCTCATGGATATGGTCAGGGATGGGCTGTCTTCAAAAGCACTCTCTAACGTATTAGAAGCGCATGGCATAGATAATATTGTTACTTCAGGGGCAAAAATTATCACCACGATTGATCAACAATTGCAAACCGAGACGCTATACAGCCTGCGCCGACAACTCTCCAGCCTTGACGTGCAGCTTCGTGGTTATGATCGCGAAGAAGTACAGCAAGAATACAAAGAGGCTGAAGGGGACAGTGAGGTCAGTGAGAAGAATTTTGTCTTTGGCACTATTAAGAATATTGAGCAAACTGATCCACAACAACCAAAAATTACCGTTAAATTCACTGATCAAGCCACAGAGGGAGTGATCGACCGCCAAGGGCTAGAACATCTGTTGACCGCTTTCGTTAAAAATAGAAAAGGACCGTGGGCCAAACCAGGAAAGAACGATGTAGCTGATCTGCTGAAACGTCTTCAACTTAATGACAAGGTTTATGTTAGTGTCCGTGAGGCAGATTATTCGTTCGGCGGTGTACCAATGCTAGAACTGGAGCGGTATCCTGACAAACTGCAAGGTGCGGCGGTGGTTTTGCAGCAGGGTGCAGTAACTGCCGTAGCGGGTGGCATGGATAACCGTTTTTTCAATCGGGCGGTAGATGGAAAACGACCAATGGGATCGACAATGAAGCCCTTTCTCTATGCTGCTGCCTTTCAGCTCGGCTGGAGTCCTCTTGATTACTTAAACAATCAGCGCAATGTTTTTGTCTTCCGCAATGCTCCCTACTTTCCTCGGCCTGATCACAAAAGCCCTTTTGCTCATGTTTCTATGAGTTGGGCTGGCGTTAAGTCAGAAAATGTAGCCTCAGTTTGGCTGCTTTATCATCTCACCGACAAGCTGACTCCTGCTGGGTTACAAGAAACAGCCGCTGGAGTGGACATGACCCCAAGGCCAGATGAAGATTATCTTTCTTTTAGCACTCGGATGCGGAGCACTTTTGGTCTCAATATTACTTCCGATGATCTTGACCAGATTGCCTATGAGCAGGCCAGACAAAAAGCAGAGGCAGATTTCCTTTTTGCAGGTAGACAAAAGGAGTATCGGCAATGGCAGCAAATCCCTTATGGCCTCAATTATAATAAGTTTCGCTCCAGAATACGCGATGAACTGAAGAAAAAGAAATTGACTTCAGAGGAACGATCAGAGTATTGGAAACAGCTTTCCCTGTTAGGACAAAGTTACCCTGATTTAGAACGGACGCAGCGCGCTCTGAAGCAGTATCAAAAATATCTCAGTCAGCTCCAGTCAGCAGTACCTAGTCTTTTTCAACAACAAAAACCTCAGACTCCACCAGACCATCCAACTGGCACCTTGGTTACTGATGACGATGGACGGTTGATCTATACACTCCGTAGCAATTTGCCAGAAAAATGGGAGCCAGTAGATGACCAGAATTTTCGTTGGCGGCTCGCTGGAATGTTTCCAGCAGAACAAGAGATGCTCTGGAGTAATGTGCTCTTGGAAGGCAGAGTCAGCTTGAGCAGTTTTGCCATTATTCGACGGCAGATGGAGGCAGAACGAGCGGTTCTTACTGAACAGCCGCCGTATTCGCTGGATGTGCTCCTCAAATTCCGCGACTACCGGATCATGGTTGGCTTGCAATATCTTATCCGTCTAGCGCGTGCATCAGGAGTGAGGAGCAATTTAGAGGCTGTGCTCTCCTTTCCTCTTGGTTCTAATGTAATCTCTTTGATGGACAGTGTGCGCATGTATGAAACCTTGGTTACGGGCAGCCACTGGCAGGCACAATTAGACAAGGAATTGCCGGAAACAGAAGATGGTATTTCTCAAGAGAGTGAAAATATTCAGGCTGGATTGGCTTTAATAGAACGGATTGAAACCCCGGAAGGACGAGTTATTTATAGCCGTCGGGCAGCCGCTCAACCAGTGATTGACCAAAAAAGCAGCAGTGAGGTCAGTAACATTCTCCAAAATGTCGTTCACTGGGGTACTGGCCATTATGCTTGGGAAAATATTCGCTTAACGGAAGCAGAAAAGAAGAAAAGCCCTGCGTTACCATTGATGGGCAAGACTGGTACTGCCAATGACTTTCGCAACGCCGCCTTTTTTGGCTTTGTTCCTACAGCAACTAACCAAGAAGGCACGGCTTTATTGGCTTCATCTGGATATACTCTCGGAGTTTATGTGGGCTACGACAACAATGATCCAATGAAAAAAGGAAAGTTTCGAGTCAGTGGTGCTCAAGGCGCATTGCCTGCATGGAGTAGTATTGCTCAGACCTTGGTCAGAGGGGAAAAACTTGCTGATACGTTGAGTCCAGAAACCTTGTTACGTGACAGTATTCCGTTACAGTATCCTGATACTGGCCAGCTCTTTATACCTGTAGATAAACAAAATGGCGGTTTGATGCGGCGAGGCAATGCTGGGTTACGTACCAATATAGCTCCAGCAGAACCTGCGATCCTCAGTCATGGTAATCCTGGGCAGAATGGTGGCTTTGAGCCAGAACGTCGCTTCCGACCTTTTTGGCAGCTTCAACAGGAACTCAGCGCAATCACTGATTGAACATGTGCAATCGCAAGCAGCTCCTCCACGGCATCGAACAGCTTCAACTCAATATCACTGACGTTGATAACCTTCTGCGGTACTGTCAAGAATTGCAGAAATGGAGCAAGAAAATCAATTTGATTGCCCGTGATACCTCAGCAGAGGAGATTGTAGAAAAGCATTTTCTTGATTCTTTGCTGCTCCTGCCTCTACTGCATCGCTTCAGTCCAGCAAAGGCAAGTCTTTTGGATGTGGGCAGTGGGGCTGGGTTTCCCGGCTTAGTTCTCGCAATTGCTTTGCCAGATTTAGCTGTGACCCTCCTCGAACCACGGCAGAAGCGCACAACCTTTCTTCGCCATGTTATCCGCACCTTAGCGTTGGACAATGTTCATGTCCAAGAGGAGCGGCTTGAACCCGGCCAAGCTCTGCCTGAACAGTTCACTTTTATCACGAGCCGGGCTGTGGCTGCACCTCCTGCGTTTCTTGCTTTGCTCGATGCTACTGCACGGCCAGACACGCTGGTCATTCTCATGCAGGCAGAAGACGACAAACAACAGTTTCTCGCTGCATGTCCAAACTGGAAGTTGATTGATACTCTTCAGTTTAAGTTGCCTCTTTCAGGGCATCCCCGCTCACTCACTGTCGTCCAAAAGCAAAACTGAATGGTCGGATTACTCGATGCGGTACTTTCGTGATAGGTATCACGACATATTCATGATACGTATCATGGCATATTCGTGATACGTATGACGACAGTTTCGTGATAGGTATCATGACACCTTCATCATACGTATCACGAAAGGATAGTATCCTTTTTGGGGAAGGAACAGTGAGCAGCCCGCATCCGTCCTAAGATAATCCTCTTGCGCGCAAGACTTGGCAAGTCGCTCTTTTTCTGGTAATGTCGGCAGCAAATTCTCTCAGTAAATTTTGATCAGCAAGAATTGTACTACTCATCATGACAAAAAAAATAGCAGTGCTGGCCGGTGATGGCATTGGCCCAGAGGTGATGGCAGAGGCGGTGCGGGTACTCGACGCAGCCCAGAACAAGTTCGGCTTTAGTTTAGAATACCATTTCGCTGATGTGGGTGGCATTGCTATTGATAACCACGGCCAAGCACTGCCGCCAGCGACATTGCAGCTCTGTGAGAACAGTGACGCGATTCTCTTCGGCTCTGTTGGTGGGCCAAAATGGGAATCATTGCCCCCGGCAGAGCAGCCAGAGCGGGCGGCTCTCCTGCCGTTGCGCAAGCATTTTGATCTGTTCTGTAATCTGCGGCCTGCCAAGGTGTTTAAAGCATTGGTTGGTGCCTGTCCGTTGCGACAAGATATTGCTGGCAACGGCTTTGATGTGCTGGTGGTACGTGAGCTGACCTCAGATATTTATTTTGGTCAGCCCAAGGGCCGGGAAGGGAGCGGCCCGGATGAGTTTGCCTATGATACCATGCTGTATAAGCGTTCCGAGATCGAACGCATTACCCGCATGGCTTTTGAAGCAGCACGAGGACGACAGAAAAAAGTAACTTCTGTGGACAAGGCGAACGTCTTGACCACAATGGTGCTTTGGCGCGAAGTCGTGAGCAAAATTGCTGCCGAGTACCCAGACGTAGAGCTGAAGCATATCTATGTTGATAACGCAGCTATGCAGCTCGTGCGCTGGCCGCAACAGTTTGATGTCATGCTCTGCGGCAACATGTTTGGTGACATTATCTCTGATGAGGCAGCTATGCTCACTGGCTCGATTGGAATGCTTGCCTCTGCCAGCCTGAACAGTAGCAATTTTGGTCTGTTTGAACCAGCAGGCGGTTCTGCCCCAGATATTGCTGGCAAAGGTATCGCCAATCCAATTGCCCAGATCCTGTCGGCAGCAATGATGTTGCGTTATAGCTTAGAACAAGCTGCGGCAGCAGATGCGATTGAGCACGCTGTGGCAAAGGTGCTGGAACAAGGCATTATGACTGCTGATATAGCTACGCCGGGTAGCAAAAAAGTCGGCACTAAAGAAATGGGCGAGGCAATCGCTGCGGCTCTCTAAAAAAGAACAATGACTAGACGCGAAAATATTCTCCTGCTTGCCACCTGCGATTCTGTGCCGCTGGCAGACAAGATAGCTTTGGAGTTGCACATTGAATGCACCCCAATGGTGCGCCGCCATTTTGCTGATGGCGAAACATATCATGCCTTTCCCCGTGATGTATCTGGCCTCGACATAGTTATTGTGTCATCCACTCACACAGATGGCGCACTGTTGGAGCTGTTGGATCTCATCGCAGGGGGACGCTATTGGAACGCTCGCAGCGTCAATGTGATTATTCCCTATCTGGGCTATTCGACAATGGAGCGGGCCAAGCCAGAGTCTGGAGAAATCCCCAAGGGTGTGACGCGCACTCGGTTGATTTTCCGTACTCGGCCTGATTATGTTGCCTTTTTAGATCTGCACTCTGAGGCCGTGCTTCATGCTCATTCTGGCGAAGTGAAAACCCGGCATCTCTGGACAGAGGAACTGGCAGCCCAAAAAATCCGGGATATGAACCTGAGCGATTATCTGCTTGTTTCTCCTGATTACGGCTTTAGTAAGCGAGTGGCACGGGTGGCAGGCATTCTCGGTTGCCCCCACACAGCAGCGAACAAAGATCGCTATGATATTGATAAAACTATTATCAATCAGCTCTCCAGTGCAGTCAAAGACAAGACGGCAATCATCTGCGACGACATGATCCGTACTGGTGGTTCTATGCTCCAAACTGCTGACCGCTGCTATGAAGCTGGCGCAGCAGATGTCATGTTCATGGCTACCCATCTGATCCTTTCCGGGGATGCGCGTGAGCGTTTCAAAGCCAAAGGTGTCAAGCGAATTATTGGTGCAGACACCTATCCAGGCACCAAGACCGACGACCTCTTGGAAGTGTATTCTGTCGCTCCAATCATTGCTAAAGAGCTAATTCACTATCTGCGGATCGTCTAATCAATACCCTTCTCTATTATCATGAAAAAGACAGGCATCATTGGCTGGCGCGGCATGGTTGGTTCTGTGCTCATGGAGCGGATGCGTGAGGAAAATGACTTTCAGCATTTTACGCCGCTCTTCTTTTCCACATCCCAAGCTGGTCAGTGTGGACCAGAAATTGATGGTACAAGCTACGAGCTACAGGATGCCTTTGATCTAGCTCTGCTCAAGGATTTAGATAGTATTGTCTCCTGCCAAGGCGGTGATTACACCAAAGAGGTGTATCCAAAACTGCGCGAGGCGGGCTGGCAAGGATACTGGATTGATGCCGCTTCTAGTCTGCGCTTGGAAAAAGATGCAATTATTGTTCTTGACCCAGTCAATCGGTCAGTTATCGACAAAGGCTTGGCTCAGGGCATTAAGAATTACATTGGTGGCAACTGTACAGTTTCCCTGATGCTGATGGCTTTGGGTGGTCTGTTTGAGAAAGGTTGGGTAGAGTGGATTAGCTCGCAGACCTATCAGGCGGCCTCTGGAGCGGGGGCGAAGAATATGCTGGAACTGGTCAATCAGATGCGTTTGATCGGTGAAAACTGTCAGCTTCTGCTTGATGATCAGGCCAATATTCTTGATATTGATCGCAACGTGACATACACGCTCCGCAATCCTGTCTTTCCCACCCAGAGCTTTGGCGCACCATTGGCTGCCAGCCTGATTCCTTGGATTGACCGAGCAATGGATAATGGTCAAACTCGTGAGGAATGGAAGGGCATTACCGAGACCAATAAAATCTTGGGACGAAATGCGGGCAATTTAATTCCTGTGGACGGCTGCTGCGTTCGGGTCGGAGCAATGCGCTGCCATAGCCAAGCCTTTACCATTAAGCTGAATCAAGATATTCCGCTCTCGGAGATTGAAACTGCGATTGCCGGACACAATGACTGGGTGCGGCTTATTCCCAACATCAAAGAAGACACTCTGCACGAGCTAAGTCCAGCCCATGTCAGTGGCACATTAGAAGTCCCTGTTGGCCGGGTACGGAAGATGAATATCGGGCCGCAGTATCTGAGCGCATTCACTGTGGGTGACCAGCTTCTCTGGGGTGCAGCAGAGCCGTTACGCCGCATGTTGAGAATTTTACTGGAGCATCTGAACTGAGATGAATAGTCTCAGTGTTCTGCTGCCTGTAGCAGCTTATCTGGTCGGTTCGATTCCTTTTGGTCTACTTCTCTCGCGAAGTAGTGGTATCGATATCCGTCAGCACGGCAGCGGTAACATCGGCGCAACCAATGTTTCTCGTTTGGTGGGAAAGAAGATAGGCTTTCTCACCTTACTCTTTGATGCAGCTAAGGGTTGGCTACCGATTATCATCGCAGGTTTGCTGCTTGATGATAATCAAATCCTAGTTACAGCTTTCTGCGGTGCAGCGGCTGTGACTGGTCACATGTTCTCTATTTTCTTGCGCTTCAAGGGCGGTAAAGGCGTGGCAACTGCATTAGGGGTATTTCTTGCGCTCTCGCCACAAGCTCTATTGATCAGTGTTCCTATCTTTTTTTTGATAGCTTTCACAACAGGTTTTGTTTCGCTAGGCTCTCTCTTGGCTTCTGCCGCTATATTGCCAGCTTTGTATTTTCTGGGCCAACCAAGTTGGCAACTCTGGTTAGCGGCTTTTATCATCTTGATGATCTGGATTAAGCATCATCAAAATATACGGCGATTGTTGAACGGCACAGAAAAGCGGTTCAGAGATAAGGAGCCGATTCATCAGAAGACAGCCTGATAGAGGCTATATTCAAGATGCGAGTTGAGCGGTCGCAGGTGCTGCTGTTCTATTTCAACCCAAAGTTGCTGGATGCGACTGTCTTTCTGCTGTAACTGTTGATAAAGCAAATCCCGCCGAATCAGCAAATAACTGATTCCTTTTTCGTTCAATCGTTGTCCTATTTTCTCTGTAGTCATTCCCGGTTGCTCTAACCAAGCGAGTAAGCTGTCTTTGTTGCCGTAAGAATCGAAAGAATGCGGTCTGTCTAAATAATAGCCCTTCCATCCCAAAAAAATGCAGAGCACTTTTGCAGAAGCAGGCAAGTGCTTATTGGCGTACTGCATCACCGGATATTCTGGAAGCTGCTTGGTTAGATATTCATCTCTACTGAGGCGACCTGTAATATAGCTGAACGGCTCAACTTCTTGAAACTGCTGCCAGATATAACTGCCGTTCCACATCAGCAGTAAAGCTATTGGCAGCAAGCAAGTAGCTGTTACAAGAGGCGGCTTTTTCAGATACTGTTCTGCCAACAACTCCAGATTACGCAGACCGTACATCGAAAGAATCACTAAAAACGGCACCATTGGCACTAAGTAGCGAATACGGAGCACCCCTGTGTTGAAGGCATAAAGAAAATAGAGCAGGCTGAAAGCGGCTAAGGCAATTTGTTCAAGCCGTATTTGCCGCTCAGTTGGCCGTCGGACAAAGGCTAGGAGCGGCAGCAGGAATAGAAAAGGGTTGAGCCTGCCATCAAAATAGCGAGGATCACCGTCCTGTCCCTGAAAAAAAATTCGCACAGGTAGTAGAAGAAGCTGCCAAATACCCTCCTTATAGAGAACATAGCGAGTAGCGAAAACCCCTCGAACACCTCCGCTGATTTTTTCCTCTCCTCCATCAGCTTGCTCTGTTGGCGATGATGAAGAATGTTGAAATAATCCGTTGTAAAGTGGATAAACAGGGTTGCCAGTCCAAACAGCATTTCTGATGAGCCAAGGTGAAGCGGTTAGTAATGCGGCAAAGCAAAATAATACGGCCGCTTTTATTGCTGGAGCTGTAACTTTTTCTCTTTGCTTCTGACTGCGGATGAACAGGATAGGCACCATAAAGGTCAGGATAAATAATACTAATAAGCCATTATATTTAGTGCCAATGCCTAAACCGCAGGAAATACCTGCTAGCAGCAAATCTCGTAATCGTTTTGTTTCCAGCCAGCGAAAGAGCAGGAGCAGGGCGGCTGTGCTAAAAAAGACCAAGCCCAAATCAACATACACTGTGATTGACAGTTTGATGATGACCGGAATGCTGAGGAAAAACAATACACCGAGCCAAGCGTAGTGGCTGGATAGCCTTCTGCGCAGATGCCGATATAACAGAAGTGCCGTGGCAAAGGCAAAGACCATGTGGATGTATTTGGGTAGGATATCGCTGCCAAGCCGTAAGGCCCCCATGTAAAGCAGATCAAGATTCATTGGGTAATACGAGAAAACTAGCTCAGGAATTTCGTAGATGCTGCCATGCTGGAGATAAAGTTTGGGAATTTGCAGGTGGTGAATTAAGGCATCCCGACTAAAAGGAGGGGTACAGGCAAGAACTATGAAAATACTGACTAGGACAATCAGAAGAAAGCGCAGCCCAAATAAAAGCACTTTGTGGGCATTCATTTTAAGTTAACATTACTTATTACGTATTTTATCAAGAAGTTCAGAAGGAATATGGCTAGGATAGACTTTTCCATCAACAATGAATGAAGGCGTACCAACAATTTTATTTTTTAATCCTGTTCGGATATCTGAGGTAATCTGTTTCAAAGCTGCCTGTGAATACATATCCTTTTTAAGTTTTTCTGCATCCAAATTCAACTTTTGAGCAAATTTATTGATGTTGAATTCCTTAATTCCGTTTCTAACAATAGCATAAAGAGAGTCATTAGCTTGCCAAAATTTGTTTTGTTGAGCTGCCGCAAACGCTAACAATGCCAACATACCAGAACCGGTATGAAAAGGCTTCTTAACCAACACCGTGTTAAATTTTTCGTCCATAGGATAATGATAATGAACAAGTCGAATTTTATCAGGGTACTCATCAACAAGAAGCCGCAAGAAAAAATGCATCTTGCTGCATTGAAAACATTGATAGTCTGTGAATTCATTAATTGTGAGTAAAGGATGTTCCGCACCAATCCATGGATGCCCCTCATCAGTTATGCCTGTCTGTACTTTCTCTGAGAACTGCGGATAATCATATGTCCAGTAAGTTGGTATAAATATCCTAATAATTCCGAAAGTCAACAAAAGACTAGTAAGGATAACTAAGACTTTTTTTTGCTGTGTCAGAAAAGAATAGCCCCTTCGTATACCCTCTACGAGAGAATGATCGTTGAAACGTCTACGAATAATCCACGTCGAGAAAAGTAAGAAAAAGCTGATAGCATAGGTAAGGAGACAGACTATACAATAGGCTTGTATTTGTACTACCGCGATATAACCAAAAAATATATCGACAAGAGAATACAACAGAGCCAAGATAAAGAGTAGTTCCCAGAGACCTCGGCGTTCTTCAGTATTGACTTGAGCAGGTAGGGCAAGAATAAAAAAGACTGTGTAAGCAAAAACGCCCCAAAGCGCAACTGGAAGGCCAAATAATATTGACCAAGGGCTTTGAGAAACCGTGTCACAATTGATTGATTTGGAGATAGCGCAGAAACTACTGTAACCTATATCTGTATAGTTTCGATAATGAGATAAAGCAAGATACAACGAGGCAACTATGCCAAGAGCGGCAAGTAGCAGCACAGGAATTGTATAGACGTTATAATAAAATCTTTGATTTTTCATATTTTTTTTGTTCTGCAAGCCAATCATTAGCATATTGCCGGAGCAGAGAATAGTTAAGAGCCTTGGAAGGTATGTCCGATGATTGCTCATTGAGAATCTTAATTAACTCAGGCCAAGTGATTTGTGAGAGTATATTCTGTATGGCTTGATCTGCTTTAACAGGGTTGCCAGCCAGAAGGCTCGTTTCTATAAAGCAGAGCAAGCCTGGGACAACTGGTACGCCTAGTATTTCTGCTAGGTGCATATAGAGGGAAGATTTATCCATAACGCCCATCCGAGCGTAGACAAGGGCAAAATTAAGCAGTGTCTTGCGATATTCCTCAGACTTCATATCAGAATGCGCAAAAACTTGCTGTAAAACAGCCACCCCTTCTTTAACGCGTTTTAGAGCAATAAGCATCTCTCCATATTGCTGGATGTATACTCCTTTTTCAGACTTGACCTGAGTAAGACCGGCCATAACCTCTAACGCCTCTTGTTTTTGTCCTGTTATCCATAACGTATCAGCTTTTCTTGATAAAACACCGGCGACTTGTTCCCCGTAAACTTTCTCGTGAGGGACTGCAAGAGCCTGATCGTAAAAGGTTAAGGCTTTTCCATAGTTCCCGGAACGAAACATAATATTTCCCAAGCTGTCGTAGGCTATCAGTCTCGTCTTCTGAGGGTTTGGAGAGTACTTGTCCAACGACAGCCAGTAGAGTTCAAATGCCTTTTTTAGGTTATCTTGAGACAAATAACCATGAGCAAGGTTTATATACGAACGGCTATGACCGGGTGCTTTTTCTAAAGAGTCTGTCCAAAGACTTTGTTCGGTCATCCAGACTTTGTTTCTCGCCATAGTTCCAAGCAGCAGGAAGACAATCAGCAGAATAGTTGCGATAGAGATTAAAAACTGGACAAGTCTGCTGTTGCGTTGGAGAAGCATGCTCACAAGTGCTGCAAGAGGAAGAAACAAAAAGAACGAGGGGAGGTAATTTCGATGTTCAAAGATTAACTCAAGATTAAGAAAAGTTGATTCGACAGTATGGTTGAGAAGGAAAAAGAGAATTGCAAAAGAAAAAAGTGGATAACTTCTGCAATATAAGAATGATAAAACAATAAGCAAAACAAGGAAGCTGATAGAAGGTATGGTGGTCAGAGGAGTCAACAATGAACTCGATAGTTGAATATCATGAGTTATGGAAAGCCGGAAAGGTGCTGGATAAAAAATTTGGCTCAGATAAAAAATAATAATCCTCGGCTGAGTCAGCAGCCGTTGTCCGGAAGTAAAACTTCGATTTGGATCTGGCGTGAAAATGTTAAGAAAGAATTTAGGTCCTGCTAAAATCATAGTAAAACATAAGACAAACAGTAGTCCAAGCAGCAGTAATAGTATGTTCTGTTTGGAGGCTCTAAATTCTTCTTTGAAGAAGATGAGTTCAATTAGCACAATAGAAGCAGGAAAAAGAACGGCGTTTTCTTTAGAACCAAGAGCTAATAAAAAAGCTATGAATGCAGAGCAATAATATCCTATTCTTTTTCTTTTTTTATGAGGTGGAAGTTGTCTTGCTTGAAGATAACAGCATATACCGATAATAGTGAACATGGCCGCTAGGCAGGCCATCCTTTGGACAATATAGGTTATCGCCTGAGTCTGTATCGGATTAAGAGCCCAGAAGAGCGCGGCCAGTGCGGCGATGAAATAACGGCTTTCGTCGTATCTGCTGCTAAACTTGGGAGACGTGAGCAACAGCAGACAGGATTTGTAGAGAAAGACCGCTGTCAGAAAATGGATGAGAAAGTTTATCAAATGATAGCCAAATACCCTATCCTGATTAAAGAACCAATTTAAGGCAAAGCTAAGGTTGCTGACAGGCCGAAGCAACGTTCCTTCGCGTTCAGGGTAGGCAAAAAAAGTCCGTTTCAGCGCGCTGGGTGTTAGTTCGGTTAGGTGTAGAGGAGAATTATCGAGAATATTGGCAGAATCATCAAAATGCCACTCCGCCTGAAAGGAGGGAAAATAAGCAATCAACAACAGAAAAAAAAGAACAAGATAAAATGTAGTCGTTTCTGTGAGAAACTGTACCCTTGAATGGTTTTCCTGTTCTTTGTTCATGACTTCTTCTTCTCCATCTGGCTGGATAACAAAATAGAAAAATCGAGTATAGCCTGTCGGAGTAATTGTGTTTCTACCGGTATTTGAAAAGCATCCTTTCGAGCTGCATCCAGTTCTTCCATAAGATGAATCAAAGGAACGGTTTGGACTAACTGGTTCAAAAGAACAGCAGCCTGCTGTTTTGCACCGATCAAGAGTAAATTTTCAATCTGTAGTAATTGGGCAACAGGCTCATTCTGTTGAATAGCCCAATCAAGCAGTTGAGCCGCTCGATCATGGTATCCCATCATTATTAACGCCTTGGCCTGTCCTGCTGTAATCAGCGATAACGTTGAGTAAAATTGACGGGCTTGGTGATAGGTAGCAAGACTTTCGACGGTTTTTTTCTGCCGTAGAAAAACAGAGGCTTTAAGCAGCAGCAGGTTGGGATCTGCCTTTTTTGCGTATCGTTCACTAATGACTGCAAGAGCTTCGTCATAGTGTTTCAGTTCGACAAGTGTAGCTATCAGTTTTTCGGCTGCTGCCGTATAGTCATTACGCAGAGAATACGCCTGCTGAAAATATTCCGCTGCTTTTTCAAGGCTGCCCTGTTCATAGGCAATTGTACCTCTCAGATTGAGCGCGATTGGCATAGTTGTGTTGACAGAGGCTTCGCTTCCTGCAAGTTGTTCCGCCTGTTCACACAGCACAAGAGCCTCTTTGTATTTTTTTTGCTCAACATTCCAGCCTGCAAGATTGAGCTTTGCCCGTGCATCGTGTGGTGCCTTGAGAACGGCATCTTGATTCAGAGTGCCCTCATTTTTCCACGTTTTATTCCGTTCAACAGTGGAGAGACCGGATTGAAGCAAAAAAATTATACAGGCTGTAGCAACGACAGGTATCTCCCATTTTTTTTTGCTTATTGCTTCAACAATAAAATCGGCAATCGGCAGAAAAAGGAAGAGAGAGGGGAGCAGATTTCTGTGTTCAAAAATCAGTTCTAAAGGAAGGATTGTTGATTCAACCAGATGGTTGAGAAAATAGTAAAGGATTGCTAAGGAAAGGAGCGGCCTTTTGTGTACCTGTAGAAAAGCGAAGAGGATGAGTCCAATGCAGCAGGCAATGGCGGGTAAAGTCTGCCAAGGTGAGAACAGCGAGGTGGATAAAATTATATCATGGGCTACGGAAAGCCTTGAAGCAGTCGGATAAAAAATTTGAGACAGATAAAAAAGCAGGATGCGAGGCTCTGTTAGGATTCGCTCGAAGAAGGTAAAATTTCTGTGTCCGTAATTGTTGACCTGAGCAGCAATAAAATTCCAGCTAATAAAAACTGTTCCGACAATAACGACACAAGAAAGGATAAAAAATATCTTTCTTTTCTTTTGAGCAATCAACAGAATTTTTTGAAATAGAAGGAAAAAAATGCCTTCAATCAGCAAAAGGGAGGGTAACAGAAGAACGGTATTTTCCTTGCTACCCAGAGCGAGCAAAATACAACAAATACAACAGAGGAACATTATGATCCGCTGAGTTTTATTGTTAGCGGTTCTTGTACGAAGATAGAAAAAAATTGCACTGATAGAAAAAAATGCCGCAAATTGGGCCATACGCTGGACGATATACGTTACAGCCGATGTGTGGATAGGGGCGCAAAGCCATAATGTGGCAGTCAGTAGAGCTATGTCAGCTTTTTGTTCTTCTGAGTGGAACTGTTGTTTGGATGCAGGAGTATTGAGCAGAAGAAGGTTGCTTAGATACAGCATCACTCCTGTGAGAAGATGAAGAAAAATGTCAATAATATGATAACCAGTTGGATTATCATTACTCAAAAACCAATTAAGTGCAAAACTAAAATTGACAACAGGTCGATACAATCTGCCCGTTGATTCAGGATGGGCGAAAAAGGTTTTGAAGAGTGTTTCAGGGAAAAGATCTGCTATATGAAGAGGTGCATTGTGAAGAATATTTCCAGAATCATCGAGGTGCCAACCGTTATGCAGAATATTGCTGTATAGTAGGATACAGAAAGAAAAAAGTAAGAATAAATGAAAAAAAAGATAATTTCGTTGAATAGGTGAAGGCATAATAAAAAGATAAAACCTACCTTGATAAGGTAGGTTTTATTATTGTTACGGAATCAAATTACAGAGTCTTGAAGTAGCTGTTTGCGGCGCCGTTAGCAGCCTGGGTCCAGTGCAGATCGCCAGATCGTACCTTAAGAGGGCAGTTACCAGCACCTTCCTCTACAAAGAGACGATAGTTAGAACCTGCTTGATCCGCTCCCGCGGCAGTCGAAGAAGCGGATAAAAGCAAAGTGTTCGCTGTGATACCTCTACCGACAGTGATATACGGCCGCGCGCCACCAGACCCCGCAGTAAAAGTAATACCAGCTGTTATGTTAGCAGGGTTGGCAAAATAATCTGCTAAAGCTCCACCAATGGCATTAACATCGTTGACTGTTGCGGTACAGTACGATTTGTTCTTGTACTCAATAAAGTTCGGAATCGCTACTGCTGCCAAAATACCGATGATGGCGATAACGATCATCAACTCGATCAAGGTGAAGCCTTTCTCATTGGCCAGCATTCTTAATTTATTTATCTTCATGGTGTTCCTCCATTCGAGAGTGTTGGTTGTCGGAGGCAGGTAGTTGGTTCCATCTGCCGACCTATCTTTTACTTGGATAGAAGCAAAGTGTATGCCAACTCCACATAGATGCCATGTAAAAAAATATTTCCTTTATGTTGTTAGCAAGTTGAAGAGAAAAGACAGGGACTCTTCAGAGCATTTTTAACTGTTATAGTTTTTTATTGGGTGACGAAAAAAGTCACCCAGTGCCATTTTTTGTCACCCACCATTCTTTTCTCTTTTTCCTATTTCTGCGGCCGTTACTATGCTATCTTTGGATTATCATGAAGATACGATTGACATTGACTATAGCGGCTCTACTTCTTATTTCGATGTTATTGGTCAATCTTGTGTTGATGCTGCTTTGGCAGCGGAATGCTGTCCAGCGCGAAGCAA
This sequence comes from Candidatus Electronema sp., assembly GCA_026645415.1. Taxonomy (GTDB): domain Bacteria; phylum Desulfobacterota; class Desulfobulbia; order Desulfobulbales; family Desulfobulbaceae; genus Electronema. The sequence continues at coordinate 31,212 of JAPEVH010000007.1, forward strand.
AACATGATCTAGCTCTTCTTACCCATCTTCAACAAAGAATACAACAGACGGGTGCTACTTTTTTTCCTTGCGCAGTGTTCGATATAGAAGCAAAAGATTGCCAACTAGCTATCCTGTTTCAGGGAAAAGGGGAAAATAGTAATCTGCCGCCTCTCATGGTCTCCGCATTAAAGCAATCTATATCTGGCTCACCGATTAGCCATTCTTCATTTTCTTTAGCTGGTATACTGAAGGGCACCCCGCCACTCTTAGCTAGTGCACAACCACTCGTACAACGAGAAAAAATAATTGGCGCAGTAGGAATTATTCGTCCACTCAACTCAGTTCTTCAGGAACTCTGGCAAGCAGAAAAAATGGTTCTCATCTATATTGTCTTCAATCTGCTGGTTTTAGGGACGATTAGTTTTTTTCGTATAAATAGCTTAATTATTCGACCAATAGAACGATTAGTCGAATTGGCAGGGCAATATGATAATCGAGAGATGACTTGGTTTGCTTCTGATGATTCTGGCAGTGAATTCCAGCGGCTATCAAACAGCCTTGATAAAATGATGGTTAGAATAGAGAGTAATCGGAAAATATTGCGAAAAACTGTAACTGAACTAGAACAGGCTAATCAGCGGTTGCAAGAACAACAAAAAGAGATGATCCAGACTGAGAGATTAGCAGCAACAGGTCGGCTAGCAGCAGGGCTGGCGCATGAAATTGGCAATCCACTAGCTGTCGTTCAAGGTTATATTGATTTGTTAATGAGAGGTTGTCAAGAGCAGGAACAGAGAGATTTTCTTCAGCGCTCTGATAAAGAGCTGCAACGAGTCAACCAGCTCATTCGGCAATTACTTGATTGTGCTAGGATATCAAAAGGCAAACCTAAACTGGTTTCTTTACATGAAATTCTCAATTCAGTGGCTGAGATGGTACAGGTTCAGAAGATTTTTCAGCAAATCAGAATAATAACTAATCTGGAGGCAAAACAAGACAAAATTTACGCTGATCCAGATCAAATTAGGCAAGTTTTGCTCAACTGTCTCTTGAATAGCGCAGATGCGATACATAGTGCCGGACAACCTACAGGGATTATTATGCTATCAACCGTTCTGTTAAAACCGAATTTGTTTTGTGTTCGCATCAAAGATAACGGTACTGGCATTGCACAGGAAGATTTACTGGCAGTGTTTGACCCTTTTTATACGACCAAGGAAACAGGGCAAGGTACTGGTTTAGGGCTGTCAGTTTCTCGCTCTATAGTAGAGTCAGCAGGTGGTTCCATTAAGATAGAAAGCCGAATAGGACAGGGGAGTATAGTCACTATTTGTCTCCCCATGTCTAGGAAAGGAGAAAACGATGACAACAACTAACCTAAAGTTGGTTCTAGTTATTGACGATGAAGAGAATATGCGGCACATGCTGTCCTATTTACTCAAGAGCGAAGGCTATGCGGTTGAAGTCGCCGCTAACGGCCAAGCAGGACTGGAGTTGCTAGAAAATAGTGCCATTGATTTTGTTCTCTGTGATATTAGAATGCCAAAAATGGATGGGGTAGCCTTTCTTAAAGCTGTAGCTAAGGTCAAACATTCGGCAGTAATTATTATGATGTCCGCCTACGGTACAGTAGATACAGCTATCGAGGCACTTAAACAAGGAGCTTATGATTTTATTTCCAAGCCGTTCAAAAACGATGAAATTATTCTTACCTTAAAAAAGGCTGAAGAGCGCGAGCGACTGAGGAAAGAAAATATTCTTTTAAAAAAAAGATTGGCTGGATTAGAGAAAAAGGCTGGTTTTGGAGGGATAATCAGCAAGAGCAAAGTCATGGATGCGGTTTTGTTGTTAGCCGACAAAGTGGCTCAACACAGCACCACCGTGCTGATTACTGGAGAATCTGGTACAGGAAAAGAATTGATTGCTCGCGGTATCCATGAGCGAAGCCCTAGGGCGATAAAACCTTTTTTGGCGGTCAACTGCGGAAGTATTCCAGAAAATTTGTTAGAGAGCGAATTGTTCGGCCATGTTCGAGGAGCTTTTACAGGTGCAGATCAAGATCGAAAAGGTCTATTTGAAGAGGCAGATAACGGAACTCTCTTTCTTGATGAAATTGGTGAGTTACCTCTGTCCATGCAAGTTAAACTTTTGCGTGTTCTTCAGGAGCAAGAAATTCGGCGATTGGGGGCAACTGCTAGTCGGAAGGTGGATGTACGGATCATTGCGGCTACCGCCCGTAATCTAGCTAAAGAAGTACAGGAAGGTAGCTTCCGTGAAGATTTATTTTATCGTCTCAATGTAGTAAATATTCACTTGCCACCGTTACGGGAAAGGCTTTCTGATATTCCATTGCTTTCTGAATATTTTATTGATAAATTTTCAGCTAGTATGAATCGATCTGACGTTGAAGGTTTAGCACCAAAGGCTTTACAGGGCCTTCTTGTCTATTCTTGGCCGGGCAATATCCGAGAGTTAGAAAATGTACTAGAGCGCGCTATATTATTAACTGAAGAAAGGCTGATTCAGCCAGAAAATTTGCCGGAGATGCTTGTCGGACGTAAAGAAGGGGAACATCCTCTCAGCCTCCTGCTTGATATTTCCTCCATAAAAAAAGGAAGGGAAATTATTGATCAATGGTTGATTGAGCGGGCGATGGTGGCTACTGCTGGTAACAAAAGTCGAGCAGCAGAATTGCTAGAAATTAGCTATCCTTTTCTTTTAAGTAAATTGAAGCAATATGGTGGTGAAAGTAGCGAGATAAAGGAAGATGAAATGTAATTTTTTTTTATATTCCAACTGTCCATTGTAAACTTTTTTTACACCGCAAGAGTCGCTCTATATAAAAAAAGCATTCGCGCTTCAAGCTAATATCTATTAATTACAAAAAGTTGCGCTTTAAGCGTCAGGCTTTATATCTACAGGCATATTTTTTGCTTTCAAGATTAGCAGAAATAATTTAATCGGAATAAAATCATGATCAGAATATTAAAAAAATACACAAGAGATAGATCAGGTTTTTCTTTTGCAGAATTGATGGTAGTTATCGCCTTAATTGGAATTTTATCAGCTATAGCTCTTCCAAGCTTCTTACGTGGCTTGCCAGAAAAACGCTTGAAGAATGCAGCCAGAAATCTTTATGCGGATATGCAGCGCGCGAGGATGCTGGCAGTGCAACAAAACAGATCTATTCCTGTTCGATTTAATCTTTCTGGCAATTTTTATTATTTTGATGAGAGTAATAAAACAGACCCAGGATATGAAAAATGGGATAACGATGAATTTAGGAGAGATTTATCAGAGGCTGGTGCTGTGAGCTTTGGATTTGGAAAAGCCACAAAGAACTGGGACAACGACCCTCTGCCAACCTCACCTGCCCCTGATGAGACTGCCTCTCCTCTTAATGATAGAATTACATTTGGTTCTACTGGGACAGCCAGCTCTCGATCAGTTTTTCTGCAAAATGAAAATAAAAATGTATGCTATGCTATAACCGTAACCAATTATGGATTCGTAAACATACGAATGTTTAACGGAACTGTCTGGGACAAAGATTAAAGCTAATCTCTAGTTTTGATGAAAATATTATGAAAGCTATCCGACGAGAAAAAGGTTTTACTTTTATAGAACTCATGGTTTCTATGGTTATAGCTAGTTTAGTTTTTGCTGGAATATATGGTGTATATAGGATTCAGCAAAAGAGCTACACAGTCCAAGAGCAAGTTACAGAACTGCAACAGCGACTCAGATCTGCTATGGACAGGTTAGCAATAGAGATCAGAATGGCTGGCTCTAACCCAGCTTCAGAAAGTCTATGTGGGACAAAAATAGTCAAGGCTGAAACGGAAGAAATGATTTTTAACTCTTGTAACCCTGATTACAAGAGTAACAATGACTACCAAATAACGATTAGCTTTAACAAGGCAACAGGTGAGCTTTCCCTCACAAGAGATTTAGGTATGAATGGTGCATTATCTAAACCAATAGCTGATGCCGTCGATGGTGTTGAGCTTAAATATTTTGATAAAGATAATAAAGAACTAACTGTAATATCAAAACCAGATGATGAAATTCGGTCAGTACAGATAACCTTACGTTTTAGATCCATTTATCCTGATCCCAAATATTTTGATCCCAAATATAATGATAATTATCACCGCAGAACTTTGCAAAGCAGAGTATATATGCGGAATATGTTATAGAGGTTTGAATCAATGAAACAAAAACAACAAGCTGGTTTTACTTTAATTGAAACTTTGATAGCAATGGCTATCTTCACAATAGGTATCCTTGGTCTTTTTGGAATGCAGACAGCTGCTATTAAAGGAAATCTTGCTGCTAATAATATAACTACGGGGTCTACATGGGCAGCAGAGCAGGTGGAGCAGTTAATCAGCCTCAAATACACAGATCTTCCAGCTCATCCTGCTGGTCGTTGTGCTGAATTAGTAAGTGTTGATCCTACAGATCCAAACAATACTATTGCTGCGGATGGAACTGATGATAGCGGGCCAGAGTTACCTATTTATAAAATTTATTGGTATGTCGCTCAAGATTGTACATTGACTGAAGTTCCTCTTGCTGGTGTCGTTAAAGATGAGGTGCAACGCCCTAAACATCTACGGGTTATTGTCACTACTGATAAAGGTAATGGAGAGAAGTTGCTTGCGGATTTTAATTATATTAAGCAAAACGTAACCAACTCAAAGTAGTAGAGGCTTTATTCTATGAATAAAAAATTACAACATGATGATGGGGGGTTTGTTTTAATTGCCTCCTTGCTTATTCTTCTTGTTTTGACGGTCTTGGGTATTTCCGTAAATAGAAATACAACTACTGAATGGCAAATTGCAGTAAATGACCGCCTTCATAAAGATGCCTTTTATAATGCTGATGCGGCCACAGAATTAGCCGCTGAAGTGTTGGAGCAGAGCCTAGCCTGTCTAGGCTTCCAAGAGAATGCAAACGGCAAGCGTCTTCTTGGAGCCGCTGGATATGATATATACATCGACAAAGATTCTCTAGGCTTCTGGCGAAACTACGCGCCAAATGGTGTATCACTCCCCTCTGATGCTGCTCGTGATCTTGTTTTTCCCGCAACCTTTACGAACGGCACATTTGATGAAAACGCCACTAACGATCAACCTCATGCCAACATCAATATTGGTGGTAATACCAAGTTGACTGCGGGAGCGGCGATTCAGATGGCTGCTGGCTATGAGGGCGTTGGTAAAAGTCTTGCATTAGGTGGAGCTGTGTTACTTTATGATATTAACGTACAGCAAGTAGTTAAAAATAACATAGGTCAAAATGACAGTGAATCCGTGGTTTGTATTCAATATGGTCATGTACTTGGCTCCGAAGGAACCTGTAATTATCCATAATTACAAGAATCAAGAATGATCATTAGAACTGACGAAAAAACGGAGGGAGAAGCAAATCATGAAAAAAATAGTTTATGCAGCAGTCTTATCCTGTTTTACCGGGGCGATAGTGCTTCCGGTAGCAGGATTTGCCGCTAACGTATGTAGTGATGGTGTGGGTATTCCGCCGTTCCTTTCCTCCGGTGCTAAACCCAACCTGCTGATGGTTTTAGACAACTCCGGTTCTATGCTGGATGCAGCTTACAGTACAGAAAGCTCTTTTTGCTTTGATGATAACTATATTACCGATAAACCCTATGCTGGCTATTTTAAAAATGACCAGTGGTATGAATGGGATGCTGGTGATTTTACACCGTGGGTGAGCGGTAAGGGCTACACTATAGGCAATCGCGTTTATGTCCAAGGTGTTCTCTGGGAGGCATTAGGTACCGGAACGTCCAATGGCACTTCGCCCATTGATGACAGAGGGTTAGCGTGGCAGCGTGTTTTTACTATAGGAAAGTGGAAAAATGCCACTACTTATACCGCAAGTACGTTTGTCTGGTCTGGCCCGCAGCTTTACTACACCGCAGGCGGTGGCACCAGTAATGATTCCGATGCAAGCAATGGTCTCAGCTTAGAAGGTGACACTGATATTAAAGACTGGAAAGCAGTGGATTCAACATGGCTAAAGGGTAAATCTTATAAAGCCAAGGATATTGTAACATATAGAGGCATTCTATATGAAGCCACCAACAACGCCACATCTGACGGCACTGGTGTTTATGATGACACGAAAGTAACTTGGAAGCCGCTTGATGAGGGTTCTTTTGTTGCGGTAAGCAGTGCTACAGCTTTGTCCGATTGTTCCTCAGCTACAGGAGCGACCGACAAGTTTACTCAAGCTGACCTTTGTATCAGTCTTAATAAGAGTTCAACTCCAGCACAAGTAGTTACTTTTGCCGCAAGAGGAAATTTGCTTAATTGGGCAACGGCCTCCAAGTTTGATGTGGAGAAGGGAATTCTTACTGGTGGTAAGTATGATTACAAAGATCAGATTTTGATCGGTGAGCACCGAGGTTGCGCTGGTTCAAGAATGGTGAAGCAGGTTCCTGTAACTGATGCCTCCTCTGTAACCAAATACTTAAGCCTTGGTGTGCGTGCTTCTCGATATAATGATCAACCGCTTTATGAAGACCGAATTGATAGTACTGATGATACTGGGCGGCTAGAGGTCTTAGGAGTCACTGATTCGTCTTATTCTTTGTCTACAGACTGTCAGTCAGCAATTGATAAAATTATCAATCATGGCTTAAACGGCTCGCAAAATCAAGTAGAAGCTTGCATTATAAGCTTTCCTAACTCTAACTCACAGTTAGTGGACATGCGTCCGACTCTTAACCATAGCCTCCAAGCCTGTTGGCAATCTGCACTTAATAAAGGTCATTGGGATACCCTTATTGCTGACTGTTATGCTCTTTATACAGGAGGGAGAAACGGCAGCTTCACTCCAGCACGTCCATATGATCCCTCTGAGTTGCGTCCAGCCGACGGAGGGCCGTATCTTTGCTATGGCATATATGATTCTGGTGTTGATCCTAATAATAGGGTTGGTTATATGGGCCGTTGTTGGATTCAAGGTGGTGGCGGTTGGGTAGAAAAATACTGTAATCAGCTCACAACAACAGTAGCAGGTTCGGCCAGCCTTGGTGCTTCCACTTGCTGGGATTATAACAACAAAAGCGTTCCAACAACAGAGAGTCTATGCCAGCATTACCGAAATAATGGCGGCTTTGTTGAACAATGCACCGTTACCTACAGTAATGGCGATAAAAAAAGCGTGTGTCCTAACGGAAGCTGGAAAAAAATAGGCAAATGGGATGATGGCTCAGGTTCTTGCGATTATCCGCAAAATCCACAGCAGGTATGTCCTCCTAATACGAGCTGCGATGGAACATGGGAAGTGACAAGCTGGCCTAATTGGCAACCGAGCGACGGTAACTGTATTTTCGAAGCGATTAAGGATTATTGTGATGCACTAAAAGTGCCAGAAGTTATCGACCCTTCTGATGTTGCAGGCACAACTGGTGAAACTGGCAATATGCCTGGTTTACTTCGCGATTCCTACTTGATGGCCTTCCTTGGTGGTGAAGATCCTATTGCAACCATGAAAGCTCATATTTATCAAAAAAATCGGCCGCAAGGTATCGTGCATCGTGTTGCCAGCGATCTGCGGCTTGGTCTAATGTCCTTCCGTTATGTAGGTGCAAAAACAGAATGTGCGCTTGCCGCAGCGGATACCACTTCTAAAATCGATAAATACTGTCCTTTAGAAAATAAAGACGGTGCTGACCTGCTCACTCCGCTGGAAGTAGGAGACTATGTTACAGACGACAACGATCCAACCTATGAAAGTGGTAAACGGCGACATGTAGATGATTTGGCTGAGGCGATCAACACCACTAGAGGCACATCGTGGACTCCACTCGCTGAGGCGGCGTATGAGGCATTGGGCTATTACACCCAAAATATCAATTTCTGCCTGAACAAGGATAGTAATACTGGGGAATGTATGGATTTCCCAACTGCGGATAATCCAACTTATTTTCCAACTATTACAAAGGCTGATCCAGTTCAGTACTGGTGCCAAGATAATCACATTTTAGTGATTACTGAAGGTGAGTCCACAGCTGATGTTAATGCTGATGTTGCAAACTTCTCTGTTTCTCCACTGCCTAGCTCTGATTCGCATATTTTGTCATCAGCATGTCCCAGCGGCTGTACTGCGAATGGTAATACAGGGTGCTTACCTAACGATTTAGCTGGAGATGGTGACACAAATCCAGACTGCACTACAGACGGTCTCTACAGCAGTGCCTACTTAGACAACATGACTTGGTGGGGACAGCATGTACAGCCACTGTATCAAAATCGATGTGTGAGCGATGCATCAGGTCAAATAAAAACAGAGAAGCAAGCTATTTATACCCATGTTGTTACTACTGGTTCCTTAACATCTGGTGGAACTGGAGAATGTAGCCCAGCAACCCTGATGACTAATGCTGCATTTAATGGCGGTACTGATAATTACTATCCTGGTGAGGATCCAGCGCAGTTAGAGAGAAATCTCTATGCAGTTCTTGATGACATTCTCAGTCGTTCTTCGGCAGGTTCAGCAGCCTCGGTTATCTCCAGCTCCAGAAGCGGCTCTGGTGCAGTTTATCAGGCGGTGTTCTGGCCAAAATTTGAAGACGGAGATCCAGATGGAGACGGAGTGAGCAATAAGGTGACGTGGGTTGGAGACGTTCATTCTCTTTTTGTTGATTCCAAGGGATTGATGTACGAGGATACAAATCAAGATGGCGAGCTGGATACCACGGCAGATAAACGAGTTGTTTTCTATTTCAGTAATGCGGCGAACAAAACACGTGGTTGCTATAATGTTACCGCTATGATCAATAATAATGGTCAATGTCCAGAACCAGCAGCAACAACAAATAATCTCGTTCCTGAATGTACAGATGGAGATGACTGTGTTGAATTGCAGAACATCAAATATTTATGGTCAGCAAATGAGCGACTAGCAGATAGAGATCTTGCTACCAAAAGCCGTAAGCTGTTTACATGGAACGATTTGAACAATGACGGTATTGTTGAAGCAACGGATGGTGAATGGTTTCAGCTCAATAATTCAGTGGACTGGACCGCTCTCAATACTGCTGCTGCCACTGCTGGAAACCGTGGGCCGGTAACTAAGGATTTCCTTAAATCTGAGGATTGGGAAGACTTTGTTGGCTATGACGCGAACAAGACTTCGGCTGAAATGGAAAAGGACGCTCTCAATGCCTTAGTTCAATGGCTGCAAGGCGTAGACTCGCTCACCGATGAAGTAACAACAGATGACAACGGCAACGGCTGGCTTGATAAAGAGCTAAGATCGAGAAAGTTCACTTTCAAGACCCAAAATGGCAATTTATCAGGATGGGCAGATAAGACATGGCGGTTGGGTGACATCATTCATTCAACTCCGATGGTCGTAGCTAAACCAGCAGAATCCTACCATTACATCTATCGTGACCCGACCTATGCTAGTTTTGCGGCACATTGGAGTAATCGCCGCAATATGATTTATTTCGGCGGCAACGATGGCATGTTACACGCTGTAAATGGTGGTTTTTATTTTGACAATAAGTTCTGTTGTACAGGTGAAGTTAATGCCGACGGGAGCTGCAAAGTATCACCAACAGGCGGTTGCGGTACACACCCTGTTTGGAGTTCAGTTGAGCTTGGTGACGAACTGTGGGCCTATATTCCCTACAATCTTCAGCCTCATTTAAAATGTTTGGCTGATAAATACTATGCCCATAAAGCATACGTTGATCTGAAGCCGCGTATTTTTGATGCGCAGATTTTCAAAAAAGACGATACTGACCATGTTGGTGGATGGGGTACCATTCTCGTCGGCGCAATGCGTTTTGGTGGTACTCCGGTTTTAGCTTCTGAGTTGAATGGTGATCCAAATGATAAGCGGAAATTTGTCTCTTCCTATTTCATTTTGGATATCACTAATCCAGAAAACGAGCCTATACTGCTCGGAGAGATGACGCAACTTGTCGATGCAAATGGCCAAGATGTCTACGCCAATATGCAGTACACAACTGCTTCACCAGCGATGATCATTATGCGTGATGGCGGCGCAAATGCCGCTAAATCACAATGGGAACTGGTCTTAGGTAGTGGGCCATCAGATCTAGGTGGTATCAATGGTAGTAATGTACATGGAAAGCTGGCTATCGTTCCTCTCGACTGGCTTGAAGGTAATGTAACAAGTTGGTCAAATGGTATGCCAACCGCTGTTAGTTCTGCTGGAAAAAAGGCATTCCGTATTCCAAACGAAGCTCCAAAGACAGGTACAGAGGGAGGTTTCTTTGAGATACCTCTCGGTGATGACCCTACAACATCAGCAGTTGATCAGACTACTTCGGGCTTTGTCTCTGACATTATTTCTGTTGATTACAATATCGACCTTTCGGCCGACGATGGTCTTGGTGCGAGATACCGTACCGATGCTGTCTATTTTGGCACAGTAGATGGTAGTGATTTCACAAAATATCCTGCTGATTATCTTAACGGTGCAGCAGATCAGTTCTACTGGAAAGGAGGAGGTAGAGTCTTCCGGTTAGTTACTAAAATGCTCAATACTAATGGTGAAGAAATAGCTTCATTACCATCAGAGTGGGCTGATAAATGGACTGATAAAGATCCACTTCGTCTCTTGGCAGATGTAAAAATGCCGGTTGTTGGTGCGCCTTCCATTGGCTATGATGATTGGAATTACTGGGTTTATGCAGGAACAGGTCGGTTCTATGGGGAGAAAGACAAGACTGATGATGGTTGGTGTACTAAGTCAACCGACACTTCTTGTGCAGACAGAAGTAAAATGGCTATTTTTGGCTTTAAAGAACCTCTCATGGATGAGCTTTCTGGCTTTGATAATTGGGCATCTCCGCCATCCAGTTCATTATTCACTTGTGATGACAAAGTAATGACTTGGGCGACAATAAACTGGGATATTAACAAAAAGGCTAACAGCCAGCTTCTCCACAATGGAATAGTTGGTGAGCGGGGCCTGATGCAGACAGATAATATCCTTGTACAGCAGGGAGCAGAAGGGTATTTGTACTGTTATCACTGTGTGACAGATCCGACAGATCCGGCAGTATATAGCTGCTCTAAGCTGGCTGATACGCAATGCTTCCCCAGTGACATACCAATGGAGACAGTTACTGTCACTGATCCAATTACTGGAATCAGCCAAGATGTTGAGCGATATACCTTTGATAATCTCAATTGGTATATTTCTGGAGATTACTTCAACCCGAACGCATCTGCTGTATCAGGCTGCACAACTGACAGTAATGGTAAAAAGATTGAAACCGGATTAGACGGCTGGTATCGTGCTTTCCACGATGCTCGTGAGCGGAATCTTGGTGCGTCAGCATTGTTAGGTGGTTTGTTGACTTTTACTACGTACCAGCCATATAATGATCGCTGTAAGGCTGAAGGACAGAGTTATCTATATGGTGTTCATTTCCAGACAGGTACAGCTTGGACAGAGAGTGTTTTCGGCACCTTTGATGAGAGCCTTGTTGATAATAACGGTACAAACCAAACTGTTACGATTGTTAAAGACAAGCTAGGTTTGGGTAGAGGTTTATCAACAACCCCCAGTATGCATGTCGGAAGTGATAGCGATAATGCAGCTAAAGCATTTATCCAGACAAGTACAGGGGAGATTATCGAGGTAGAACAAAAAAATCTGCCTTATAAAAATACCCGAAGCGGTAGACAAAATTGGACTGATCGCCGCAGTTCAGACGAGTAAGCACAAATAACATCAAAAACAAAGAGAGCTTCCGGTTAAATATCGGAGGCTCTCTTTTTCTTCTCTGCTGGCCTTCGTGAAAAAAGGTGTTTTTTGCTTGACTTCTCAGTCAGCCATCCTATATTTAGTATTTTTATTTATAGAGTCTGTTTTGCAACAGGTTCCGTTTTAAAATATATAGTGACTTTTTTCTTAAAAAGAATACAAAACAATCATCATTTAACGTAACGAGGAAGGAATTATGTCTAAGCTGGTAGCCCCCCATGGTGGCAAAGGTCTGGTCTGTGCCCTGCTTCACGGCAGCGAGCTGGCTGCGGAAAAAGAAAAAGCAGCTAGCTTGAAAAAAGTTCAAGTTAGTGCCCGCGCCAAAGGCGACCTAATAATGATGGGCATCGGTGGTTTTTCTCCGCTGGACGGCTTCATGACCAAAGCAGATTGGAAAAGCGTTTGTGAGAATTTCCAGCTTGCTGACGGTACTTTCTGGCCTGTGCCGATTACCTTGGATATTGCCAAGGACGATGCTAACGCCATTACCACTGGCGATGAGATTGCTCTTGAGGCTGATGGCGAGATTATCGCCACCATGAAGGTCACAGAGAAGTACGACATGACCGAAGCTGACAAGAAGTGGGAATGTGAGAAGGTTTTCATGGGTTCTGGTGTGGACTCTGTAGACGGTAAGTTCTGGCAGGTTGCTCCAGAGGATCATCCTGGCGTAATCATGGTGATGAACCAGAAGGACGTGAATCTGGCTGGCCCAGTAAAAGTCCTTTCTCAGGGTAGCTATCCTACAGAGTATCCGGGCGTTTATCTGACCCCAGCAGAAACTCGTGCTATGTTTGAGGAGCGTGGTTGGGCAAAGGTTGCTGCTCTTCAGTTACGTAATCCGATGCACCGTTCTCATGAGTTCTTGGCCAAAATCGCCATTGAGGTATGCGACGGCGTACTGATTCACTCTTTGATCGGTAACCTGAAGCCTGGTGATATTCCTGCCCCAGTACGTGTTAAGGCGATTGAGATCCTGATTGACAACTACTTTGTTAAAGACAATGTCATCAATGCAGGTTATCCGCTTGACATGCGCTATGCAGGTCCACGTGAGGCACTGTTGCACGCTACCTTCCGTCAGAACTATGGTATCACTGATATGCTGATTGGGCGTGACCATGCTGGTGTAGGCGACTTCTACGGTCTGTTTGAGGCTCAGGAGATTTTTGACCGGGTTCCGACCACTGGTGTTCCAGGTAAAGATCTGATCTGCAAGCCGATGAAGATCGACTGGACCTTTTATTGCCACAAGTGTGATGGTATGGCTTCACTGCGTACCTGTAACCACAGCAAAGAAGATCGCGTTATCCTCTCTGGTACCAAACTGCGTAAAGCCCTGTCTGAGGGTGCCGAAGTTGTTGATCACTTTGGCCGTGAAGAGGTTCTTGAGCACCTCCGAGGATATTATTCTAGCTTGACCGAGAAAGTTGAGGTCAAAATGCAGAAGGCTGCTTCTGGTACAGGCATGTAATTAGCTTTTTGTTGTGTACTCAAGGAGATGCTGCAAGGCATCTCCTTTTTTTATTGCCTAGGAATCCCAGCCAATAAAAAAACCGGCTATTCTTTTGAGGGAAGAGCCGGTACACAAAAAAAGAAGAGATGAAGAACACTATGATACATGCAAGGTTTGTGCCTTTTTGTGGATAGAGAAATGCTTATCATCTAACCAATTAAAATAAATATAATTAAACAACCAGCAAGCTATTTCGTCAACAGAAATTAATACAGTTTTTTTTATGATCAACCAATTGTTTTTTCCTTGTTTTTGTATAACAAGAGTCTTGTTTATCGCGCTGGTGGCCTAAACAAGGTCGTATTCAATATTTAGCTAAAAATATCATTTTTTTGCTCTAAGCTATAGAGCGTTCGGTTTTGCGTTTACATATTTTCGGAGAAAAGCTCATGCGAGTCTATCCTATCCATGTTATCAATAACATCTCTTCGGAAGGATTAGCTTTATTTGGCCAAAGCTTTACCTTAAATGCCAATCAAACTAATGCGCAAGGGATATTGGTGCGCAGTTCAGCAATAAATTTAACAGCATTTCCTCATCTTGAAGCTATTGCCAGAGCTGGAGCCGGAGTCAATAATATTCCGGTAGATGAGGCCACCGAAAGAGGCATTTGCGTGTTTAACACACCAGGTGCCAATGCCAACGCCGTGGTAGAGTTGGTCTTCACCATGTTAGGTATCTGGTTGCGCCATGTCCATCAAGGAATGAATTTTTGCCAAGGTCTCAGCGGCTTGACGGGTTCTGTGCTTCATGCTGAGATTGAGGCCCGTAAAAAGATGTTCCGGGGACAGGAGCTGGCTGACAAGACCTTGGGAATCATCGGGCTTGGCCAGATTGGAGTGCGCGCCGCCAACATGGGCGTTCACCACAATATGCGGGTGATTGGCTATGACCCCTATCCAGTTTTGGATAATATCCACCGCCTGTTGCCTGATGTGCGGCTAACGCAGTCGAGGCAAGATTTGCTTGCGCAAGCTGATTATGTTTCGCTACATGTACCACTTAATCGAGGTACTACAGGGCTAGTCTCTGCTGAATTTCTTAGTAGCATGAAAAAAGGCGCAGTGCTACTGAACTATGCGCGAGGAGCTATTGCTACTGATGACGCGCTGCTTGCGGCCCTTGACTCTGGGCATATCGCGGCCTATCTTTCTGACTTCCCAACGGAAAAACTTCTTGGCCACGAGAACGTATTGTTCACGCCTCATCTTGGTGCATCTACTTCAGAATCAGAAGAACAATGTGCGGCAATGGCTGTGCAGGAGCTAAAAAACTACCTCAAATACGGCACAGTCACCCACAGCGTCAATTTTCCCAATGCGGAGAGCATCCCTGCCGCAGGTAGCCATACTCGCCTGATCATGATCAACCGCGACCAGCCAGGCATGATTGGCGTGGTGAGTAACATTCTTGGCCGCCACCGAATCAACATCATGAGCTATACCAACAAGAGCAACGGGACTATCGGTTATAATATTATTGACACGGAAAGTTTGGTTCCAGAAGCAGTGAAGCAGGAGATCGAAACTGTGGAAGGTGTCATTCGTGTGCGGCTCATTCCGCTGCAACAGCAGGCAGAATGAAGGCGAGTTCTTCCCAAACAATCCTCATTGTTGCTGGGGAAGCCTCTGGTGATATGCACGGTGCCCGGCTGGTTGCAGCCATGCAGCAGCTCCAGCCCGGCCTGCGCTTCTCCGGCATTGGCGGCAGAGAGTTGGCCGCAGCCGGAGTGGAGCTACTTTTTGATGCCGCAAAAATTGCAGTGGTAGGTATCACAGAAATCATTAGCCATATTGGTGATATTCTTGCTGCCCGCCAAGCTATTATTCAGCGGCTGCGCAGAGAAAGACCAGCCCTGTTGATTCTGATCGACTATCCAGACTTTAACCTCCTCTTAGCTGCTCAAGCAAAAAAGCTCGGCATCCCGGTTTTCTACTACATCAGTCCGCAGGTTTGGGCGTGGCGCAGCAGTCGGGTAGGTAAAATTGGTAGGTTAACAGATCGGGTAGCAGTCATTCTCCCTTTTGAAAAGGACTTCTACGCGGAACGCGGCGTGAGCGTAGACTTTGTCGGTCATCCGCTGGCAGATACGGTGCTGCCAGAGCAGCTTCCCAATCGGGAGGAATTTTTTCAAGCGCATGATTTAGCGGTCGAGCCTGCAACCCATGTCATTGGTATTCTGCCAGGCAGCCGATCTAAAGAAATTCGCTCTCTGCTGCCAGATTTTCTTGCTGCTGCTGAACTTCTCAGCAAGGATAAGGAGCAAAAATGGCTCTTTCTCCTGCCTCGCGCCTCTACAGTGCCACAGGAGCTGCTCTTAGAAAATGGCTTGGCTGCTGTACAAGATAAAATCGACATCCGCGTTATTGAAAACGACCGCTATGCGCTGATGGCAGCCTGTGATGCGGTTGCCGCTGCCTCTGGGACGGTTACTTTAGAGTTAGCTATTCTTGGTATTCCAGCAGTGACTGCCTACAGGGTCTCGCCGCTGACCTACCGACTGGGCCGCCTACTCGTCCGGCATCTTCGCCATTTTTCCTTGGTTAATCTGATTGCTGGCCGCGAGGTTATTCCTGAGCTGCTGCAAGATGAAGTTAAGCCAGAGGCTATTGCCAAGCATCTGCACTTATTGCTGGAAGACGGCGATTATCGTCACAAGGTTTTCCACGGCTTGGCTGAGGTCACAGAAAAACTCGGCCCGCCCGGTTGTACGAAGCGGGCAGCAGAGATAGCCCTGTCTTGTCTTGGTCCCTGAGCCTGTTGAAGGGTGAACCATTGCTTCGAGTTTTGGAACGGATCAGCAAGATATTGTCAGAACACGAACAGCCCGGTTTGCCATTATGGAACATCACACTACATAAAAGAGCCCCCTCAGCAATCTGAACTTTCTGAACGGAAACTCGCTGCTCAATACGGCGGGACACGGTCCGCAAGTGGAAACGGCGCGATACGGTTGAGGATTATTCGCACACTCGTCTCACGCCTTCCCACGAGGCGGTCGTCATTGAGCTGCGGACGGCTCTGCTGCTTCCAACAGACGATCTCCTTGTTGTTACGCAGAAATTCTTATACCCATCCATGTCACGCTCCGCCCTTGACCGCTGCTTGCGCAGGGCCGTTAATTGCAAAGATTCTCACAGACAACGGCAAGGAGTTTACTGACCAGTTCTTCTGTCCGTCGGGAGGAAAACATCTCTTCGATCAGGAATGTGCGGAACCATGGATGCAACTAGAACGAGGAAACACAGAAAATTGCGCCGCTAGAGAATAACGGCGCAGGAAATAGCGCATAAATTACGGCATCATGTCTAATGGTTCATTAAGCACGACAATCTTTGCTTTGGGAAAGAAATTGAATTCTGAGGCAGTGGCAGCGGTGTAAGCTCCCATCATCCGTCCGATCACTAAGTCACCGTTGTTTAGCTTAGGCAACATAATATCCTCGGCAATCACATCAATACTATCACAGGTTGGCCCAGCTAGCACGGAGGGATACAATTCCTCCCCTTCCTTACAGAAGGCTTCAACTGGATAAACAGCATGGTCGTAAATGGTGCCGCTAAAGGAACCGTACACACCATCGTCTAAATAGTACCATGTTTTGCCGTCCCGCTCGGCTTGCCCCATAACTGAGGCCACAGAGATAACTGCTGGCGCGACAATGAAACGGCCTGGTTCAGAAATGACATCCACACTTTCTGGAAACTCAGCCAGTGCCTCACGAATTGGGGCACAAAATTCTTGAATGGCTAGAACCTGATCAATGTAATGCACTGGAAAACCGCCGCCGATATCCAACGTATTCAGTTTTGGGAGGCCAAGTTCTGTTACCCGACGGAAAACTTCACCGCAGGTGTGAATAGCAGTAACGTACTTTTGCGGATCAGCAGTCTGCGAACCAACATGGAAAGACAGCCCTTTAATATAAATTCCCAGTCGGTGTGCGTGTTGAATCAGCTCTATTGCGCCTTCTGGGCTACAGCCAAACTTTTTTGACAGATCCGAGTAAGCATCTGCATTGCGGAAGCTGAGACGGATCAGCAGTTCTGCCTCGTGGCGATAAGGAATGAATTTTTCCAGCTCGTTAAGGTTGTCGATAACAAAAACCGTGCAACCATAAAGCAGCGCATGGAGAATGTCTGAATCCCGTTTGATCGGGTGGGTGTGAATGGTTTTTTCACCGGGAACACCAAGTTCCTGAACCAAATCAACCTCGCCATTGGTGGCCAGATCAAAATTTGCACCCTCTTGGAGCAGGGTTTTTACTACTGCTGGATGAGGCAAAGGCTTTAAAGCAAAATGAGCCGCCGCTTCTGGCAGGGCTTGCCGAAGAGCGCGGTATTGACGGCGAATAATATCGCAGTCTAAGAGCAACAGTGGTGTGCCGTGGAGGGCTGCCGCAGTTTGAATCAGTTCCTGTTCCGACGATGGACAGGAATTGATTTCTGACAGACAGACAGGTGCGGCAGGCAGCTTGGGCAGAATAATGGACATAGGACCCCCCTCAAGTTAAAGTTTACGAGAAAAAAAACCTCAACTCTCTTGCTCCAGACAGTTGCTCTGTCATTATTCGCTTGGTTGGGGCGATTCTGCACGGATTGGCTATCAGCAAGAAAAGGCGCGCATAATAAATGAAATTCAATAGCTTCGCAAGCCTTTTGCGGGTTGTCAATAATATTTTTTTTGACCCCAGAAAAATAGCTAATAACTGTAGTGAATCAGCTTGTTTTTAGGATGGATTTAGAGGTTAAGTTCTGCGCGGATTTTTTTGGCAAAAGCCTTGGCAGGTAGAGGCTTGCTAAAGAAGTAGCCTTGCACTTCCTTGCACTGTCGTTTTTTGAAAAAATCGAGCTGTTCTTGCGTTTCCACGCCTTCAGCAACTACATCCAATTTGAGTCCAGCAGCCATCTGGATAATAGAGTCAATAATCGCCTCCTCGTCTGAATCTTTGGTCAGATCTGCAACAAAGGATTGATCAATCTTTAAGGTATTGACTGGAAATTTTTTTAGATAGGCAAGTGAAGAGTAGCCTGTACCAAAATCATCAATAGCAATGCGGACACCTAGTTTTTGGATATCCTGTAAAAGTTCGGCCGTCTGGTTTGGATCCTCCATTACCGTACTTTCTGTGATTTCAAGTTCTAATTGGCTTGACTCTAACTGAGTCTCTTCTAATGTATCCTTAATCAGTTGGAGTAGCTGTCGATTTTGAAATTGCCTAGAGGACAGATTAACCGAAATGCGGAGCGAACCTAATCCTTCTTTTTCCCACGTTTTAATTTGGCGACAGGCTGTCCGTAGCACCCATTCGCCCAGAGCAATAATCATACTGCTTGCCTCAGCAATAGGAATAAATTCTGCTGGAGAAATCATCCCTTCCTTTGGATGCTGCCAACGTACCAACGCTTCGGCACCAACGATTTTTTCTTCGGCAAGCGAATACTTAGGTTGATAATAAAGCAAAAACTGTTCTTCTTCTAAGGCATGGCGTAGCTGATTTTCTAAATTAAGCCGATGGGTAAGTCGCTTATTCATTTGCGAACGAAAATGCTGGAAGCTGCCGCGTGCTCTTTCTTTGGCAAAATGCATGGCCGTGTTAGCATTTTTAAGCAAGCTATCCACTTCCTTTGCGTCGTCAGGATAGATGCTAATGCCGATGCTGGCATCAATAAAGACCTCTTGCTCTGCAATGTAAAAGGGTTGCTGGAGGAGATGGATTAATCGCATAGCGAGCAAGCTAATTGATTCGCGTAGCTTAATCTCTGACAAAATAACAGAGAACTCATCGCCACAGAGCCGAGAAACAATATCACTCTTGCGGACCCCACTTTTAATGCGCTTGGCAACTTGAACTAATAATTCATCGCCCGCCTTATGACCAAGGGTATCATTAATATCTTTGAAGCGATCTAAATCAACACAGAATAATGCCAAAGGCATATCTCGCTCCTGACTGTTGAGTATCGCTTGCTCTAATCGTTCGTGAAATAGGGTACGATTAGGCAGCTTGGTGAGAGGATCATAGAAAAGCAGATTTCGTAATTTGCGTTCTGCATTTTTTTTCTCTGTGATGTCGGTAAAAATACCAACATAGCTCACTGTTTCTCCATTGCTGTCTCGAATGGCATTGATAGTTAGCCATTTTTCAAAAATTTCACCACATTTACGTCGATCCCAAATTTCGCCTGACCAAAAGCCATTTTCAGTGAGCTGCTGCCACATCTTTTTATAAAAAATTTCATCATGACGACCTGATTTACAAAAACGAGGATTCTGGCCAACAGCCTCCTCTCGTACATAACCAGTAATTTCTGTATAAGCATCATTTACATCAATAATTATAGCCTCGTGATTCGTGACAACAATTGCCTCTTCTGTCTGTTCAATAATTTTTTGATCGAGCTGGATTTGCTGCTCAAGCTGTTTTCGATAGGTAATATCTGTTTGAATGCAACCCACACAGCTCTTGTTCTCCACGCTATTTTGGACAGTAAAGCAGGAGGTGCTGAAGGTCTTTACTCCGTCGTGCAAAGAAATACTTTCCTCATATTCTGCCGAAGTGTCGTTGATACTTTCTTTCAAACTTCGGCTAATGCAAGGCAAAATATCTGCTGCTGCTTTACCAACTGCATCTTGCTTTTTAATACCAAACAATTCTTCAAAGCGTTTGTTGACTAAGAGGAAACGTCCAGATAGATCTTTAAGCGTAACTGCTGCGGGTGCGTTTTCAATCAAATCAGTAAGCTGTTTGCGAACAGTAGTCTGTTCATCTCTGCTGCGGCGGAGATTCTGAATACTCTCCCGGCAGTTGCGAAAAAAGAAGTCAAAGAGCACGAAAAGAGCAATAAGACGGCAGATCAGCCAAACTTGCCACGTTGTACTTCGTGGCTGCAAAAAAGGGATAAAAAAGGCCGTCAGTGCCAAGAGCATACTACAGCCTGCAAAGAGCAGTCTGATCCGGCGACCTGTGTACTCTTGCTGCAAAAAAAAGTATAAACCAGCACAAAAGTAGCCTGCTCCTCCTATCCAGCTCATCAGTAGAGTGGTTGAAGCCGCTTCAGGTATAAAATAGTCTGGAAAGAGGATAAGACTCACGCCAGGCAGAGCACAGACGGCAGCGGTAATACAGGGCAGCCACTCAAAGATAGCAAACTGAGAGACCGATTCTGGAAGGATGATCAGGGTAAAAAGGAGGCCACCAATCAGAGCCGCGAAGCTATGGAGCCACGTCGCCGCAGATAAAGGTAAGGCTTCAACAGCATTAAAGCCGTCCAGTACCCCTATGCCTGCGAGAGAAGCAGCAATCCAAATCGTGCGAGAATCAGTATTCTCGACTTTGTGCATGAGGGTAATAAACAAGGCGGTGAGAACGGCAACAACAGCACTCCAGCCAAGCAACATGGCTGAAAATGGTTCATGAGAAAGGCTCCATGACCAAGCATGTTCACCAGCCTCTACCAGTTCAGACAGCAACACGATTCCTGCTGCTGCTGTGAATAGCAGCCACCGGAAATGACGCATGAGTAACTAATTAGTTTTTTGCCGTGCTTCTTTTGGCGGATGATCTGGCTTGAGAAAGAGTGTGCCATCTTTACCGCTTTGACAAGTACCGGTCACAGTTTCTCCTTGTCGTCCGGTAAACTGAGCTTTATCTCCGTCCTGCTTTCCTTTACAGGCCGCAATGGCCTCTGGCGGAGGCCCAGACGGACGCTGGCCTTGCTGCTGAGAACTATTTTCCTGCGGTCTCTCTTTTGGTGGATGATCTGGTTTGAGGAAGAGTGTGCCGTCTTTACTGCTTTGACAAGTACCGGTCACAGTTTCTCCTTGTCGTCCGGTGAACTGAGCTTTATCTCCGTTCTGCTTTCCTTTACAGGCAGCAATGGCCTCTGGGGGCGGCCCAGACGGACGCTGGCCTTGCTGTCGAGCAAGAGCTTGATCAAGGCAGATAACCGAGAGCATAACAAGAAGCAGTACAACTTTTTCAGGCAATTTCATAATAGCTACTAGCTAGACCAAAAATTAGGCCCGACTTATTTTTGAACAGAATAAGCCGGGCTAATAAATACACGAGGTTAGGCTATGGCTGATTATATCAGCCGCAGGAGCTGCAAGAACCACAGCCGCCGCTGCGTGCACCGGGCAGCGGTTTTTCACTGGTGATGGTAAAGCCGCCACCAGAGCAACCACAGCCGCCGCTCGACTCAATGAAATCTACCTTAACAGCACCGCAAACTTCAGACAGACTTTGCTCCATAATAAAGCTAATACCGTCTTTATCTACAGTCATATCGTTGTCTTTAGCTTCGTCTAAAGACAGGCTTAGGCTGGGGCCAGAGCAGCCACCAGACATCAGGGAAATGCGGATAGCAGTGTCAGAAATATTGTTTTGGCTCAAGTAGTCTTTGACATTCTTGACAGCCAGATCAGTTACTTCAAGCATGGTAATCTCCTTGCTCCTTGTTGAATTGCGAGCCGCAACGTGCGGCAAATAACTTTACGGACAGTGTACCCGAAAAAGGGAGCGAAGGGAAAGAACAAAAACAAGTGAAAAGGAGAGTTAAGCCTTTCTGCTTGACTTATATTATGGAGAAGGGCAGGGCAGGGGGATACACGAATTGACAGATAGCCCCCTACAAACGCAGAGGGCTATCTGAAGATGCTTACTTATTCAAGGCTGGTGATGCTCACCGCGCAGGCCTTGTACTCTGGAGTCAGGGCAATTTCATCCAGCCCCGGACTGGTGAGCAGGTTGGTGAGCGGTTCCTCATGATGGAAGGCCATAAAGACGGAACCACGCCGACAGCGTTCAGTAACGCAAACAGTTACTTCAAGCGCATCCCGCCGCGAGCGCACTTGCACCCGCTGGCCATCAACAATACCGAGTTTCGCTGCATCCTCTGGGTGGATGTCCACTTTTTCTTCTGGCACGAGGCTAATCAGGCCAGCACAGCGGCGGGTCATGGAGCCGTTGTTGTAGTGCTCGCGCCGCCGACCAGTAACTAGGATGAACGGATACTCAGCATCAGGCCGTTCCAAGGTCTCGACATTGCCCAAGACTGAGAAATACCCTTTACCCCGCGTGAAGCTCTCCTGATGGAGGATCGGGGTGCCTAGATGTTCTTGGCTTGGACAAGGCCAGACTAGGCCGTCGCCTTCTAAGCGAGCAAAGCTCACCCCAGCCATGCTCGGTGTGCAAGCGGCAATCTCATCCATGACTGCCGCAGCATCAGGATAGGCCATGTCATAGCCCATTGCTTGGGCCAAGTCACAGACGATCTTCCAGTCAGGATGCGCCTCACCGGGGGCATCTACTGCTTTGCGGATGCGTCGAATGCGGCGTTCGGCATTGGTGAAGGTGCCGTCCTTCTCATAGAAGCAGGCTGCTGGCAAGACAACATGCGCCATCTCGCAGGTCTTAGTCAGGAAGATGTCCTGCACTACCACCATGTCCATCTGAGCAAATGCAGCGCGAACATTGTTCAGATCAGCCTGACTGTGCAGCGGGTCATAACCAATGCAGTACATGCCCTTGAATTTCCCGTTACGAGCAGCTTCATACATTTCCGGCTCAGTCAAGCCTGTCTCTGCGGGCAAGTCTGTGCCCCAGCTTTGGCCCATCCGGCTGCGGGCGGCCTCATCAGCCACATCCTGATAGCCAGAATAGACGTAGGGTAGGGCACCCATGTCGCAGGAACCCTGAACATTGTTCTGACCACGCAGCGGACAGATACCGGCGTTGCGCCGTCCGATATTGCCGGAAGCCAGAGCAATATTGGCCAAGCCCATGACACCTTGAGTGCCGTTGCGGTGCTCGGTCATGCCAAGGCCGTAGAGAATCATGCCTTTCTTGGTGCTGCAATAGAGCCGGGCCGCCTGTCGTACTAAGTCCGCAGGAACGCCGGTCTGCTCGGCCATGACCTCTGGTGAGTACGCCGCAAGATGCTCGCGCACCTTATCGAGGTTCTCGGTTCGGGCGGCGATGAAGTCTTTATCCTCCAATCCCTCATCTAAAATAGCATAGAGCAGGGAGTTGAGCAGCAGCACATTGGTGCCCGGAATGAGCTGAAGGTGAATATCAGCCAGTGCCGCCGACTCAGTGCGACGCGGATCAATAACGATCAGCTTGCCGCCCTTGTTCAGAGCACGACGCACTTTCATGCCAACGACCGGATGGGCCTCTGTGGGATTACAGCCACTGACCAGCAGTACTTCTGTGCCTTCGATATCAGCCAGCGCGTTGGTAGCCGCACCACTGCCCAGAGCGATGCGCAGACCGCTCACTGACGGCGCATGGCAGACCCGGGCGCAGTTATCGACCGAATTGCTACGGAACACAGCCCGGCAGAACTTCTGGGCCAGATAGTTGACCTCATTTTCACAGCGGGACGAGGAGAGCACGCCGAGAGCCTCCGAGCCATCCTGTTCTTGGATGCGCTGGAAGCCTTGGGCAGCAAAGGCCAGAGCCTCTTGCCAGCTTACTTGGCGGAATGGCTGATCAAGACGTTCTCGGAGCAGCGGCATGGTCAACCGGTCTGGGTGGCGGTAGAAGTCATAGCCAAAACGACCTTTAACGCAGAGATCACTATTATTAGGCGGCGCATCAGACAGAGCTTTAATCTCAACAATCGCTCCGTCCTTGCTCTGAATATCCACACTACAGCCAGTACCGCAGTAGGTGCAGACGCTGCGGATTTGCTCTGCTTCACCGGGTAAGAGTGGCAGACCGAGCTGCTTCTTGGTCAACGCACCAGTTGGGCAGGCATCCACGCAGGCACCGCAGGAAACGCAGTTGTCCTTAATGGTTAATTCTGGTACGGGATTGCCTTGGGCAAAGACAAAAGCATCAAATTCGCAAGATCGTTCACAGCGTTGGCAGCCAATGCAGCGGTCTGCATCGATATTGATGAACAGATGAGAGCTGTTTACTGCGCTTCGCCGTTTGGTCGGGGCAGCACTTGCTGAAACTTTATGATCGCGGCAGAGCGGACGCAGCTCGCATTTGCTCAGGCCGGTGCAGCCGCATTCCAAGCAACGTTTGGCTTCCTGCATCGCCATTGCTTCGCTGTAGCCCAGATCGGTCTGGATGAAATCGCTTCGGCTTTCTCGTGGTGCGCGCAGCGGCATCCGTAGCCCCGGCTGAACAGTCACGCCACTGTAATTACTCAGATCGATATCCTCGAATTTACGGCCCTTGGTGAAGTTGAAGGTGCCGTCTGCCAGTCCAGTTTCTGCGCCGCCAAACTGCCGGTGGATTGCCTCAGCCGCCTTGCGACCTCCATTGATGGCCTGAATCACTGAGCGTGGCCCGCTGGCAATCTCGCCACCAGCATAAATACCAAATAGATTGGTCTGCATGGTGGCCACGCAGACTTTAATGGTTTTGTTGGCCGTAAGAGTCAGCTCGTTTTCCAGTTTGCCAAAGCTAAGGAACTCGTCATCTGCTTCTTGGCCAAGACCATTGAGTACGGTTGCCCCCTGCCAGTACAGAAGCGAGCCGACAATTGTAATTGTACCCTGACTATTCGCCTCGCCGACCGTGGTCTTGGTCAGTGCGACAGTAAACTTACTGTTTTGCTGCTGAATAGATACAGGAGCGGTCCGCGCCAAGAAACGTACCTGCTCCCGCTTGGCCGCGTGAATGTCTTTTTCATACGCAGTGATCTCTGCTAAAGGCCGATCAAAGACCACTGTCACTTCTTCTGCGCCCAGTCGCACGGCACAGCGGGCAGCCTCAATTGCGGCCTTGCTACCACCGATAATCAGCACCTTGCCAGCAAGAGAGGTCAAGCTGCCTTGGTTCACTTGAGCAAGGAACTCCATGCTATCTTGGGCCAGTTCAGCACCCGGTACAGTCAGCTTTTTCCGACCAGAGAGACCAGCCGCAATAAAGACCGCTTCAAAACCCTGTTCTTGCAGATCAGCGAGCGAGAAGTCCTTGCCCCAAGCAGTGTTGGTTTTTACTTCAATACCAAGAGAAAGAATGGTTTCAATCTCGCGAGCTAAGTTCTCTTTTGGCATTTTGAAAGAGGGTAGGGCGGTACGAGCTAAACCACCCAAGGCTGGGCCTGCATCAAAAATAGTAACGCTATGACCTTGCTTGCGCAGAAACCACGCTGCACTCAGACCAGCCGGGCCGCCACCGATGATTGCTGCTTTATGGCCCGTGGCTGGAGCGATTGTTTCAGCAGGCAAGGGATGCTGGGTCGCATAATCAACCACAAAGCGTTTCAGATGGTTAATGGAAATCGCCTCATCAAGCAGCGAACGGCGACAGCGGCTCTCACAGAAGGCTGGGCAGACCCGACAGACTATACCGGGCAAGGGGTTCTTTTCCTTAATCAGCCGGAGTGCTGCGCTATGCTGGCCCTGAGCAATCAGGCTAATATAGCCCTGCACATTGATTGAGCCGGGGCAGGTCTGATGACAAGGAGCCTTGCAGTCGCCATAGTGATTGGCAGCAAGCTGGGTCAAGCGTTCCTTGCGATGCTGCACCAGTTCAGGCGTTTCCGTCTCAATGGTCATGCCCTCGGCAATCTGGGTTGCACAGGCACGTGTACGCTTGCCATTGACCTCCACGAGGCAGAGCAGGCAGGGCTGCTTGGCATCTTTGTGACGTGGCAGATGGCAGAGATGAGGAATCTCAATCCCTGCCTCTTTCGCAGCAGCCAAAATAGTTTGGTCAGCAGCAAGGCTACATTGCTGGCCATTGATAGTCAATTTTATGGTCTCGTTCATGCAGGTCTTCCTCCAATCAGTTCGGTCAGGTTTTTATCGCACTTGGCCGCAACTAATCCGGCAATGGCTGGCCTAGAAAAGTCACCGCTTTTCATCATTTCTTTACTGGCACTAATTAAGTTTGTACGAACTTTGGTATTTCGAGTTGCTTCAGTTGCTATGGCCAGCTTTTGCCGTAGTTCCGCCTCATCCATGCCTTCAGCTTGACCAAGTGGGCCTAATTCAGCAATGCGTTGGGTGAAGCGGGTTATAATTTTGACAAAGTTTGGCCCTTCAGCAGCAGAAGCCCAATCAATGAGAAAACGATCTTTACTAATGCCAATGCGTTCTAGCGTCTCATGGACCAAGGCCGCAGAAACTAACGCATGATAGTTACCATCAATATAATGACACTCGCCAGGATGGCAGCCGCCGACAAAGACGGCATCAGCACCATTGGCCAACCCTTCAAGCGGAAAGGAAGGATCAAGCCTGCCCGTACACATCATACGGACAACCCGTAGGCTGGGTGGATACTGGTAGCGTCCTACACCAGCTGAATCAGCGGCGGTATAGCAACACCAGTTGCACAAGAATCCCAAGATTTTTGGTTGATAGTCAGACATTTCCCTCTCCGTGACATTAATATACTGGATTTGCTGATCAACGAGTATCAAGGACACAAAAGTCAACTCATGACCGCCGCCAAAATGAATGAACAAGTACGAAATAAACCAGCCGCTGTATTCGTCTGGTTTCTCCTTCTGATCTTGTTGAAAAAAATCAGGAAAGGAGGAAGATTGCTGCGAGTCCCTGTCTGTTAGAATGAGAATGAGAGCAGGTGCTTTAACTGGCGTTTTGGATAACAAGTAAGCAGCTCGTAGCAAACAGTCTTGAAAAGTGACATAGTTGCAAGAGTGATAACAAAAATAACGCAATATTGACGTGATTGCAAATGGAAAAATAATTGACAGGTAGATACTGATAGAATCAGTAATCATTTCCATCAGAGAAAAAAAACAGATAGTCTGCACTATATTTTCATACTGTCGTGTCTTTTTTGCACTGTTCATGGGGTATTCAATATGTTAGATTAGGGTGTTAAACATGTTAGATTAGGGTTAGATCAAATTTTTACAAAAAAAGAGGAAAACTATGTTTGAAGTATCCACGTCAGCGACGCAGGCTCTTGCTGCGTATCTTCAAGAGCAGGGTATGATCGATGCACCTGTCCGTATCACGCCTATGGCTGGAAATTGTGCCGGGCCACATCTACGTCTACGGATAGGGAAAATAAAAGAGACAGACCGTGTGTTTCATTACAATGGTATAACATTTGTTATCAACGAAGAATTGCTAAAAGAATGTGGTTTTATCCGCATGGAGTATCAGGAGCAAAACAGTCCTTGCTGCTGTAGCAGTGGCTGCGCTGGCTTCCGCATTAGTGGAGATAAAAAGTATCCTTTTTCAGGAAGATGCGTCGTTGAACCAAGTCGATGTGATCAACGTTGTGGCAGTGCTCATCCAGCCAAAAATGCACTTCATTGACTTGCTTGATTTGGTACGGTAAAAAAAATTGTACACTTTTTTCATTCTCGGACTATAATACGAGATTACTAAATCAAGTTGATGATTCCGTAGAGTTACTTAGCTCTTGGAATCTTTTTCTTTCCACTCTCAACGGGAAGGTTTTGCCATGATGAGTTCTAAGCATTTTTTTGCTCTTCTTTTTTGCAGCCTAGTTGCAGCTTCTCCAAGTGCAGCTTTTCAAAAGGAGGGTTGTGGTGCTGGTGATTGCCGAGATTGTCATGCTATCAGCAAGCAGGAAGTTGCAGAACTTCTGAAAGATAAGGTCACTGAGGTGCTGGATGTTAAACGCAGTGAAGTTCCAGGTCTTTGGGATATCGAGGCCATTCATGATGGCAAAAAAGTTCCTCTCTATATAGACTTTTCTAAGAGCTACTTGATCAGTGGCAGTGTGATTAAGCTGACAGACAATGAAGACGTAAGTCAGCGTAGATTTGTTGAGATGAACCGACTCGATTTGAGCAAGATTCCCTTGAATGATGCGGTAATCATTGGTGACCCCAAAGCCGCGCGCAAGATCATCGTTTTTGACGACCCAGAATGTACTTTCTGTCGCAAGCTCCACCCAGAGATGGAAAAAACTGTGCAGCAGCATTCTGATATTGCGTTCTATATCAAGATGTTTCCCTTGGCCATGCACCCCAATGCGAAAACTAAGGCTAAGGCTATTCTCTGCGCTAGCACGAGCGGCGATAACAGTAAGGCCGTAACCTTACTTTCTGACGCATTACATGGCAGAGAAGTTCCTGCGCCATCCTGCGAAAGTGACCAAGTGGAGAAGAATATTGCTCTTGCCAAGGAATTGAACATTTCTTCTACTCCAACCCTGATCATGCCAGATGGCAGAGTGCTGCCTGGTTACAAAACAGCCAATAAAATTGTGGAAGCCTTGGAAGAAAAATAAGACTAACAAAAGGGCAGCCGCACGGTCTGCCCTTATCATCTGTCCCATGTTGACACACCTTTCTCTTGGGTACTCTCCCTGTCCAAACGACACCTTTATTTTTTCTGGTCTTGCTCTAGGAAAAATTTCACCACCAGCTATTTGTTTTGCCACGCCTCAGCTTAAAGATGTAGAAACCTTGAATAGCTGGGCAATGCAGGCACGGCTAGATGTAACCAAGCTCTCTTTTCATGCTTTAGGGCATGTTACTGATTCTTACACTATGCTGGAGAGCGGTGCTGCTCTTGGTCGAGGTTGCGGGCCGCTTTTAGTAAGTGCCCAAGCTAAGGGCGATCCTGCAACGTGGACTATTGCTATACCTGGTCAATACACCACCGCTGCGCTGCTTCTTCGCCTTTTCCTTCCCTCCCATCGTCGTACGCTGCTGTTGCGTTTTGATCAAATTATGGATGCAATACGCTCTGGGCGAGTAGATGCGGGAGTGATTATCCACGAAAGCCGCTTTACTTATCAGGAACGCGGCTTGCACTGTGTGCAGGATTTAGGTGCATGGTGGGAGCAGGAAACAGGGCTGCCTATTCCACTCGGCTGTATTGCCGCTCGGAAGCATCTTCCTCAAAGAGAAATTGAGGCGGCGATTGCTGCCAGTATTGACTGGGCTACACAGCATAGGGAGGAGTGCTACAGCTATATTCGGCAATATGCTCAGGAGATGGATGAGGCCGTACTTGCCAATCATATTGGTCTCTATGTTAATGATTTCTCGTTGCAGCTAGGAGAAGAGGGCAGGGCGGCGGTAGAAGAATTATTCCGTCGGGGTCGAGACATAGGAGTTTTCCACACTCATGCAGCCATCTAATCTACTTGAACAATACCCGATTCTTGGTATCTGTGGTCGGAGTGGTGTAGGAAAAACTACGTTGATTGAAGCCTTGATTCCTCAGCTACGCAGCTTGGGTTTGCGAGTAGCAGTTGTCAAGGATGGCGCACATCGGGTGCAGGCGGATGCGCCCGGCAAAGACAGCGACCGTTTTTTTCAAGCAGGGGCGGACGTAGCTTTATTTGGTGAGCAACATTTTGTTCGTAGCCGTCAGCCAAACGAATTAGCTGCCTTTCTCGTCACGCTTTCTACGACATACGATGCAGTACTTGTTGAAGGTCATGCTACAACAGCAGTTCCCAAAATATGGTTAAGCGGGTCAGATAACGTAGAAGCTCCACTGGATAATCAAGGGAGGATTCTTGCGCTGTTGAACCAGCAGCAGGCAACAGTAGCGTATTGCTTTAACTTGCTCCAGAAGTTGCTTGCTGAAAAATGGCAAGCAACTCCAGTCTGGGGCTGTGTGCTGATTGGTGGGAAAAGTAGCCGTATGGGGCAGCCGAAGCATCTTCTTCAGCAGGACGGCAAGACATGGTTGGAGCGCGCCGTGGTAAAACTCCAAGCAAAGGTACAGCAAGTTGCGATCTCTGGCTCTGGCTTTATTCCTGAGTCGCTGGCCAGCTTGCCTCGGATACCAGATGCGCCAAATTTAGCAGGGCCTTTAGCTGGTATTTTAGCTGTGATGCGCTGGCAGCCTAGTGTTTCATGGTTGGTTACAGCCTGTGACCTGCCAGATGTGCAGCCCGAAAGCCTTGCTTGGCTTTTAGAACAGCGTAAATTAGGACGAAGAGCCATTCTCCCACAACTTGCGAGTGATCGACCTCTGGAACCGTTACTGGCATGGTATGATTTCCGTTGCCGCCCGCTTTTAGAAAATTTAGCAGCCTCTGGTTCGCTGCGTTTAAATAGGTTGGCTCAACAAGATGGAATTTGTTCCTTGCTGCCGCCCGCACATTTGCACCATTCTTGGCGCAATGTGAACACCCCAGAAGAGTTAAGCAGATGAACTATTAGCACATCATCTCATCTTTATTTTTTTGCGCAATCGCTTCAAAGTTTCTTTCTGCTCGCAGAAGTGCATCATAGACTTCTGGATCAAAATGTCGTCCTCGGCCTTCTTCTACCTTGATGATATGCATTGTTTCAGCATGACTATAGGGTTTTTTATAAACCCGGCGGGTGCGGAGGGCATCATACACATCTGCCACAGTCATGATTCGTCCTGCCAAAGGAATATCTTCACCAACTAAACCTCTGGGATACCCACTGCCATCATATTTTTCATGGTGACTGCCAACAAGATCTTTAGCGCACTCCAAAAAAGCCATTGGTTCACCTGCCATCTTCGCCAACTTATCAATAACCTCCTCGCCGTAGATGGTATGTTTTTTCATGATTTCAAATTCATCTACATCGAGCCTACTCTTCTTCAAGAGAATTGCATCAGGGATCCCTACTTTGCCAATGTCGTGCAACGGAGCTGTTTTATAAAGTAACGTAATGTATTCTGGTGTAAGAATTTCAAGAAATTTTCCTGAGTTAAATAGCTCTTCCGCTAAGGATTTGACAAAAGATCTGGTCCGCTGGATATGACCACCGGTATCATTGTCCCTATGTTCAGCTAACTCGCCCATTGCCACAATGGTGATGTCTTTGAGCAGTACCGTTTCTCTGGTGCGATCTAAAATAGTTTGCTCTAAGTCCATCCTGTAACGGTGCAGCTCCAGATGGTTACGAACCCGAGAACGTAACTCAACGCCATGAAAAGGCTTGGTGATATAATCAACGCCGCCCAGTTCAAAGCCTCTGGCAACATCCTCTGGTTCGGAACGCGCTGTAAGAAAAATTACTGGCATAGAGCGGGCCTCTGGTATTTTCCGAATTTCCTGCATGGTTTCAAAACCATCCATGCCAGGCATCATCACGTCCAAGAGAACCAGATCAGGAACCCGACGATGTATCCGCTCTAAGGCCTGCTCACCAGAAGTGGCATAAGCAAACTCCATATCTAGACTTTTGAGATGCGCCAAGGCAATCTGGATATTTTCTGGTACATCATCAACAATAAAAATCAGCGGGCGGCCCAAGCGACTTCGCATTACATCTCCTCTACTTTACTGAGAGCTGTCAGTACCTGCTCAACCCCTCTGATGTCCATATCTACAGCAAAGCGTTTCATTTCCCGGCCCATTGCTATTACTGTGGCAGCGTTTAACACCTTGCCTCGTTGTTCCATTGCTTGTCCCAGCGCAAGGGCATCTTCTAAATTGCCACTCCTCTGTGCTTGAAGATAAGCTGTCTTCAGTTCATTATTCCACGCAGCACCTAATTGTTTTAGGTCTGGTGTTTGAGAGGTATTGGGAGATGATATGGTTGTTACAGTTTGATTTCTACCGACAGAAGGAATGTAGCGGTCTACCACTTGCTGGAGTTCTTGGAGGTGAAATGGTTTAGCAAGATAATCATCAAATAATGGTGCTAAGTTCTCTTTATCTAGGAGCAAACCAGTCATGACCACAATAGGAATCTTTGCTGTCTGAGGATCATCTTTGAGCTTCTTGGCTATATCACGTCCATCTGTTCCTGCAAGATCAAGATCCATCAAAATAAGATCCGGTTGTTCAGTCTGGCTCAAAGCAAGACAATTAGTGCAATCAGCTGCTTCTAGCACCTTAATTGATGAACTGCTGAAGTAAATCTTAATAAGATGCGACATTTCAGGCATATCATCAACAACCAGCATGACTGGACTACGTTTTTTTTCCTGCAACGTTGTGATGAGAGGAGTCTGTTTAGCCGAAGGCTTATCTGCGGGCTGGGCTGGCATGTGAAAGAGAAAGACCGTACCTTGGCCTAATGTACTTTCCAGTTGAAGACTACCACCCATCATCCGGGCTAAACGTGCGCAAAGAGTGAGTCCTAAACGAGTACCATCATGGATACTGATTTGTTCTTCTTCGTTAAAAAGTTTCAGCAGATCTGCCTGCTCTTCAGTAGACAGACCGCAGCCCGTGTCTTCAACGCGGAAAATAAGATCATAAATGCCTAGTTCTGTTTTATTGCCAGTGACGGTTAGGGCGACAGAACCTTTGTCGGTAAACTTAACACTATTGCTAATGAGATTGGTCAGTACCTGTCGACAATGATCAGCATCCATAACATACATTGCCGGCAAATCTGAGGTAACATGGCAGGAAAAATCTAGTTTTTTTGCTCGTGCTTGATCAGTAAACAAGTCAACAGCTTGCCCGATTACTGCTCGAAGATTTGTAGCTGATTTCAAAACCTTAACGTTTCCAGTCTCCAGTTTGGATAATTCCATAACGTCATTGATAATGGAGACCAAAGAGGTGCCGTTTTTACGGATAGCATTGACAAAACGCCGCTGCTGCTCATTAAGACCTGATTCCACCAAGATTTCTGCATAACCGATGATAGCGTTCATCGGGGTACGGATAGCATGATTAATATTGGCAATAAATTTCCGTTTAAGTCGATTGGCCGCCACGAGCTGCTGCTCAGTACGACGAAGTGATGCCTCCTGACCGATAGTGAGTGTATGGAGATTGCGGCCAGTGCAGAGCACCATGTCTCTTTCTTGATCTTCAAGATAAGCTAACGTCACTTCAATCAACAAGGCCGTACCATTTTTATTTGTTACATGGGCATGAAACACACGAGTACTGTGACGATTCAGTTCTGCTAAGTGATCGCCAATGCCAGGAAAATATGGTTCTAACGTTTCAACAGGTTGTCCTGTAATCTCGGTACAGTTCAAGCCAATGGTTTCAAGAAAAATACGATTCGCAGCTCTAATGATATTGTTGCTATCCAATAAGAGTGCATGCTGTCCTAGCGCATCAAAAAGTTGCAGGGCAGCACACCATTCTTCGAATCTGGTTATACAATTTTGAGTACGAGGTGTTTTCATTGCTGGAGACGGGAGAGTATTTCCGTCGCAATATCAATTGGTAAACGACCATGAACGCGTATCTCTATGTCTGCTACTTGTCGGTACAGAGGTAAGCGTTCTGTAAAGAGATTTTTGGCACGCTCTATATCTTGAAGCAAAGGTCGTTTTTTAATTTTTTTTGCTGCATTCGGATGATTTTGCATAGCAGCTAGTATATCCTCTACTGTGGAATGGAGATATACTATTTGACCGAGCTTTTGAAGATTATTAACTTTAACAAAGCCCCCTCCCGCAGAAACGATAGTCTTATCAACGTGATGCTCTAGCCAGTTAGCAGCCTGTTGCTCTAATAGACGAAACTGTGCTTCTCCTTGAGAGGAAAAGATGTGTCGGATTTTCCTTTTCACCATACTTTCAATCAAATCATCGGTATCTACAGCAAAATGACCTGTTAGAGCGGCTAAGGTGCGGGCTGTACGGCCTTTACCCACACCCATAAAACCAATGAGAATAATGTTATCAGCCATAAAATTCTGTTTTGTGTATTTGGTTATCTGTTTAGATTTTTAGAAGTGGATTTCAGATTGTAAAACGTACGAGTTAACTTGTAAAATGAATTTTCAGCAAGCTGAAGAAGATAGCAAGTGCTTAAGTTCGCCAAAATTTGCATGGACCGCACAGCAAAGATAAAATTATTGACTTGCCGCATAAGACCGAGTTGAATAAACCGATTCTTATTCTTACTTTAAAAAAACAGTACAATGATAGATCTTTCTTCTCAATGTTTTGCTGACCGAACAGCACAAATTGATTATCCCTGTGTTTGGCAGTACAAGGTGATTGGTAAAAATCAGCAGACATTACAGGTAGCTGTTTCTGAACAGCTCGGCGATACGCCGTATTCACTCTCTGGTTCCCGTTGTTCTAGTACCAAAAAATATTGCAGCATGAATTTGGAAGTTTCTGTAGAGAGTAATGAACAACGGCAAGCTCTGTATCATGCCCTTAGTGAACATTCTGAGATTAAGGCTGTGTTATGAACAAGTTACCATTTGACAGTAAGCTGATTCCAGTATTACGGGAAGCTATTGTTATGGTACAGATGGTGCTTTTCCGGCATATAAAGGAACATGTTCAGCAAGATCAGACCTTGCGTTCACAGGAACAGAACTGGCTGGCTGGAGCAGTGCTTAGTAGTCTTTACGGCAGCAGAGCTGAAACTGAAGTCAGCGAATTTGCTCGGCAACATCGGGAGTTAATAGAGGATGAGCTTCGCTTGCTGCATAGTTATACCCACGACCTCATTCCTTATCTCACAGATAGCCTGAGAATGCAGACTCTTTGTGACCAGTATGAAGGAAAATCGTCCCTTGCCTGTCTGGTCTTAGCAAAAGAGCTAGGTGTGCTTGCTGAGGAACGGACATTACCGCTTCCATCCACTTTTATGCTTGCTGTTCGTCAGTTAGGAGCTGAACAAGGTTTAGTAGAGATGCCGCAGGAGCATTAAAATGGAACTTATTCTTGCTAACCCGCGTGGCTTCTGTGCTGGTGTAAAACGAGCAATTAGTATAGTTAATAAGGCATTAGACTTACACGGTCGACCAGTCTATGTGCTTCATGAGATTGTTCATAACACGCATGTCATTCATGAACTAAGGAACAAAGGAGCGGTGTTTGTCGAACAGTTGGAAGATATTCCTCTTGGTTCTGTGACAATTTTCAGTGCCCACGGTGTCTCTCGATCTATTATGGAGCGAGCTAGTGAGTTAGGATTACGTGTTATTGATGCGACTTGTCCTTTAGTGGCTCAGGTGCATCGCCGTGTTATTCATTTGAATCATCTTGGCCATGATGTGCTGGTCATTGGCCACAAAGGCCATCCTGAAGTTGAAGGTACTTGTGGCCATGCAGAAGGGGCTGTCCATGTTATTTCCTCACCAGAAGAAGTGGCCAACCTGCACGTAACCGATCCAAATAAAGTTGGCTATGTAACCCAAACTACATTAAGTATTGATGATACGGAAAAGATACTTGCTGCTCTTCGTAAAAGGTTTCCAATTACTGCCCAATGTGAGAGCACAAATATTTGTTTTGCTACCACTAACCGGCAGAAAGCTGTGCGAGAACTGGCCAAAATAACGGATCTACTTCTTGTCGTTGGCTCGAAGAACAGTTCTAATTCCAACCGATTGAGGGAAGTAGCTACGAGTCAAGGAATACCTGCGTATCTTATTGATGATGCCAGTGAAATTAATCCAGATTGGTTGCGTGATGTACAACGTATTGGCCTAACAGCAGGGGCTTCAGCTCCAGAGCATCTCGTACAAGCAGTAGTCGTTTGGCTCCAACAACAAGGTAGGTTGGTACTCACAGAAATGGAAGGCCAAGAGAAAAATACCTTTTTTCAACTTCCTGATATGACAATTTAAAAATCACCATGCGTGTTTTAAAAAATTTATTTGATCAAAATAAGAAATGGGCAGCAGCAATTAAAGAAGAACGGCCTGATTTTTTTCTTAATCTTTCAAAGCAACAGAACCCTGAATATCTTTGGATTGGTTGTTCAGATAGTCGTGTCCCGGCAAATCAGATTGTAGATGTGCTTCCTGGAGAAATATTTGTTCACCGCAACATAGCCAATCTTGTTATTCATACAGACATGAATTGTCTCTCTGTTATTCAATATGCGGTTGACGTATTACAAGTAAAACATATCATTGTTTGCGGACATTATGGCTGTGGCGGGATAAAAGCAGCCTTAGACAATAAAGAACATGGACTTATTGATAACTGGTTGCTGCATATTAAAGATATTTATCGTTGTTATCAAGTAAAGATAGATATGTTAGATACTGAAGAGAAGCGAGTTAATTTACTTTGTGAGCTTAATGTTATCAGACAAGTTGAAAATGTCTGCCATACAACAATTGTGCAGAACGCATGGAAAAATGGACAGAAGCTGGCGGTTCATGGCTGGATATACAGCATTGAGGATGGCATCCTGCATGATATGGATGTCTGTGTCACTAATTTAAACGAGCTGTCGCATACACATCGGATAACGCAGTGGCAGAGATATTCTTGATGTCGCATAATATATATTATGTTAAATTAAATATCGTAAAACGCAATCTTCACGCCGCTTCTCTTATCGCTACTGCATGAATCTCAAGCCGCCTCCTGCCCCGAAAATGCGTCAGCTTTATTTTCAGACACAGGTCTATTGGTTCCAAGGCTGTTTCAAGTTGATCGGCCATAAAAAAGCCAATCCCTCTGATCAGGCCGTTGCTGGTCGGCACAACAAAACGCAGATGCTCGCGTAGTGTGCTAAGTTCTCGCAGCCAAACGTTCCGCAGCAGAAAAACTGGTTCAGGGTTGCTCTGGCCAAACGGCTCCATAAGCTGAAGACTCTGGGCCAACTCATTCCAGTCACTTTGTTCATCCAGCACTGCATCAACAGTTAGCGTTTGTAGCGGCACCTCACATTGAGTCTCTCGGACTGTGCAGCTAAACGCAGCGCAGAACTGCTCGAACTTTTCCACCTCCACAGTTAACCCCGCCGCCATCGCATGGCCGCCAAAACGGACAATTCGTTCTCGGCATTGCTCCAGCACCTGATGCAGATTGAGGCCCTGCACGGAACGGCCCGAACCTTTGAGCATTCCTTCTTGACCAGAATCAGCAGTAAAAACTAACGCAGGCAACTGGTAGCGGTCAATCATCCGGGAGGCAATGATGCCGATCAAACCAGGATGCCAGTCTTGGCCGCAGATGACCACGCAACCGAGGTTTTCCGCAACCTGCCGCTCTGCTTGCACGATTGCCTGTTCCAGCACTGCTGCTTCCATATCCCGGCGGAGCAGATTGGCGGCTTCCAGATCAGCAGCCAATTCTGCTGCTTTGCCAGCATCTTGGGCAAGCAGCATGTCTGCGGCAAGCTGCGGTTTGCCCAGTCGCCCGGCAGCATTGATTCTCGGCCCAAGCTGATAGGCAATATCTTCGGCAGAAACAATACGTTCCTGCAAATTAGCCTGTTCACAAAGCGCACAAAGACCGAGTCTGCGCTGCTCGGCAATCACTTCCAGTCCAGCCCGAACTAGAATCCTATTTAAGCCAGTGAGCGGCATCACATCAGCGACAGTGCCAAGTGCGGCTAAATCAAGAGCATCGCGCAGATTTGGCATGGTCGCTGATGTCCAGAAACCTTGCTCCACCATCTTCCGCCGCACTGCCATGCAAAGGAAAAAGACCACCCCAGCCCCGGCTAGATCCTTATAGGGAAAAGTACAGTCTGGTTGCTTGGGATTGATCACCGCATCGGCAGCAGGCAAGGCTGCTGAACTGCGCGGCTCGTGGTGATCGGTGATAACAACCGTAAAGCCTAAGTCTTTGGCGTAACGAACTTCTTTTGGGGAGGAAATGCCGCAATCGACCGTGATCAGAAGTGCTGGCATTTTTGCCTCAGCCGCGAGCATGGCCACAGATTGCATAGTCAGGCCGTACTCGTCGGTAAGACGATTTGGCAGATGATAGCGTATTTCAAGGCCAAGACTGCGGAAAAAATCAGCAAGAAGAACAGTTGAGGTAATGCCATCTACATCGTAGTCGCCGTGAATAATCACCTGCTGCTCTGTTGCCACTGCGTGAGCGATCAGCTCGGTAGCCTCGGCTATGCCTTTCATAAGCAAGGGCGCAGGCAGGTCAGCAAGCTGCGGCTGGAGGAAACGGCTAGCAGCCTCAACAGAGGCGAAACCACGCCGAAAGAGGATTTCAGCCGTTAGCTGTGGCACTATCAGGTCAGCAGCCAATTTCTGGCAGCAAGCAGTATCAGCTTTGGTAAGCAGCGTTGGTAGTACCCAGTCCCCTGCCCTGCTCACGCCCATTTACTGCTGCCCTCCCTTTTGCTTGAGCAGCAGATGCAGCATACTGTTCAAACTCTTGCCAGCACCCGACTCTCCCCCGTCGATGTAGCCTTCCCCGTCAGGCGCATTGGCCGCGCTCAGATCAAAGGAAACGCCTTTCGGGTCAAGATGATGGTTGCGATTGTTCAGATATTCCTGCAAGTCGCTGTAGCCGTCCCGATCATAGTCGCTGCTGCTGTCCGCAGTTTGCAGATTGCCGAAGAAAAGCAGCTCCCAGTTGTCGTCAATGCCGTCGTGGTCGGTGTCAGTGAACATGGCGGCGGATGTTTTATTGATCAGCGCAACGGTGCTGCCGCCATAAGCTCCCATATCCACGGCTGTGCCGTCCAGCGTTTGACCGGTGCCGATGCAGGGCGAATCCGCAGCCAGCCGGTAGCCATCCGAGAACTGCGGATCAAGGGAAATGCCGCCCTCCCCTGCTCCAATGTTCACGTAGTCGCCGCCTTTGTTGCCATAGACATCATTACGGGCCAGCTCGTCAATGGCCTTGCCTTTGCTGGCAATCCCGTCGCCTTTGTTGTTGGCAACGATATTATTCAGCACTGTGGCCGGGCTGCTGCCGCCCGCTGTGATGCCGTCGCCGCTGTTGTCAGCAATGGTGTTGTTGATCAGCACCGGCTGGACATTGCCTTGCAGGCGGATGCCGTGCCGGTTGTCGCTGATGATGTTGCGGGCAATCAGGGGCATCTGCTTGGCACCGGACACGTTGATGGCTGCGGCATTGCCGTTCTTCTTGCTGTTGCGCAGGGTGAAGCCGATCACGCCGCCGACCCGCACGCCTTGGAAGGTGAGCACGTCATCTTTGCCGTTGCCGTCAATGACGGTTTCTGCCGGGTCGCTGGACATGGCAACCAGATACACGCCGTCAATCAGCTTTAGTTTGGCTTCGATGTAGGTGCTAGGCTGGACGCAGACATTGCCGCCAAAGGCGTTGGCAGCAACATAATTCACCGCATCCTGAATGCTGCTGAAGTTGTCCGGCACGGTGGTGGCGCATTTTATTGGCGTTGAGGAGGCATCCTGCGGGTCAGTGCCAGCAAGGTACTCATCCAAGTTGCTGAAACCGTCATTATCTGCATCGCCGCCGCTATCATTGGTCAGCGGATTAAGGCCGTGCGCCACTTCCCAGCCGTCCGGCATTCCGTCGTTGTCAGAATCGGCATTGTTCGGGTCAGTGCCGTGCTGATATTCCTCAAGGTCGTTGAGGCCGTCATTATCCACATCTGTGGAAGCATTGTGCGAAAGATCGCCGAAATGCTCCAGTTCCCACGCATCAGGAATGCCGTCCTGATCCGAATCAGCGTCGTCGATATTCTGGCTGCCTGCGTCCGCATAGACAATGAACTCGTAGGGTTCGCCCTCTTCCGCCACATCAACAGCCTTGAGGTCAATCTGCCATGTGCCGTCCTGATCGTTATAGACCACATAGTATTCCTGGGTCTTGCCCTCGTAATAGCCGAAAACCGTGTCGCCGGTGTAGTCCAAGGAGCTGCCGTCCGGCTTGGTCAGCAGCAGGTCAATATCGCTGCCCGGCCATTTGACCACAAAGCTGATCAGCTTGTTGGCGTAATCACCCAGCGGAACAGATTGCCGCAGGGTTTCGCCGGGAAAAATCTTGCCGATGGCTGAAAAGACCTTTTTGATCAGGGAACCGCTGACATTGACCGTTTTGACTTCAGAGTCAATATAGCCGAGGCCGTCGCCGATCTGGGTATAGAGTTTAACTGGCTCGCTATAACCGGGCACCAGCGGGGCAATCCACGTTACTTGGTCGGGCTTGTTTTCATCATAAAGTAACGTGCCTCGACGAGCACAGAATTTATAAAACGCTGAACCTCCTTTGCCTGTATCTACAAAACTATCAGTTTGAACCTGTACCGCTTCGCCACCTTTAACTGTACTTGGAATATTTAGAGATACCGACGGTAACTCTACGTTCGGAACAGGAGGTTGCTGCTCATAATTGTAACCTACACACAAAGGATGGTGCGCAGGAAATTGATTGTTCTCTGGTATCCAAGTGAATTCTGTGCTGGCAGCCAAGGTTTCCGTGTTGCCGTCCGCATCATCCTGAACATGAAGGCCAAGAATAATATGCTCCTTCGGAACACCAGCCCGGACAAACTCCTCAGCAATCCTATCCTCTGTTCCGTCCCGCTGAATCCACATCTTGCCCCTGATACCATCAACATGAACCAGACAGCCATGCACCCGTTTCACTCCTTCCTTTCCGCCCGACAGTCATCAGCGCACCTCTTCCTGCTCCACCAGTTCCGCCACACATTCCAACGCCCCATACAGCCGGGATAGGCGGTCAACCGTAAAATTCTCCGCATTCTTGGTGAAAATTTTCAGACATGACTGTCAGGATAAAAGTCCTTGTCAAGAATCTGCTCAAGAGAAAGCGGACACTCCGCAGGAAAGGCATTCTTGTCAATTCCTGTTTCATTCTCCGCCATAAGCCTGCTCCGCTCATAGGCTTTTGCAATTTTCTTCTCCATTTCATGCCGCAGACTGGGGCTGTCCTCCAGCAGGTCAAGCAGATCCAGCCGCTGGGCGGCAATGGTGTTGGTCCAGCTTCTGGTCCGCCGCACAGACTGAAATGTCCACTTCAGCAAATGCGCCAGCAGAACGGCTAACCGGCTAATCAGCTCCCGCTGCTCTTTTTTCCCCATCGCTTCCAGCTCTTCTGCTATGTGCTCTGTATCTGCTTCCGCAAACCTGCCTTCACGCAGCAGCGCAGCGTTTTGCAGCAGCCATGAATGAAAGTCCTTATTATATTCAACAGCTATGCTCATAACGGCACTCGAAAAAATAAAAAAGGAGGCAGAAGCTGTGACTCGGCAACAGAAAAAATTGCAGGATGTGAGAACAACAGATGCTTGAGGGAACTCATGAACACCTCCCGGTCTTGCAACGAAAAAGCAGGCAACCCGGCTGTCTCATTACAGAGACCCGCAGCTTTCCGACACCGCCTCACGACGGCTGTGGCTTTGTCAACTTTCCTTTCCAATCGGAAAGTCACGGCACCTGCTCACAAGCATTGCCATTTATTACGGCGCGTAACATACCCATCTTGATTCGCGTCTGTCAAATATTTTTTCAGACTTGCTCCAAAAAAACGAAAATCCAAGCCGGAGCCGAGCAATAAACCTTGATTGATCACGCTTGACGTTCATCACGCGCCGCGTTATCATTTGTCATGATCAGATCATTTAACTGCAAACAGACTGAAGCGCTCGCAAAAGGATGCCAAGTCAAACGGTTCGTCAATATTGCCGATGTTGCCCGCCGAAAATTGAGGCAGCTGGAAATCGCCGCCCGTCTTGACGATTTACGAATTCCGCCCGGCAATCATCTTGAGGCTATCAAAGGCAACCGTGCGGGTCAACACAGGATCCGTATCAACGAGCAATGGCGGCTCTACTTTCGCTGGACAGATGCAGGTACTGAAGATGTTGAAATTGTTGATTACCATTAAGGTGACTGTATATGAAAAAGCTCAAGCCTGTCACTCCGGGCGAAATACTCTTGGAAGAATTCTTGAAACCTATGGCCCTCAGTCAATATCGTTTGGCCAAGGAAATAGATGTGCCGCCGCAGCGCATCAGTGAAATCATCGCTGGCAAGCGTTCGATCACGGCGGACACTGATCTGCGTCTCTGCCGCTTTTTCGGCCTGTCCAACGGATACTGGCTCCGCGCCCAAGCTGCCCATGACACAGA
This sequence comes from Candidatus Electronema sp., assembly GCA_026645415.1. Classification (GTDB taxonomy): domain Bacteria; phylum Desulfobacterota; class Desulfobulbia; order Desulfobulbales; family Desulfobulbaceae; genus Electronema. Next base: position 73,145 of record JAPEVH010000007.1, read on the forward strand.
GGTTGCTGAACGTAAGCTCAGAAAGACCATCATGAACATAAAACCGTTTGCTGCCGGACAAACTGGCTGATTCTGCTCAGAGCATTGCCTTGACCGCTTGCAAATTCCCTGCAACTTTCCCCATCGCCTCCTCCCTATATGCTCAGTGTCTGCTTCCGCAAATTTGCCTTCACGCAGCAGCGCAGCACTCTGCATCAGCCACAAATGGAAGTCCTTATTATATTCAGCCGCTATGCTCATAAAATCTCAGACAGGAGACAGGATTTCCAAATTGTCATTAACCGGCAGACAGAAAAACATTTCCTTATCCTTCAGCGCAGCAAACATCGTCTCGCTGGGAGCATCACGCAGATCAGGTGTGCCTTTTCTGACCAAAACTTCAATTTCACTGAAAATGTTTTCTGCTTCTGACACACTTCTCGTAAACAAACTTGGGATCAAGATCAATGCCGCCGCACCACTCTATGGTGTCAAAAGAAATCCGCACCTGACGAAACACTTCAGGATCTTTTATGGTGCTGAAAATGCCGAAATTCAAATATGGAGCCATATCTAATATCCCACATTCATCATTGTCAAATTCTATAAAAAGTTTGTATCCTTTCTGAAAGGATACTGCTTTCACCGCAGGACACATAGCCGGAATCTCCTTATTGAAGCGGCGGCACACTGAATGGTTTTTCTCCATTCATGACAAGCGACCAGTTCGCAAACAGTGCCGCCGGATGCAGTTCAGCCCAAGCCAAAACAAGTTTCGTTTGTTTTTTCGGCAAGCTCCCTTCCATTATTTCGCATGTCAGGATATCCACAACAGCTTTATGCTCTCCATAGTACACATGAAAAGGAGGAAGATGTTCACTTGGTGCAAAATACATCCGAACAATAATCCCGTAGAACATTGATATGGTTGGCATCAGCATACATCTTTCTGCTCCACCAGCTCTGCTACGCATTCCAACGCCCCATACAATCGGGCAAGATGATCAACCGTAAAATTTTCCACATTTTTCGTAAAAACATCCCGCCACAACTTACCGAACTGCCAGAGATTGCCATCCGTGACAATCCCGTACACCGCCCGCTCCGCATCCTGATTGATTTTTTGGGCTGCAACTAATTCCGCCAGACACTGGCCCCAGCCCTGCTCAAAATCATTTTTTTTCGCTTCCACCACAATGACCAGCGGGGCTTCCAGAACTGTTTTTCCTAAAGGAGATTTTTTAGAAAAAATATAATCAGGCGTTCCGGTCAGCACTTCATCAAAGGATATGCCTTTTTGTATCCAAAATGAATAGTTGCGGCAATGCTTCTTGTACATTTCCCGCAGCATTGGAGAAATGACGATCTCGCGGCGGGATGCTTCTGAGGTGAAGATATCAATATTTTCTCTATTAAATTCAAAATCTTTGATGAATTCTTCCGAAGGCATCGTTTCGTTAGGAGCAAAAAACAAGCCTTCTTCATACTTGATTTTGTAGCGTTCCTGCACTTCCGAAATATTTTTAAAATCACTGAATGCCATCTCACTGCTCCCTTCCCGCCGTTGATTTTTTTTGCGCATTCTGCATAAAAGCAGTGCTTACTGCTGCGTACACAATTTCACCTGAAAAAGCAACAACTTTTTAGCGCACTACAGGGAAAGCACCTGTGCAATTTCATCCGCCAGCGCAGCATAGTCGTCCCGCCGGAACCAGCGCAGCTCCTTGTTGGCACCAAACCACGTCATCTGCCGCTTGGCATACTTGCGGGTGTCAATGATAAGCTGCTCAGTCATCTCCGCCTTGCTCCACGCTCCATCAAGGAACGTGTTGACGTGCCGGTAGCCGATGGCCTGCATCGAGGCCAGCTCAGGCCCATAGCCTGCCTTCCGCAGCAGCTCCACTTCCTCAATCAGGCCGCTTTTAAGCATTGTCAGCGTCCGCTGGGCAATCCGTTCGTGCAGCTCCACCTTGTCACAGCGCAGGCCCGCCTGATAAACCCGGTTAAACACTGCCCCCCCCTGCCCTGCCCTTTGCTGCTCGGCCAGCAGCTCCGTCCATGTCCTGCCGGAAATCTGAAAAATTTCCAGACCACGTAAAAGCCGCTGGGTGTCGTTGGGATGGATCCGCGCCCCGGCTGTTGGGTCAATATGGTACAACTCGGCATGAAGAGCTGCCCTGCCCTCCCTAGCCAGCCGCGCTTGTAGCTGCTCCCGGATGGCCTTGTCCGCAGGTAGAGCCTCGAACAGTCCTTCAAACAGAGCTTTCAGATACAGGCCGGTGCCGCCAGTCAGCAGCACGGTTTTGCTGCGGGCGGCAATTGCGTCAATAGCGGCTAAAGCATCGGCGACAAAACAGGCTGCATCATATTGCTCGTCCGGGTCAGCAATGTCGATAAGATGATGAGGAACTGCTGCTCGATCTTCTAAGCAGGGCTTGGCTGTGCCGATATCCATACTGCGATAGACCTGCATGGAATCCATGCTGATTATTTCACAGTTAAAACGCTCCACCAGCCGAAAAGAAAGAGCAGTTTTGCCGACTGCAGTCGGGCCAACTAACACGATGACTGGGCAATCAATGGGCTTCATTTGATTTAGTCGAAGCAGAGCAACGGGGTGAGGCGGGCAAGACGCTTCGGGCCGATACCTTTGACCTTAATCAAGTCGTCCGGCCCAGTAATGCCGCCCTGCCCTGCTCTGTAGTTGAGGATGTTTTCAGACAGCTTGGGGCCAATGCCCGGCAAGGTCATCAGGGCGTATTGATCAGCACGATTGATCGGCAGCGGCAAACCGAAAAAACGGGCGATTTCAGGCGGGGTGTCAGCGCAGGAGATGTTTGAATTCAGCGGAACGCCCTGCCCTGCCCTGCTACCGTTAGTACGGATCAACGCGCCATCTACCCAGAAATACGAGCTGACGTGCGCGGCAGGCTTTGCGCTGTGCCAATCGGAAAAAAAAATTGCAGCAGCGAGGAGGATAAGAACGACAAGGCGATACATGGTTACATTGTCCTGTCCACCACTGCTGCCCCAACCGCATCGCCAAACACATTCACAGTTGTTCTGAAGCGGTCAAGGAGCCAGTCCACTGGCAAAATCAGGCCGATAAACTCAACCGGCAGATTCACGGCATTGAGGACAATCAGCATTGTCACTAAGCCTGCTTCCGGGATGCCAGCTGCGCCGATTGCCGCCAAAGTCGCGGTGACAGCAATAATGAGCTGCTGCGTCAGACTGACATCTCTTCGATCAGGAATGTGCGGAACACAGCATTGAGCATCGCCTGATCAAGCCGCGAAAACCGCAAACCAACGGCATGGCTGAACGCTTCAACGGCAGAATCAAAGAAATTATTCAGCAGACTCGCTTTGAATCAGCCCAACAGCTTGAAGAAACCCTGATCAGGTATCTTGATATTTACAACTCGAATATTCCTCAAAGAAACCTCGGTCATATCAC
>JAPEVH010000065.1 GCA_026645415.1 Candidatus Electronema sp.
AATATATGGGCTTGAAGAGAGAATAAATCGTTACCGAGAGATGACAAATACGACAATTCAATATCTTCAAGATGCAGGAAATCTTGCATTCGGCGATCAGCTCACTGTTTCCGTTGCTGAACAACAGTCTGTAGATACCTCGTCTCCTGAAGGCGTTGTCAAGGCAGCGCAACGATTGGCTGTTCTTTTTCGTCCTTATGATGTTCCGACGGTCTTCAGAATGCTGGGAGTGATGTCGTTATGAAGGCTCAGATACTACATATCGGAGTTTTAGAAAAAAATGGACGAGTACATGCAGTCAGTTTTAAAGAGGGAGTGAATGTCATCACTGGCCGTTCATCGACCGGGAAAAGTGCTCTCATTGAGATTGTCGACTACTGCTTCGGGAGTTCCGATTTTACCGTACCGGTCGGAGTTATCACGGAGCGTGCTATTGTCTACTTCACTGTTATAATAGTTAATTCGTCCGCTCTTGTTCTGGCGAGACGATCAAAGGATTCTAAAGCATTCCTGAAAGAAGAGCTGGAACCCCAAAGGGTTCAGCAGGTTGATACATTCGATACGGGCTATTTCGAGGAAGACGACTTTATCCCTTTAAGAGATTTTCTTGATGAACTAAAGCGATATTTCGGCGTGGTTATTACAGATATTGACGAGGATTTAGTCGCAAAAAGCTGGCGTGGAAAAAAGGCTCCTACGCCCTCAATCCGCAGCTTCACCTCGTATATGCTGCAACACCAAAACCTCGTTGCAAACAAGCACGCTATCTTCTACCGGTTTGATCAGAAGGAAAAGCGTGAACAAGCTATAGACCACCTGAAGATTTTTCTTGGTTTTGCCGATCAAATCTATTTCATGAAGGCCCAAGAACTCAATAAGTTGGAACAAGAGAAACGGGCCTTAGAACGATCATCGCCAAGCCGTTTGAAACAAAAAGAAAACGCGAAAAATAAGTTGAAAGAAGCACTTTCGGAATATGAAGCAAGCAGCGGTCAGAGTTTGGAGATTGATATTGATCGTGCCGCATCTGCTCCAAAAACACTCCTTAAAGAAATCCGAGAAAAGCCTATTGAGATAGTTTCTGATTCTGATGCGCATGTAAAATTAAAAGAGGAAGCTGAACAGGAAAAAAGTAGACTGGTTGCTGAACTGAGACGTAAACAGCAGGAACTGGCAGCAGTAGAATCATCCATTGAATTTTCTCGTAAATATACAGAGCAAAGCGGCAAGACAATTGTGCCGGAGAGTGCTGAACTTTATGCCTCGGTTTGTCCATTCTGCGGAGTGCAGAAAAACGATGTGGAAGAACAGGCTAACGAGCTGACAGAGGCAATAACTTGGCTGAATTCGGAGCTTTCCAGATCTTCTTACAGAATGGCCTCCTTTGAGGAAGAAAAAAGGAGAGTCCAAGGTGAAATAGACGCAATTAAACCTGAACTGAAACGCTGCGAACAGCAAATTAACGCTGCTGAACAACAGATTAAAAATCTTGCCGAAGGAAAAAAACAATATGAGCTGTCCCTTAGAGCGAAAATACGAGTTGAAAATATTCTGTCTGAACTTGCAGATCTGAAAGGAAAGAAGACTGAAGAAGATGTCGCTGAACTCGAAAAAAAGATTAAGGAGTTAAAAGCATATCTAAAGGTCCATTATGATGTTGATCGGCAATTAGGGAATGCGGAGGAAAGAATACGGGAGCTAATGGCAGAGTTAAGCACACGTTTTAATTTTGAGGATTCGTATACCCCGATACGGCTTCGTTTTTCGCTTGAATCTTTTGATCTTTGGCACGAAACGGATAAAGGGAAGCAAGTTTTTCTCCGTGCTATGGGAAGTGGGGCTAATTGGCTTTCATGTCATTTAGTTTTATTTCTCGCCTTGCAACGATATTTCTGCGAACTGGGTGAAGTCTGCTCCATTCCGTCAATTCTATTTTTCGATCAACCCAGCCAAGTTTATTTTCCGAGTATTCTTGACGGAGAAACAGAGTTTTCCGCTAAAGAATTAGCAAAAAAGGACACCAGCAGAAATAAATCTCGTCCAGTTGACGAAGACGTAAAAGCTGTAACCAACCTCTTTACGCAGCTTGTCAAATACTGTGAGGAAACCCAAGAGGCAACAGACATTATGCCTCAGATTATTGTTACCGATCACGCAGATCATCTTGAATTGCCCGGCGATATAACATTTGACTCTCTTGTTAGGAAGCGGTGGAGGCAAGACGGCGAAGGATTTATAAATTTGAGTAGGTAAGTTAAAAACGAATTCAAGAAGTTTTTTTCTCCTTCCCCCTTCGCTGCTTCAATATCTCCCGCCACTTGGTCAGCCGTTCTTTGACCATTGCCTCATAGCCCCGCTCCGTGGGCTGGTAGAATGTCTTGCCCGCAAGCTCTTCCGGCAGATGCTCCTGCGCAGTAAGCGCATCCGCCTGATCGTGTGCATACTGATAGCCTTTGCCATAGCCAATCTCCTGCATCAGCTTGGTCGGCGCATTGCGCAGATGCAGCGGCACAGACAGCGAGCCGGACTGCCTGATTTCCTGCTTCACCTTCTTTTCCGTGACATACAGGGCATTGCTCTTGGGCGCGGTGGCAAGATAGACCGTGGCCTGATATAACGCCAGTTCTCCTTCCGGCGAACCAAGCAGGTGATAGGCTTGGCGGCAGCTCAGGGCAACCTCCAGTGCCCTCGGATCGCTGATGCCCACATCCTCGCTGGCAAAGCGGATCAGGCGGCGGGCAAGGTAGAGCGGATCCTCGCCGCCAGCCAGCATCCGACCCAGCCAATAGCAGGCCCCGTCCGGGTCGCTGTCGCGCAGACTTTTATGCAGAGCAGAGATCAGGTTGTAGTGTTCCTCGCCGCTCTTGTCGTAGCGCAAGGCGCGTTCTTGCAGCACCTCATGCACCAGCTTGGCACTGATCAGGCTCCTGTCGTCCTTCAGGGCCAAGGCTGCCGCTGTTTCCAAGCAATTCAGGGCGCGGCGGCAGTCGCCGTCCGCAAACTGGGAAAGCAGATCAAGGGCCTCCGCTTCGGCGTGCAGACCAGCAAGCCCCTGCTCGGTGTCAGCCAAGGCACGCGAGAGAATCTGCCGGATATGCTCAGGCAGCAGCGGCTTGAGCAGGAGGACTTGGCAGCGGGAGAGCAGCGGGGCTATGACTTCAAAGGAAGGATTCTCTGTGGTTGCGCCGATCAAGGTGAACAGGCCGCTTTCCACATGAGGGAGAAAAGCATCCTGCTGGCTCTTGCTGAAACGGTGGATTTCATCAACAAAAAGAACTGTTGCAGCCTCTGCTCGGCGTGTCTCAGCCTGCTGGACAATCTGCCGCACCTCCTTTACCCCGGACAGCACAGCGGAGAAGAAAACAAAGTCCGCATGAACGCTGCTGGCAAGGATGTTGGCTAAGGTGGTCTTGCCAGAGCCGGGCGGCCCCCAGAGGAGCAGAGAAGGCAGTCTGCCACCGCTGATCAGCTCATGCAGGAGCTTGCCCTTGCCCACCAGATGCTCTTGGCCAACAAAGTCGGCCAAGGAGCGCGGGCGCATTCGCTCGGCAAGAGGAGCAGGGGAGGGATTACGGCGGCCTTCTGTCATTTGAGCAACTGAACTGCGTTGTCAGCAACCTCAGCCAGCCCGCCCTTGTCATTGCTGCCTCTAACAAAAAACAGGCGATAGTCCGTGATGTCCCGCAACGGCAGCAGCTTCTGTATTTCCTGCTCGATCAGCTTACCCTGCGCATCCTTGCGGGTGCCTGTTTTCAAGCATTTCGAGCCGTCAAGCACTTGGATGAAGAATA
>JAPEVH010000021.1 GCA_026645415.1 Candidatus Electronema sp.
GTCTGAACAAATCGGTCAAAAATTACACGTCCGGGGCATTTGCTGAATACGACAGAGGCGACGTTGCGGGCCTGCTGCAAGATCGGCTGCAAAAGGGCCGGGAGCGGCTGGACGATGCGCTGGAGACTGTGCGTGCTTTGCTGGAGCCGGTGGAGCCGCCCAAAGGACAGCTCCAGATGCAGCATTACTTTGTCGGGCATTCAGACAGGCCGGATGACCTGAAGCAGACAGAACAACGGCGGGTGGCCTTGTACAAGGCAGTGGTCGGGCTGATCCGCGCCTATGCCAATCTTGCCGATGAAATGCCGGAAGCTGGCTACAGTGCTGCTGAGACCGAAGCGATTAAAACGGAAGTACAGCAATATGAGAAACTACGCAAGGAAATCCAGCTTGCCAGCGGTGATTATATCGACTTGAAGCAGTACGAACCGGCCATGCGGCATCTGATTGACAATTACATCGGAGCCGAGGAAAGCCGCCTGCTGGCAGGTTTTGCTGACCTGAGTCTGGTGGAATTGATGGTTGAACAAGGTGAGCAAGCCTTTGACAGCCTGCCGCCGAATATCCGCCAGAACAAAGAGGCAATGGCGGAAGTCATTGAAAACAACCTGCGCAAGGTGATTGTTGAGGAACACCCGACCAATCCGAAATATTATGAGAAAATGAGCGTGCTGCTCGATGAACTCATCAAGCGCAGAAAGGAAAAAACCGCAGATTACGAAAAATATTTGCAGGAGCAGCTTGCGCTTGCCGGACAGATTTTGCATCCGGGCCGAACTGTTTATCCTCAACCCATCAATACACCGGCAAAACGCGCCTTATATGACAACGTGGGCAGAAATGAAACCTTGGCCCTTGAACTTGATCGGCAGATTCTTGCCACCCGCAGAGACGGCTGGCGGGAGAGCATCATCAAAACGAGAGAAGTGCGCAACGCCATTCAAGACGTGCTGAAGACTTTCGAGACAGCAGAACCAGAAGCGCAATACCTTGTTGACCTTGCCAAGAATCAGCAGGAATATTGAGCAATGGAGCAAATAAGCATTGGCGAGATAACGGTTGATGTGGTGCGCAAAAAGATTAAAAACATGCACCTTGCGGTCTATCCGCCTTCAGGCCGGGTGCGCCTTGCTGTTCCTCTATGGATGAATGCTGAAGCTGTCCGCCTCTTTGCCGTATCAAAATTAGGCTGGATCAGACGGCACCAGCGCAACTTTGCTGATCAGGAACGCCTTGGCCCCAGAGAATACAAGGAACGGGAAAGCCATTACTTCCAAGGGCGGCGGTATCTGCTGCGGATCAGGGAAACCAGCGGCGCGGGCTATGTTGATTTGCAGAGCAAAACGTACTTAGACCTGCACGTCAAGCCCGATGCCGGGCTTGAATACCGGCGCAACGTCATCAAGGAATGGCACCGCAGAGAGCTGAAAAAGAGCATTGCAGAGCTGGCCGAACATTGGACAAAAAAGATGAATGTTCAGGTTGCCTTCTTTGGTGTCAAGCAGATGAAAACGAAATGGGGTTCCTGCAATATCACACAAAAGAGAATCTGGCTGAACCTCGAACTTGCAAAAAAGCCGCTTTCCTGTTTGGAATATGTTCTTGTGCATGAACTGGCTCATCTTCTGGAGCGGCACCATAACGACCGTTTTCATGCCCTTGTGAGTCAATATCTGCCGGGATGGAAGCAGCTCCGGGATGAATTGAACAGGTTGCCGGTCAATCATGCGGATTGGGTGTATTGAGCCGCGCTATGCAGCATCAATCAGTTCAATCCGCAGCTCGTTCATTGATTTTCAGGGGTATTTGTACGAAAGGGCGGCGTAAGCAATCGTTGTAAGCCACAAAAAGCCGCAAAAGAGGTGCATGAATGGCCCTTCAGCAAATCACAATCGGCATTCCTGACAAGGTGCTGCTGGCGGAAAAAACAGATGCCGAGTCCTTTGGCCGTGAAATCCTCCTGCTGGCGGCAGTCAAGCTGTTTGAGATCGGCAGGCTGTCATCCGGGCGGGCAGCCGAGCTTGCAGGCATGTCCAGAATGGAATTCCTGCTCAACCTGAACCGCTTCAAGGTCTTTCCTCTGGCATCGGAACTGGATGAACTGGAGGCGAAACATGCCTGAAGCTGTCAGCAACACTTCGCCGAATCGGGGCCGCAGGCGAGCTGGCGGCAATGGCTCTGGCTCTTGAGCATCCCGCCCGGATTGTTCTATGCTCGCCCGCTGCCGGGTCAGCTCGTTTTTCTCTTCAGCCCGCGATTTCCCCCGCCCGCAGAAATATTTTTTGTGGCAAGACAGCAGACTCCCCATAAGGCAAAAACATGAAAAAATGTGGGGAATATGGTGGGGAACAAAAAAGGGAGATAAAGCAATCCTTGCTCTATCTCCCTGATTTTGCTTGGTGACCCCAAGGGGAATCGAACCCCTGTTTACGGCGTGAGAGGCCGCTGTCCTAACCGCTAGACGATGGGGCCGCATTTGTAATGCGTTGCGCCCTATTTACCGTATTTGCAGAGTGCTGTCAAGCAAGATTTTTATTCTTTTCTTACCGTACCACTGGTAGCCTGTCGAAAAAAGTTGTGCGCTGTCGAAGTCGTTTTGATAGCTCCATACTAATGAAACGGGGAGCGCAACGCCATCGCCAATTATTTTCAGCAGTTCCTGGGGTATTCATCCGGCAGTCGTTACCAAAACCAAGTACGTCCTGCATAGGCAGAATGCAGAGGCCGGCAGGCGAAGCTAGGGCCAGATAGTCTAAATTTTCATGAAAGCTGGATGCGTCATCATCACTGCGGTTAGCACACTGCTTGGCCAGCCATTTGGCTTCCCGTGCTGTTTCGTTGCTCAGATACCAGCCTACTGCGGTGTCGTTATCATGAGTGCCCGTATAAACCACACAATTTTCTGCTATATTCCAAGGTAGATAGACATTTTCAGGATCGCCATCAAAGGCGAAGAGCAAAATTTTCATGCCGGGAAAATTCATGCTGTCGCGGAGCTGCTCTACTTCTGGGGTGATTACGCCTAAATCTTCGGCAATGACCGGCAGATTGCCGAGGCGCTTTTCCATCTCCTTGAAAAAGCGGAGACCTGGCCCTTTCTCCCATTTGCCGTTGAGAGCAGTCTCTTCCTTGGCTGGAACCGACCAATAGGCTTCAAAACCGCGAAAATGATCAATGCGGATCACGTCCACCGTAGAAAGTATTGCCCGCAGCCGTTGCTCCCACCAGTCAAATAATCGCTCCTTCACTTCGGCAGCACGACTGTGCCAACGATAGAGAGGATTACCCCAAAGTTGCCCAGTCTTACTAAAATAATCTGGAGGAACCCCTGCTACATGGGTGGGTCGACCAGTTTTTGGCGAGAGCATGAAGATGTCTTGGTGTGCCCAAATATCAGCAGAGTCCAGAGCAACGTAAATAGGCAAGTCACCGATAAGTTGCACCGCGTTAGCTGCTGCATGATTATGCAATTCCTGCCATTGGCTAAAAAAGAGATACTGTTCAAAAAGCAGGCGGCGTATAGCTTGATCCAGTTTTTGGGTAGCCGCCTGTACAGCCTCTGGTTGATGCAGCCGCAGCTCTTCTGGCCAGTCAAGCCACGCCTGACCATTAAAATCTTTCTTCAAAGCCATAAACAGAGCATAGTCCTCTGCCCAATGATGCTGGCTAACAAATTCGGCAATCAACGCATTTTGTTGTTTTTCATCAGTCTTTTGCTGGAAAGTCTGCCAAGCCAAAGCGAGTAATTTTTCTTTCCAAGCGGCGACAGCAGGATAATCAACTAAATACTCAGAGAATTCGGCGGACAAGGGTGGCAGATCTTCCTGGCCTAGCCAACCATCTCGGATCAGCAGGTCAGGACTGATGAACAGCGGATTACCAGCAAAAGCAGAGCTACTCATGTAAGGAGAGTTTCCTGATGCAGCACTAACCGGAGTGAGAGGAAGTATTTGCCAAAAACTCTGGCCACTAGCCTTGAGAAAATCAACAAAATTATGGCTGCTAGGGCCAAGATCACCAATGCCATACGGACTTGGCAGTGAAGAAATGTGGAGCAGGATACCGGAGCTTCTGGTACTACAGGGATTGCCAGGCAAGACAGTGGAGGTGTGTTTGTTCATCATTGTCGCTCTATGCTCAGGTGGGAAGGAAAAGGCTGAAATTGCATCCAGCCGTGGAAAACGGGGTTAAAAAACCTTGCTTTGTTTTTACAGATAAAATATACTATAAGTACGTATTTTATTCATCATCAGACGCAGAAGCGTCTTTTTTTGCGTCGTCATTCATATTTCTTTCCATACGCAATGCGCAGGGAGGGTGAAAGCAGGTGCTTGCAAGTATCAAGGAAGACCTTCTTAAGGCCGGACAGGGCGAGGGCTGCATCACTTTCAAACATCTTAACAAACTGTTGCCGGATGACGTGAAAGATCCCGGAGCCATTGAAGCAGTTTTTGATTTCCTGAACGCGCATAATATCGAAATTGTTACGGTCGAAGATTCAGGCCGAAAAAGAACCCTTTCCGGCGAGGAATGGACAGGCAAGGAAGATATGCACGTTGACGAAAGCGATGAGGATGGTTTAGCTCTTGCTGGTGAGGAAGATCACGAAGCTGAAGAGACAACGACCACTTATCTGCGAGAAATGGGCCAGTTCGAGCTGCTGACTCCAGAAGAAGAGGCACGTTATTCCAAAGCAATCCGCGAAGGCTTCAGTGCTATTGTTAATGCGGTGCGTGACGAAGGCTCAGGCGTTCCAGAGATGAAAATCCTCAGAGAGAGGATTGATCTTTGGGAACGGCGTGATCCTTCGCTGAAACCTAAAAAACAGCAACTCAATCACATGCGGCAGTGTGTGAAAAAGGCAGCTGCCAAATATGTTGATAAACGGGAATTGCTCGAGCTGCATACCCGAATGGGAGCCTATAGTCGCTCAATTGAGAATGCCAAGGATTGCATGATCCGGGCTAACTTGCGTTTAGTGGTCTCCATTGCTAAACGCTACATGCACCAAGGTTTAACCTTAGCTGATCTGATTCAGGAAGGCAATCTTGGCTTGATGCGGGCTGTTTTCCGTTTTGATTACACAAAGGGCAACAAATTTTCCACCTATGCTTCTTGGTGGATCAGGCAGGCGATCACTAGAGCGATTCTCGATAAAACACGCACCATCCGTTTGCCGGTACATTTTCTTGAGCTACGGAGCCAATTTTTCAAGGCATTTTACTCGCTCCTCAAGGAGCTGGGCCGAGAGCCGACTCCGACCGAAATATCGGAGATGACCGATCTGCCGATGGACAAGATTCTTGCCATTCTGGAAGCCTCTCGTGAGCCGATTTCCCTAGAGACTCCAGTGGGCGATGATGACTCCACTCTTGGCGATTTTTTGGAAAACCAAGAAGCAGAGTCGCCTTATGATACGGTAGAGAATCGTGAGCTGGCCGACAGGGTTACTGAAGTGCTGGCGACTCTGACCGAACGGGAAGAGAAGATCATCCGTCTGCGCTTCGGCATTGGTGAAAAAGCTGAGTACACGCTAGAAGAGATTGGCAAAAAATTCAATGTCTCTCGTGAGCGCATCCGCCAGATTGAGAAAAAAGCTCTTAATCGTTTGCGTCATTCTAGCCGCCGAGAAAAGCTACGCTTCTTTCTTGATTAACTGCATCTTTTCAGTATCTGTGACAAACGCCCTATTGCAAAATAGGGCGTTTGTATTTTCTAACCTCAATAACCAGCGTAACTCAGTACTTCACCCGTACCCGCCATGTTAAGGTGCTGCTGGCTTTTGGCTCGATTTGCACATTCCAGACTGCTGTGCCAGAAGTTTCTTTTGTATGCGGTGTAGATTCCTCAACGATTTGCCAGTCACCCGGCACCGGTTCGACCACTTTTACAGTAACTGCTTCATCTTTGGCATTTTTTAGCTCAATTTCGTAGGCACTCTCATACGCTGTACCATCTGTCCAAGGTAGTTTCTTGAAATCCGTCTGCTTCTTGTTGGCAGTGACATCAAAGGCATCACCTAACTTAAGGCGGATTGTCTCGTTTTCTGGCGTGTGATCAATTCGGTCTTCACCAACAAACTGAAGGTTACCAGAACTGTCTTTTTTGTAGACCCGCATGATTCCAGCAGGCAGCGGCTGCCCAGCCCCAGCCTCTTTGCTGTTTTTCAACTCCAGAAAGACACCAACCTTGAGCTTTTGTCCTAAATCACTTGCTGCATTGCCGTAGTAGTAATCTTGGCCTTGAAGCGTAAAGTCCTTCGTTACCTTTACGCCGTTCGCGTGGAGCAGTGAAACCTGTTTCGACTGCTTTTCTTTGATCGTGGTTGGTCTCGCCAAGGTGTAAAGGTGATATTCAAACATGGATTCCTCGGCCATGCCACCATCCATCATTGCTTCCGCAGCAACAGACCGCATGCCCGTCAATCTCGGCTGAATGCGCTCTTTCACTCGATTCACATCACCTGCCACAAGCTGGAGTTTGGCATTTTGATAGGTTGCCCCGCTTTCATTGGTCAACGTCACCCAGCCGCTCAGATTGATGCTGGCATCATCCGTTCCCAGTTCAGCCACATAATCAGCTTTCCACGACAGCCCGCCAGTCAGATAGCTCAGAACCGCATCCTCTTTTCCGCCTTCTTTACTTTCTACGAGCATAGTTAAGGTAGGGCGATCACGGAGATTCTCTGGCACATTAGGAAAAACCAGCCGACCCGGTACTCCTGCCTCAATGCGGTCGCCAACTCGAAGCACCGTGCCGCTGCCTGCACTGAGAACAGTTGCCTCTTCAGGAGTTTCCTCGCCAGTAGTTGGATGTGTTTTGATTAATTGGACAGTTCGGCCCACATATTTATCCAAAAGAGAGCTAGGGGTGAGCAAATCATACTCAAAATTCTGTTCTAAAACATTGAGACCGGGCGCAGCCAGCAAGGCAGTCTCTGGGCGAATTTTTGCACTCACTTCTCGAAAAGCTAAGGTTTGTTGCCCCGGTGCTAAGGTCAGGCTACGGCTGTCCCGTACTAGAGCCAAATCTTGGTTGTAGATCGTCACAGCCACAGAATTTTGATCGTCAAGAGTAGAAGCAATTTCAGCAGAAGCACTCAGGGCAGGAACAGGAAGGAGCAGAAATAGGCAGAGAAGAACAGAAAGAGTCGGTAGCATAGAACACCTCTTGCGGAAAGAAAAAGAAAGACGGAATATTACGGTCTGCTGTGACATAATACTAGATTGTCAGAAGATGCAACAAAAAAACAGAGATGGCGAGAAAGATGTTTACAGAATGAGTCTCCTGACGAATAATAGACTCCAAACAGTTATGTGCAGAACCGCTTGGCTGGCTCCGCCCCTCCTGTTCGCAACGTATAATCTCTGTTGAAATTACTTGGGAATATCTAGTTGATGCAGTTTGAATACCTTGGCTTAACCAAAGAACCTTTTGCGGAGCAGCCAGACATAGAGCTGTTTTTTCCTGAAGCAGGTCGTACAACTTTGCTGCGGCGGGTTTATGCTGATCTCCAAACAGGCAGTGCTGTTCTTCGGATCATTGGCTCGGAAGGGACAGGCAAAACCATGCTGTGTCAGATGCTGGTTCATCTCTTGCCAGATGAATTTCACCCAGTCTTTCTTACCGAGCCGGGCGATTCTTTTGACGAACTGTGCCAGAGCATTTTTTTGCAGCTCGATGGTGAGCCAAACCAAGAAACTGTGACCGATCTTCCAGCCCTAGCAGAGCACTATCAGGGACAAGGAAAACAGTTATTGCTCCTTATTGATCAGGCAGAGAAAATGTTTCCAGCCGCCCTAGAGCGGCTTTCCCGAATAGCCTTTGCGGCCAAAGGCAGTTCATCTTTTTTTCAGGTTATCTTAGCTGGACAACCTGTACTTAATGAGGGGATCAATCAACTCACGAGCTACTGCGCCGATATAGATATTCCAACTGGTTATACAGTAGCAGCACTGACTGAAGAAGAGACGAGAGCCTATCTGAATTTCCGTCTTAAGGCTGCTGGCTTATCTACAGCGGCAATTGGTCAAGCCTTTAGCCAAGAAGCTGTCCGTAAAATTTTTACCCAGACGCAAGGCAATCTGCGGCAAATAAACCAACTCGCTGCGCAAGCACTCCAAAAGCTCTGTGAGGGAAAGCGACAGCTTCCAGTGCAAAAGACTGATGTACCTATTATTAAAGAAGCAGGTGTTCTAAAAAAGGCAGAGAGCAAGTCCTGGAGATTAATAAAATTGTCTGCTATAGCTGTCCTATTCCTCCTAACAGGCTTACTTTTTCATTACAACAGCGCATTGTGGCAGAACGGGTTAGATCAGGTGCAGCACTTATTTAACTTTGGCCCAACTGAGCCAAAGAAGTTGCTGCCACTCCCAAAAGAATTCCAGCTCAATTCAGAAGAAGACTTACCACCAGCTACAGAAACGCAACCCGAAGAGGCGGGAGCCAATCAGTCGTCTGAGTCTGAGCCATTGGTGACAGAAGAAAAACAGGAAATTGCAGAAGCGTCAGATGAGGTAGCTTCAGCAGAAAAGATAGTTCCTGCTACAGTTGTAGAGACAACAGAAGAGGCAGCACCGCCAATAGAACAAGAGTCTCCTACCGAAGAAGTATTACCAGAGGAGTCATTGGATACCCCAGCGGCTCAGATCAAGGAAGATGAACCAAAAGAACAACCTACCATTCAAGAGCTGACTCCTGTCTCGCAAAAAAAAATTGTGCAGCTCGTGCCTAGTATGAAAAAGACGAAAGTCGCTCCGGTGCCAGAGAAAAAGGATCAAAAAGAGCAGAAAAAAGTAGAAATTGTACCAGAACAACAGCAAGTGCCAACTATCAATATTCCAAGTTCAATTGCGGAACCAGCTCCTGATGCTAATATGCTCTATCAAGAGCTACATGTTGCTGGATCACGTCTGCGTACTAGCGTGAATGCCAATAAATATACCCTGCAATTACTGGTACTTTCCTCGCCAGATGCGGCATCTAAGATTAAAGAAATGATTGTCCGTGATGAATACTTGGATTATAAGCAGCAACTTAAGATTCTGCGCAAACAGACCTTACCTACGGCCCTTTTTATTTTTTATGGGCTTTATGATAGTGCGGATGAGGCAAAGCGAGCTTTGGATAATCTCCCGCTTTTTCTTCGCAAGCATCATCCCTATGTCCTACCAGTAAAGGAAGCTCTGAAGAAAACCGCCTATCTCTACTAAGCAGCGAAAAGTTGCACAATGGCCAATGCTTGAACTGCGTGACATCTGCACTTTCTACGGCAGTATTCCTGTTCTGCACAATCTTAGCCTCCGCGTGGAGCAGGGCGAGATTATTACTCTGATCGGTGCTAATGGTGCGGGTAAGTCTACAACGCTCATGTCTATCTGTGGGATTGTACCGCCTCGGAGTGGTTCAATATTTTTTCAAGGCAAGCCCATTGATCGGCTGGCTCCAGACAAAATTGTTGCTCTTGGTCTTAGCCAAGTCCCAGAGGGCCGACACATATTTTCGGCCTTAACTGTAGCGGAAAATTTAGATTTAGGAGCCTTTCTTCGTCGAGACCAGCGGCAGGTTCGGCAGGATTTAGAGCATGTATATAGCCTTTTTCCTATTCTTGCCAAACGCCGCCATCAGCCGGGCGGCAATCTATCCGGCGGTGAGCAGCAAATGCTGGCTATCTCTCGTGCTCTGATGGCTCGTCCCAAGCTCCTATTGCTAGATGAGCCATCTATGGGCCTTGCCCCTTTAGTGACCAAACAGATTTTTGAGATCATCAGGAAAATTAACAAAGAAGACCAAACCACCATTTTTTTGGTTGAGCAAAATGCCAATATGGCATTAAAAGCTGCTGACCGAGCCTATGTGCTGGAAAATGGGAAAATCATTCTCCATGACAAAGCGGAACATCTTCTCCAAAACAAGGAAATTCAAAAAGCCTACCTTGGCATTTAATGCGACCCAGCATGAGTCAGACAAAGAAAATACGAGTTGGCGTGATAGGAGTTGGTTACTTAGGTCGCTTTCATGCACAAAAATATGCGGCAATGACTGATGTTGATTTGGTCGGAGTTGCAGATTTGGATCCAAATCGAGCAGAGTTGGTTGCTAAAGAATGTGGTACGGTTCCATTTGACAATTATCTAAATTTAATCCAAGAAGTCGATGCGGTTTCTATTGTTGTGCCAACCGTGCAACATTACCAAACCGCTTTGGATTGTCTCAATCAGGGCATTGACATTCTCTTAGAAAAGCCAATGACTGTGACTTTGGCAGAGGCAGATGAACTCATCCGCTTGGCTGAAGACAAACAGCTCATTTTGCAGGTTGGTCATTTAGAACGTTTTAATCCAGCAGTATTGGCTGTGCGGCCACTCCTTTGCAATCCGCTCTTTATCGAGGCGCATAGGCTTTCTGTGTTTAAAAATCGCAGCACAGATGTAGATGTTATCCTTGATCTGATGATTCACGACATAGACATCATTCTGTCAATGGTTGATGCGCCAATAGAGAATATCCATACTGTTGGTGCGCCAGTTATTACCCAGCTTACTGACATTGCCAATGCCAGAATTGTCTTTGAAAACGGTTGTACCGCTAATATTACGGTGAGTAGAATTTCGCTCGATAATGTGCGCAAGATGCGGATTTTTCAGCCGGGCAGATACTTAGCAGTAGATTTTGGCAAAAAGGAGGTTATGGCTGTACGGCTCAAACAGGAAAATACCGATATCCCAATGCCAGATATTACGCGCAATAGCTTTCAAGAACAGGATGTACTTGAGCTGGAATTACTTGATTTTGTTGAAAACGTCCGGCAGCGAAAAAAACCTGCGGTATCAGGCCAAGAAGGTCGCCGTGCTCTTGAAGTTGCCTTGTTAGTTATTCATCAAATCAAGGAAAATCAAAGTAGATTCTCTCATCTACTGAATACGGAGGGTAATTTTGGGTTTATTGATAACTGTTAAGGACTCAAAAATGTTTTCAAAGAAAGCTGTCTTCCCGATAATATTATTTATCTTCTCGACTTGTTTTTTTTATCTAATCAATTCAAGCGTCAAACCATTCAGTGAATGGCCAAGTATTAAATATACAACAGGAGATAGTACGACATATCTCAATGTTGGGAAATGGCTAATAGGAGATGTAGAATTTTCTGAAGTAAAAGGTAGTGTTGCAACTAGACCTTTCTTTTATCCTTTGCTTGTTATATTACTTGAAAAAATAAGTCCTTGGGCTATTCTTGTTTTTCAGTTTGTTCTTTGGGAGATACAGATATTACTAGTATATTTTTCTGGACTTATTATTAGTAAATCATCAGTAGCGTCATTTTTTCTTTCTTTATTTTGCGTGACTATCCTTTCTCCAATAGGAATATCTTTACATGTTCTTACAGAGACTACAGCCTCTTTCCTACTTACCCTATCATTTTCCATTCTTGTTTTATACTTATATCGAACAAAAAATAATCTATTACTATTTTTTCAGCTTTTAGCACTTTCGTTATGCGCTCTTGTTAAGCCGGTATATTTATATGTATTTTTTGCAGACTTGCTCTTGTTAAGCATCCTTTTGTTTAAAGAAAAAAAAATATTTATATCTATAGCTGCAATCTTAACTATTTTTCCTATATTTTTTCAACTCCATATCATGGATAAAAAATTTCAACTTAAAAAAATATCATTTATCGATACATTAGCATTTAATGACTATTTTTTTAGCAAATTAGAACTTTCCAAGAGAAAAATTGAAAATAATCCGTACAGCGGTAGGCAAATACATGCTATCAGGGAAATTAGAAGGAATGATTTATCTAGGATAATAAATGATTACGGATATAAAAATGCCGATTTAAAAATAAAAAAAGAATTATATAGTACTTTAACTACATTCCCAAAAGAGTCTGTTCTCCTTTTTATAGAGTTGATACTCGAAAACACAAAACAGCCATCTTTTTTTCTTCCATCTAATGATTTTTATCCTTTAATAACCTTATGGCAGAGCGCAATAACAAGATTTATCAATTTAATATCTTTGATAATATTCCTCACTGTTCTTTTTTTAAAAAAAGAGAAGAAAGAATATGTAGTTATTAATATATTATTATCCTCTACCATCTTTATAACATATCTATCAACAGGGATATCGTTTTGGCAGGGAGATCGTTTTCTAGTGCCTATTTATTTTAGTAGTATATTTTATTTTTTCTTTAACTTGAATAGGTTGTTTTATACTACAAAGACTTCTAGCAACTGATTGTTTTTGCTAGATTTTTTTCTACTACAACTCCGTATCTTATTACATTAATTAATGAAAGAACCATTTATGGAACCTATTCTTAGACAAATGAGAATAGGCAGGGTTTTGGATGAGATCAAAACCGTCAAAAAGTGTACATTACTTGATATTGGATGTGGATTTAACTATAAATTTTTATCAACAATTGAGCCATATATTGCACACGGAACAGGAATAGACTTTAAGGTGCCTGTCGTATCATTAGGGAAAATTTGCACTATTCAAGCAACTCTGAATGAAACATTGCCGTTTCAAGATAATTCTTTTGACATTGCGACAATGCTTGCAGTATTAGAACATCTTGATAAACCAGATGCCATTCTTACTGAAATAGCTAGAGTTTTGAATAATAATGGAAAATTGATCTTAACTGTACCAGGAAAACGAGCAAAACCTGTTTTAGAATTTCTTGCTTTCAGGCTTGGTATTGTCAATCGATCAGAGATAGAAGATCACAAAAAATATTTTGATCTTCCTGAACTACAGGAACTCTCAAATAAAAATGGCAGATTTGAAATTGTGCGACATCAGCATTTTCAATGCGGCATGAATAATTTTTGCGTTATGAGGAAAAAAAGATGAAAAAAAGTGAAGCAACTTTTTGCAAGCTTTCTATCATTATCCCTGTCTATAATGAAGAAATGACGTTGCAAAACGTAGTTAATTCGATACAATCTGTAAATATACCATTGACAAAGGAAATTATTCTTGTTGATGATGCCTCTCAGGACGGCACTCGACAGGTCATGGAGCAATTATCCGGCAGCAACATTATTCTGGTTTTTCACGAAAAAAATCAAGGAAAAGGCGCGGCCCTACGTTCTGGTTTCGCAGCAGCAACAGGTGATATCGTTCTGATTCAGGATGCAGACCTTGAGTACGATCCTGTAGAATACCCAAAATTACTTCAGCCCATTTTGAACGGTAAAGCCGATGTAGTTTACGGCTCTCGCTTTATCGGTTCTGAAGCACATCGGGTACTGTATTTTTGGCATATGATAGGCAACCGCCTTTTAACGTTGTTTTCTAATATGCTTACCAATCTGAATTTGACAGATATGGAAACCTGTTACAAGGTCTTCCGCCGAGAGATAATTCAGAAAATTATAATTGAGGAAGACCGCTTTGGCTTTGAGCCAGAGATTACAGCAAAGGTAGCTAAAACTGGCTGCCGAATTTACGAGGTCGGTATTTCTTACAGCGGACGTACTTATGCTGAAGGCAAAAAAATTGGTGTAAAGGACGGCTTCCGCGCTCTGTACTGTATCATTAAATACCGCTTCTTTGCTGGGTGAAGTCAAGTTAAGTCAGTAGTGTCCGGTTAGTTTTCTTACCATCCATCACTTTTCTTGACAGAGTTTGAACGCCTGAGTAAAAGGATTAAAAAATCAATTCATTTCTTCAAACTCTGTGAAATATGAGCACGGTCAGGCATCTGGCGGCGGAAGTCTCGTCCCCCGCGTCGCAGTGAAAGTTTTTCCGCAACTCAGGCATTTAAAGTGCTGAACGCCTGCACGGGTGCGGCCATGCCTGATAATTTTACCGCCAAGCTCCTCATAATCGGCACAGGCAGGGTTCGGACAAAAATCACCGGCTTTCGCAAGTTCAGCCATCTTTTCCTCCTTCTTTAAACCAGTTGACACACACAGAAGGATAAACAATTATCCAGCAACTCTCAAGAGGGAGACCACCGATTTTCGCCTTTTCAAAGAAAGCGAATTAGTCCTGCCGCCGCATGTCCTGCTACTCGCTGATGCTGGTTATCAAGGCGCAGCTCTCATCCATCCAAAGAGCTGGACACCAGCCAAGAAAACAAAAC
>JAPEVH010000004.1 GCA_026645415.1 Candidatus Electronema sp.
CCTAGTCGTGACTCTGGTTGATGGAAGCATTGATGCGGACGTGTTTTATGCTTGGCTCAGACACGAGCTTCTGCCTGAATTACCCGGCAACTCAGTTCTTATTATGGACAATGCAGCCTTTCACAAACGCGATGACATTCAGGAGGCCATCACTTCATGCGGGCATAAACTCGAATTCATGCCGCCTTATTCTCCTGATCTTAATCCAATTGAGCATAAATGGGCGCAGGCAAAGGCACTCAGAAGAAAACAATATTGTTCTGTTGAGCAACTTTTTCAAGGCGATACTTTATGATCACTTTATGTCGCTACAGCTATAGTCAACCGCCTGCCGGGTGGTGAAACGTGGTTCGCGGGGCATTCTGCACCTCTTTGATGTTGAAGTTCATCATCAAGATTCAGAAACACCATGTTTGACGGGATGGATGCAAAAAAAATGCACAGAAGCCGCATTGCCTGAAAAATGGCAAAACGCGCAATATGCAGCGGTACAGCAAAGCAACAACACCGCATATTGCATATTTCAGCCGCAGAGCTTACTTCTTGCGCTCAATTCACTGCGCAGAAAGCTCTTGACGGCTGGGCGGCTTCAGCTTATCTTTGCATAAGAAAAGGCGACAGATCAGCCTTTTTCATCCCGTCATGCGTCCCCTTTCGCTAAAAAGAGGACAAGCATGATGTTCTGAACCAGCCGCTGCATGGGGTTCAGGGGGCCGGAGGTTCAAATCCTCTCGTTCCGACCAGTAAATTCAAGGAGTTGAGCGGAAACGCTTAACTCCTTTTTTTATTTTTTTAGCTGTAGCCCCCATCCTTCCCCCATTTTTTTCTAAAGACGATATCACTGTTGATGGGTATTGATAAAAAGGGTGAGAAAACAGCAGGTCAACAGCAAGATGTCATTCGCAAGCTCATCAAC
Source organism: Candidatus Electronema sp. (assembly GCA_026645415.1). GTDB lineage: Bacteria > Desulfobacterota > Desulfobulbia > Desulfobulbales > Desulfobulbaceae > Electronema. The sequence continues at coordinate 917 of JAPEVH010000004.1, forward strand.
ATATCAAGGAGGAAAAATATGAAATCTTCTATTGTTAGCATCTTAGCTTGGTTTATGCCATTTTTTTTGTTCCCATGTATAGGACAGGCAGGGGAAGATTGTCCTTCTGCGTCAGAACTGCTCAACTTTCTCAAAACAGAAAGCACCCCTTCTTCGCCCCTTTTGCCGAGTTCGGCGAAAATAGGAGATGGATTTGTACCAGGAACAGGTGCAAAAGCAGGCACTGTCCGTAATGTGCTGGGAACTGTGCTGGTGTTGCATCAACAGAGTGGCACGGCCTATAAATTGAAAACAGGTCTGCCGGTTTTTAATGGTGATACAATCATTACGGCCAAAATGAGTCGATTGACGCTGCTGCTCAGGGATAAAAGTCTGCTGACTCTGACACCGCAATCCAAACTCGTGCTTGAACAGTCGCTTTACAATCGCGGTGCAGGCAGTCGTGATACTAGATTGCAGCTTCTACTTGGTCGGCTACGGACAATTGTTTCCAAAATGACCGGCGAAAGTACCTATCTAATTAGCACTCCGACTGCTGCCGCTGGAGCGCGGGGTACGGATTTTGCTTTGGCTGTTGCGCCTGCACCCAATGCTCCTAGTTCCCTGCTCACCGCTTTAGTAACAGGTGATAGTGGCTCAACAGTAGAATTGAGTAGCATAGATGGTGATTCCGTTATGGTTGGCCCGTTATCCATAGCAAGCGCAAAGTCATCTTGTCCCGTCTGTCCTGCTGTTCGCGTTGGGCAAGCAGCGAAAAAGACCTTGCAAGGCATTGCTCCAGAACTTGAAGCTGCTGCTGCCGCAGATTCCAACGGAGGCTGGACAAAAGATTTTTCTGATGATGCGGATCTATTTGGTGTAGATCGTGCAATAGAGAACGCCCTTGCGAGAGGCGTAGAACCTGCGACTATCCTTGCCTTCGTGGTTAAGAAAAAGAAGTATCTTCTCTTGCTGACCCTAAAAGCAATGTTCTGTGCTAATATAACAAAAGGTCAGATAAAAACTACCGCAGCAGATCTCGGTATTTCTTGGGATGAACTCAGTGAAGCCTTTGAAGAAAGTATGGTTGAGTGCGGCTCAAAAATATCTTTACAAGATCGAGATATTCTTGAAATTCCAAACACAGAAGGGGCATTTGTTAGTCCTTCTGCACCATAAGTAAAAAGGATGACCGCGAGTTGGAGGAAGAAGAGACTTAGCCCAGCACAGAAAGTACGTCTTATTGGCGTAGTCGTATCCTGTTGCCTGATCAGTCTATCTTTCTTCAACCCATCTTTACTCAAGGATCTGCGACTCAAATCTTTTGACCTACTCCTCCGAAATTTTCCCTCTCCGCTTGCTAATCCACCAGTAGTAATTGTTGATATTGATGCAAAGAGTCTGGCTAGATACGGCCAGTGGCCTTGGCCTCGTTGGCGAATAGCAGAACTATTCAGCAAAATTGCGGCGGCTCGACCGGCGGTCATTGGTTCGGACATCATTTTTGGTGAGCCTGACCGCACTGCACCAAAACGTATCATGAAGGACATGCCTACCACGATGCCGCTCAAGGTACGGAAATATCTGGATAGCTTACCTGATCCTGATCAAATTTTTGCCGATAAACTGGCCGCTAGTTCAGTCCCCATCATTCTTGGTCATCTTTTCATTTATCATGATGTAGAAGCAGGGCAGGGTGGCAAAAAAAATAAAACTGCTGTTCCTCAACATGGCAGTTTTGCTTTTTTAGACCAGAATCCAGTTTCTTTTTTGCAACGCTTCAATCATGCCGATCTCAACCTGCCTCTGTTGGAAAAAGAAGCGCATGGTAGTGGTTTTTTCAACATTATCCCTGATGATGATGCGCTTGTTCGTCGATTGCCACTGCTGGCTGCGCTAGAGCAACAACCTTGGCCAAGTTTTACTTTTGCGACGTTGCACGCCACAACGACTGTACGTCGTGACCTGCCTCTACTGACTGCCTTTGAACAAGTGCTGCATCCAGGTTTAGTTTTGGCAGTGCTACAAAATACCTATGCTTTACTACGAGCTTCAGCCCTCTTGACTGGAGAGCCATATCCTAGTCTTGTCCTAGCTATGCTCCAAGCGGCAACTGGTGATGCCCCGGTTTTTGTAAAGAGCAATGAAAACGGTGTCCGCACAATAAAAGTGGGGCCGTATCAGATACCAGTCTCCCATCAAGGCGAAATGGTCGTTACCTTCAGTGACCAGTCACCGTATGCTGATTCCTTTCATCCAGAGCGTAAGCTGCCTTATCTCTCTGCGATTGATGTTCTGCACGACGAATTCGATCCACACCTTCTTCAACAGGCTTATGTGTTAGTTGGCACCTCTGCCCTTGGTCTCTTTGACCTTATTGGTGTTCCAGTAAGTACCGTGTTTCCTGGGGTGGAGTTTCATGGCCATGCTCTTAACACGATTCTAACCAGTAGCTTTTTGAGTCGGCCTGACTGGCTCATTGGCTTAGAAATTCTCCAGATTGCTTGTACAGGGCTGCTCCTCACACTACTGCTTCCGCGAATTGGTGCAACAGTTGGTATCCTTCTTGCATTTGCCATTATAGTCATTAACCTTGCCTTCTCCTTGGCGAGTTTTTGGTTCTTTCATCTCATGGCAGACTTAGTGACACCAACTATTGCTACATTGCTGCTCTTTACCTCATTGACCTTTTTCAACTATTTTTCTGAAGAGAGAAAGGCAAGGCGACTTCGCTCTACTTTTTCCCAATATCTTGCTCCCGCAGTTGTCGAAGAAATGGTGAAAAATCAGGACAGCTTAGTGCTCAGTGGTGAAGAACGAGAATTGACAATTCTTTTCTCTGATATCCGGGGTTTCACCAGTATGGCTGAAAAAATGCGGCCTGAAGCACTCTGCACTTTTCTTAACGAATATCTGACACCAATGACAGCCGCAATTATGAATCAGCGCGGCACGGTGGATAAATTTATTGGTGACGCAGTGATGGCCTTCTGGAATGCGCCCTTAACCACAGCTAACCATCCCTACCATGCCTGTGAGTCCGCCTTATCCATGCTGCAAGAGCTTGAACAGCTCAATCGCTCTTGGCTGAAGCGTGGATTGCCTACCTTGCATATTGGCATAGGTATTCATTGTGGTTTAGCTCGAGTTGGCAATATGGGATCAAGGCAGCGTTTTGAATACACGGTGATTGGAGATTCCGTCAACCTTGCCTCTCGACTGGAAGGACTGACTAAATTCTATGGCGCAGACATTTTGGTCAGTGGAGTAATCTGCGATGCGCTGCACAATGATTTTCTTTTTCGGCAGGTGGATATAGTACGGGTCTTGGGGAAAACAGAGCCTGTAACAGTCTGTCAACTTCTAGGCAAACGTGGTCAGGAAAACGCGCAAATTGAAAAGGAATTGCGCGGCTGGCATGAGGCTTTTGATTATTATAATATAGGAGATTTTAAAGCCGCTGAACAGTTGCTTTGTCACCTAATTGACTGGAAGCCAAACGATAAACTCTACAGCCTTTACATAAAACGCTGCCAGCAGCTTGCCGCCAATCCTCCTGAGAATTGGGATGGCATCACTGATTTACAGAGTAAATAAAATGATGCCCTTCAAATCCCTGCCTATCACTTCCTTTCCGCAATCATGCGAATCAAATCCGATTTGCCGATCACGCCAACGAGCTGACCTGCCGCATCTAGCACTGGCAAGGTATGTACTTTTTTTTCTGCCATTAAGGTTGCTACCTCTTCTAATGGCGTGTCTTGCTGCACAGTGACGGGCTTTTTGGTGCAAATATCTGCTACCGTAGTTCCAACCATTTTTTTCATCTCCTGCTCCATCTTTTCTGGATCTTCCAAAAAGATAAAGGCATCAAGGATGGCAAAGGATGTTGGAATGTGTAGCTTTTTATTTTGAAAGATCAGGTCGCTTTCCGTAACCACACCAATGACTGTGCCTGTGCCGTCAACAACCGGTGCTCCACTGATTCGGTTGTCGGTAAAAATGCGGGCCAGCTCACGTACTGCGGTGTCTAGGCTTACGGCAATAACATTACTGCTCATCAGGTCTTTTGCTGTCAGCATTATGCTTCTCCGATCTCAGGCTGAGGCAATATATTGTTGGATAGCTGCAGCAATGGTCTGGAAAATGCGGGTAAACGTCGCTTCATCGCGCTCCAATAACGTAATCCGAAAACCTTGTAAGGTTGTGGCAAAAGAGGAAAGCGGTACCACACAGATACCTGTTGAACCGAGTAAATAATAGACAAAACGCTTATCCGGTTCTACCTTTGGCCCTTTGACCATTTTTTCTATGGTCGCCCGTACTTCTTCTTTGACGATTGGTAAGCTCTGTTTTTGGTTCAATAGGCCGTGCTCAAAAACCACACTCATGTAAAAGGCACCGTTCGTACGATTAACCAACACGCCTTTGACTTTTTTAAGAATATCATAAGCAATATTGGAGTATTTTTCATAGCGGCAGATGCGCTCTTCCAAATAGTTCCGGTATTCTGGGTGCGTCGTTACCTTGGGTAAAATGAGTTGCGGTAGGGTGGTGGAACAGACTTCCATCATCTTCGCATTCAGAATGGAGCTGACATATTTTTCAAACATACAGTCGTGATGGCCGTTATAGACTTCCATCCAACCACAGCGTCCACCCGGCCACGGCATTTCTTTAGACACACCCCGCATACAGATGGCAGGTACTCGTTTGCCAATCACTGTAGCCAACGGAATGGCTTTGGTGCCGTTATAGACCATATTTTGATAGACTTCATCGCAGACAATGAACAGGTCATAGCGGTCAGCAATATCAACAATACCTCGAAGTATATGTTCAGGATAGACCGCACCAGTAGGATTATCTGGGTTAATGACTAAGATACCAGCAATAGCTGGGTTATATTTGACATGATTTTCTAAATCCTCTAAATCCGGGTACCAATATTTATTGGGATCAAGAATATAGGTTATCGGGCTATCGCCAGCATGTGCAGCTTCAGCCGAAGAATGGGTAGAATAGCTCGGTGTGGGGACGATCACCCTTGCTGTAGGCCGCAACAGACTAAAAACTTTGGAAATGGCATCGCCAAGGCCGTTGAAGAACAGAATGTCATTTGCTGTGATCTGTGCTCCACCTAAGGCATTGGTTTGGTCAGCAATGAACTGCCGAGTGGAGAGTACACCTCGAGTAGGCGAATAGCCAAAGCTGGCATTATCTTGAGCTGCTTCCGCCACGATCGCCTTCATCCAACTTGGAATCTGCTCACCTTTAGCTACGGGGTCGCCGATATTCTCCCAGTTCACCGTCACGCCCAGCTCCTGAAGCTGCTCACCGACGCTCACGATGTTGCGAATCTCATAGGTGAGTTCGCCGGCACCGGAATGGACAATATTGGTTCGCATGGCCAGTCTCTCTCCTTTGCCGGACTACCCGGCAACGCGTTGCACAATGTTTATTTTGAGAAGGAAGCCGTGCCGCCTGCCTTCTAACTCAATAAAAGCTCAAGTCTTTACCACAGTCAGAGCGGCCCGTCAACTGAAGGCATAGCTCTAATTGTTGTCGATTCCGTATTTCTTAATCTTACTTAACAAAGTTTTACGGGTAATCTGAAGACGTTCAGCAGCCCGACTTTTATTGCCACCAGTTTCTTCAAGGGTTCTAAGAATGACCTGCCGCTCGGCTTCTTGCAAACTACCTGGCGGAACAGCCTGATTTTGCGTGTTCGTATCTAACCAGCGCTGAATCGCCAGCGGTAAACTATCTACATCCAGATAGTCACCGCGTGTCAAAATCACACTGCGTTCAATGGCATTTTCTAACTCTCGGACATTGCCTGGCCAAGGATAACGGTTTAACACATCCATACATTCTGGGGTAATGCCTCGTACTTCTCGTCTATTTCGCCGACTACAGCGGCGAATAAAGAAATCTGTCAGCATAGGGACATCACCGCTTCGCTCTCGTAAGGGTGGCATTTCGAGAGTGACCACATTAAGCCGATAATAGAGATCTTCGCGAAAGCGTCCTGCCTCTACTTCAGCTTCTAAATCTCGATTCGTAGCAGTAATAACACGGACATCAACATTAATTACTTCATGGCCGCCAACCCGTTGCAGCTCATGTTCTTGGAGCACTCGCAGTAATTTAGCCTGCATAGCTGGAGCAGTTTCCCCAATTTCATCGAGAAATAAGGTGCCGTGTTGCGCTTGGACAAAACAGCCTTCCCGACGGCGGTCAGCACCTGTAAAAGCACCTCTTTCGTGACCGAATAGTTCAGATTCCAACAAATTTTCAGCTAAGGCAGCACAGTTGACCTTGATAAAAGGGCCTTTGCTGCGCAGACTTTTATAATGCAAGGCCGAGGCAACCAGCTCTTTACCAGTCCCCGATTCACCGCTAATCAGCACAGTTGCTTCGGTAGGAGCTACTTGCAAAATCATTTCCCAAAGCGTTTGCATAGGGAATGAAGTTCCAATAATTCTCCCTTCTTGATCAAAAGGTAAACTCTCTGATAGCTCTACTTCATGAGGCAGTAACCGGTGACTCATGGCTATCTCCGCTGTTTTGCGAAGACGCTCTAAATCTACTGGTTTGGCAAGATAATCATGGGCACCGAGTTTAATAGCCTCAACCGCTGTTTCAACAAAGGCATTGGCGGTCAACATTACTACCGGAATAGCCGGATTAATAGCTCGTATTTTTCGCAAGGCCTCAGTGCCATCCATATTAGTCATGCAGACATCCATTAAGACCAAATCAAATGGGCCACTGCGTACGGCATCGACTGCGGTTAAACCGTCATCTGCTTCCACCGCCTCCCAGCCCCAACTTGCGAGGACCGAGCGCAACATGTAGCGGTGTGCAGGCTCGTCATCTACAATCAAAACTTTGGCGGCATGTTTTTTTATCATTGCATCCACTCTTTCATTACTCGCATCCTGTCTATCTCCTCCATATTCTCTCCGCAGCAGAATATGGTATGTGGAAAAATAGCTGCTGTCTATAAAAAAACGGGTTGTTATTCAAAGAACACTCCGCAAAAGTTCATCAGAAAATATCCCAGTTCTACTGCACTCAGAATGTGGTCTATCGGTCTCTGCTCAGAATGTAACCGGCGAGTTGTTGAAGGACAAGAAGGTTTTGTTGTTGCTGCTTCTCTGTAAAACAGCTAAGGGCAGACAATGCCTGTTCAATGTCTGTTTTTGCGCGCTGCCGACAAAAGGCAAAACTGCCACTTTTTTCGAGGATCGTTTGGACACAAACAAAAGTCTGCCCTTGGCTGCGATCATTTGCGAAATAATGGAGCAGCGTTTCTTTATCCTCGCTTGTAGCATGACTGAGCGCATGAATCAGCGGCAGAGTCATTTTGCCTTCAGCAAAGTCATTACCTATTTTTTTGCCAGTCGTCTGCTCGTCACCTAGATAATCAAGTAGGTCATCAACTACCTGAAAGGCAAGACCAATTTTCTCTCCGTATAAGCGCAATGAGTTAATCTGTTCCATATCTCCTTGACCATATAGTGCGCCGACAGTACAAGCCGCGCGGATCAAGCCAGCAGTTTTTTTGGCGATAATTGTAAAATATTGTTCTTCAGTGACAACAAGATTTTCAGCGTGGCGCATCTGGAGAAATTCACCATCCACCATATCCGCAGTGGCGGTGCAAAAAACATCTAAGGCGTTTTCTCCGGCCAAAGAACCAATTAGGCGCATAGAGCGGGCATGAAGCCAGTCACCAGCAAGAAGAGTGGCTGCCGTACCATATTTATGTACCACAGACGCTTTTCCACGACGGATATCAGCATGATCAATTATATCATCATGGATAAGTGTGGCGGCATGAAGATATTCAAAAGCCACTGCAAGGAGGCGGAGATTTTGTTCTTCTCCACCACCACAAAGCTGCGCGCAAACTGTAATCAAAAAATAGCGAAGGCGTTTACCTCCACCCAATAGGGCATATTCAACCACTTCTTGTAACAGAGGATCTTCATCATGCGTAGCTATCGTAAGATCAGCGCGGATAGCTTTTTCAGCTTGTCCGGCATTTTTAGTAATCAGGGCCAATAAAACAGCAGGTACTGCTGTGGATAACTTCATTTTTATCTCGTCCTTTGATAGAATCAAACAAAACTTTATATAAACAGAGCGGGTGATTATCTGGGCTAGGTGTTTTATTTATTTGCCGCATCTGTTCGTGTCCTGGCAAAAAGTTGACACTATGAGCAGCATAGCCGTAGCGTTTTTCGGTTGTCAACCGCAAACTTATGCGGTATTACTGACTTCCTTTGCAGAGTAGTTCTTATTTTTTATTTTTCCGCAGAATTTTAAGCCTGCTGACAGCTCATGAGTGCTTCTGATTCGCTCCCTTCTACAGCTTATCTTGAAGGCAATGAAGTTATCTTAGCGGTGGATGACTTCGCTCAGATTGCTGACATCCTTCAAGCATATCTCCAACATCACTCCTTAAAAACGCTGACTGCGGCTTCAGTGAAAGAGTGTCGGCAGGTGCTCCAGCAGGAGCAGATTGCCTTAGTCCTTCTTGATATTAACCTACCTGACGGTTATGGCGTTGATTTAATCCCAGAAATAAAGAACAGCAACCAAGACACCGCAATCATCATGCTGTCTGGCGTGACAGATCTCCAGACAGCACTCAAGTGCATCCGGCATGGTGCTGATGACTATTTGACCAAACCGGTTCAGTTTGAACCCTTTTGGGAGACTGTACGCAAGGTCTTAGAAAAACGGCGTTTAAAGATCAGTAACCGTCGCTACCAGAAACAGGTCGAGCAGGCTCATTTTCGCCTCCAGCTCATTCATGAGTTGGCAATAAAGATGAACAGTGCCTATCTTAGCATGAATGCTCTCGATGAAATCCTGCGGGCTATTTTGATTGGTATCACTGCTAAAGAAGGACTCCGCTTTAACCGGGCCTTTCTTGCTCTCTTTGACGAAGCTGGTAAGGAGCTGCAAGGCCGGATGGCTATGGGGCCGAGTGGGCGGGAAGAGGCAGGCAGGATCTGGCAAGAGATCAGCAGTCGGGATCTGCGTTTTCATGATTTGATTGAATCCATTCGGGAGCATGAATTCCAAGAAGATAGCGCAGTTAACCGAATTGTCCGCGCCCTGCGGGTTGATGCAGCGGATAAAGAGCATTTGCTGATCCGGGCCGCCTTGGAGCATCGTACCATCAATGTTAAAAGCGGGAACAGTGACTGCCCAGTGCCAGTAGAGTTAATGGGCCTGTTGGAAGAAGACTGTTTTGTGGTAGTCCCTCTCTTTGCTCAGGAGCATTCGCTCGGCGTACTTATTGCTGACCATTTTATTACAGGCCACCAGATTGACGAAGTACAGATTCATGCTTTAGAAAGTTTTGCCAGCCAAGCGAGTTTAGCGATTGAGCATTGGCGGCTCTACATGCGGATGGAACATAAAATCCAAGAGCTGGAAACCGTTACTGAAGAGCTGGATAAGAACAAAGACCTCTTGGTAGAGGCAGAGCGTTACGCTGCTGTTGGCCAAGTAGCAGCCCAACTTGCTCACAACATCCGCAATCCAGTGACGGCCATCGGTGGTACAGCACGGCTCCTTTCCCGTAAAATCAGTGACCCGCAGCAGCTTAATTTCCTCAAGATGATGATCAGCGGGGTGGAGAAAATCGAGCAAGCATTAGAAGATTTGCTCAATTTTGTTGACAAGTCACCGCCGGATAAAGAGCAAGTGTCTCTTTATCCAATCATCATCAAATCGCTGATGCTTTTCTACAATACCATGCAGAAGCAAGGGGTGAAATATGAAGTGATCATGCCAGATCGTCAATTTACCTGTCTTGTTGATCCTCGGCAAATAAAACGTGTTTTAGTTCATCTGCTGCGCAATGCAGTAGAGGCGATGGAGCAGGGCGGGCTGCTCGTCGTTGAGATTGTGGTAGCTGCAGAACAGTTTTGTATCTATGTGCGGGACAGCGGTATTGGCATTGCAGATACTGACCTGCAACGAGCTGCTGACCCCTTCTACACCACAAAAACCGCAGGTACAGGCGTGGGTTTGGCTTTGGTAACCAGAGTAGTTCACGATCATGGTGGCACTATACATATTAGCAGGCGAAACACTGGCGGCACTGAGGTGCTTTTAGTTCTGCCAAGATAAGCAGCTTTACAGTTGCGAAAAGAGGTTGAACCTGATACAGAGTGGGCACGTTATTCCCTATACCTATACCAATAACCCTTCGCATAAAGGAACAAACAGATCATGGTTCAGAAACCGATTCGGCTGGCCGACCGGGTGCTGCAAGTCCCCCCATCCCCAACTTTGGCAGTGAATGCCAAGGCCAAGGCTCTGAAGGCCGCAGGTGAGGATATTCTCAATTTCAGCGTTGGCGAGCCAGATTTCGATACCCCAGAGCACATCCGTGAGGCAGGTAAAAAAGCAATTGATGAGGGACAGACCCGCTATACCGCCGTACCTGGCATCCCGGAACTGCGTGAAGCAGTGGCCATGCGGTGCAAGGCTGATCATGGCTGGGACTATAGTCCAGAGCAAATTCAAATCTGCTGCGGTGGCAAGCACGGTCTCTACAACATCTTTCAAGCCCTGCTTAATCACGGCGACGAGGTCCTGATTCCAGCTCCGTACTGGGTTTCTTATCCGCCGATGGTGCAGCTTGCCGATGGTGTTCCAGTTGAGGTGCCTTTGGATGAGGCAGCAAATTTTGATCTCAACCCTACAACACTGGTAGCTAAGGCAAGCGAGAAAACCCGCGCTATCTTCCTGAACAGCCCGTCCAATCCAGCAGGCTCGGTCTTTTCTCATGAAGCATTGAAAGCTGTGGCAGCAATGGCTCTTGAACGCGGCTGGCTGGTGGTCAGCGATGACATCTACGAAACCATCACTTATATGGATGGTAAACTGCCGCATATTCTTGATGTCGAGCCGCGCTTGAAAGAACAAACTGTGGTACTCAACGGGGTATCCAAAGCCTTTGCTATGACTGGCTGGCGGATCGGTTGGTGTGCTGGCCCTGCCCATCTGATCAAGGCAATGAACAAGGTGCAGAGCCAATCTACATCCAATTGCAGCACTCCGGCCCAATATGCGGCCTTGGCTGCCCTGATTGGCCCGCAGGACTTCCCCAGCGAGATGAAAAAAGCCTTCTTGCCCCGCCGCGATTTCTTTGTTCGTGACTTGGAATCCATCGAAGGGGTGAGCTGTGTCAATCCCAGCGGTGCATTCTATGTCTTCCCTAATTTCTCGGCCTATTACGGCAAGTCGTTCAAGGGTAAAGTGCTGAACAATTCAGTGGATATGGCTGACTATTTCCTTGAAGAGGCGAAAGTGGCATCTGTGCCCGGTGCAGCTTTTGGCGCAGATGCCTTTGTCCGCTTCTCTTTTGCCACCTCAATGGCAGTAATTGAGGAGGGCATGGCTCGGATTAAAAAGGCATTAGCTGCTTTAGAGGGCTAAAGCCTAACGCATCATTTCCTGTGGGTCACTTGGCAACCTGCGCCAACCTTGAGGGTGAACTCACAGGGAACATTCCCTTCCGCGCGTCGATCTAGGCGGGCGGAGCAGCCTGCATCTTCCATAACAGCCCATTTCCCATCTCCTGTGCAAAGCAGCAGGACAGCATAGGGATCTTGTCGCTGTACTCTGATCTGATAGGGCTTAAATACCGCTGTCAGTAAGGAGGGATCATGGGCGGTTGCGAGGCGCAGGATCTCTGCATCATTACCAGATGGCACCGTGTTTGTGCCCGAAAAATAGGCATCAACTGCTGCACTTAGGTTGATCAGGCTCGTTGCTAGGCTATCTTGGTTCTGCCGAACTGTCGTTTGCTCATGCGGCTGATTCTTCCACCAGAAAAAGATTCCAGCAGCAATGAGCAAATCGACCACTGCAACAAGGACAAGCACAAGCACCAGTTTCTTTCGGTCAGGACTCATTATACGCTCCAAAAAACATAGTTACCATTGCTATCAAGACCTTGATCTAGGCTCCAGCCTGCCATGCTGTCCAAAGGGGAAGGGCGGCCTTGCAGGGCAAGAGACATGGTCTGCCAAAATGCAACAATATGTCCAAGGGCTTTATTGAAGATGGCTTCAAAGTCCATCTTGCCATTCGGCACGTCTAGCCCGTTGATATACTGTAAATCTGGTTCTACAGGATAGGTCAGGCCAGCATTGACCGCCGCATGACGAGCAAAAGGTATTAATACTCCGGCCCGTTCTGCCAACTGCATGTTCCGCTTCATAGCCCGATGCCATTCACTTGGATCAGGGGCAGCAAGTAAGCCATCAGTTGCAGGCTTTTTCACCGAAAAGAAGCTCCACAGGAAGGCCAGTGCAGAGGGCTTATCTTGTTGCCGCAGTCGATCGGCATAGACCTTCTTCAGGCTCGCTGCCCAAAGTTGAGCAAGGTCTTGATCTAAGAGGTCTGGGGCGTGTTGATCAACTGTTTGCTTAACATTGTAGGAAAGCTGTTGGTTGAGTTCAATTGGCCCCAAGCCCAGCTTAGGATGGACAAACACATCGTGCGACAGCTCACAGCGACGGTGGGCAGTTTTGTTGTACTCGTAAGGGCCAACTTTCAGATTCACTACTGGGTGGATAACTCCATCAGTGACACAATGGCCCGCAAAACCAAAGAGCCAAGCCATGCACTTCTGGCGGACGTTTTCATCTTGAATGGCCCGGACTTGTCGGACAAGCTCTCGAACGAGATCCAGCGCTCGTTGTTCGTGCATGGCTGATGCCCAGGCTTCTGAACAGGTATCCGCAATATCTAAGTAAGGATAATCAGGCCCCATTGCCCCGATAACGACAAACTTTTTCCACTTCTGCACTGCCTGCTGCGCATCGTTGTGAAGCCTGCTGTGCTTCACAGCCTCCTCGATTGCGAGCTGGGCCAGCGTGATATGAGTGTATCCTCCAGCCATTCGTTTCCTCCTTGTATCGATGGGAATATGCCTAAAAAGGGGTATGGGTATCAGGACTTGCTTTGCTTGCCCAAAACCGTTCCCTCTTGCATTGCAACAAGCTGCACTGGCACCACAGTTCTGACTAACCTAGCAGAGCCTTTGCACTGTACTGGAATGTAATTCTCGGTAAAGCCTTTGAGCAGACCCGTCTTCCGGTCTTTCCGCTCAAATAAAACTCGCTGCTCTGTGCCAATGTGCCGCTGATAAAAGGCAGACCGCTTTGCTTGATCAAGGGCACGCAGCCTTGCCACCCGCTCTTCCTTGATAGGCTTGGCTACCTGATCAGGGAATTGTGCAGCAGCGGTGCCGGGCCGGATAGAGTAAGGGAAGACATGCAGATAGCTGATCGGTAGATCAGCCAAGAGGCGGAAGCCGTTGTCTGCGGCCGTCTCATCCTCGCCCGGAAACCCTGCTAAAATATCGCAGCCAATCGCCGCATGAGGGGCAAGCGCATGGATGCTTTGCACTGCTTGGGCAAAGGTTTCTGCGCTATACCGACGATTCATCCGTGCCAAGATGCTGCTGTCGCCACTTTGCAGAGGGATGTGAAGATGGGGCATGAAATGCTGATACTTGCTCAGGAGTTCCAGCAAACGATCATTCACCTCAGTTGGCTCTATTGAGCTAAGGCGGATGCGGATTTCTGGGAACTCGTGGCACAGGGTTGCAAGCAGCGTATAAATGTTCTGTCCTTCAGCCAAGTCTAGGCCATACTTGCCCACATTGATACCTGTCACGATCAGCTCTAAATAGCCTTCCTCGGCAAATATCCGCGCCTGTTCCAGTACCGCAGCTATAGGGAGACTCCGACTACGACCTCTGGTGTATGGAACAATGCAGTAGGCGCAGAAGTTGTTGCAGCCGTCTTGAATGCGAAGATAGGCTCGCGTTCTGCCACTGAAGCGGCGTACTGGTAATAGACTAATCTCTTGAGCGGCGGCAATGTCTGTTGCCAGCAACGTTGCTGTTCCCTTAGTTAAAGCCGCATCGACGAGTAAATGCTTATCAGCATTGCCAATCACTGTCAGGGGTCTGTTGGGTATCAGCGTAGCCAATTCCTCAGTCGCTGTCTGTGCATAGCAACCAGTGATTACTAATTGTGCTTCAGGATTGGTTCGGGCAATCTTGCGGATAAGCTGGCGCGACTGCTGCCCAGCTCGAGCAGTAACAGCGCAGGTATTAATCACAAAGATATCTGCCACCGCCGAACTAGCTACAAGCTCACAGCCTTGCTCGCGGAAGCTGGTGATAAAGGACGCTGACTCAAACTGATTCACCTTGCAGCCGAGCGTGGCAACAGCAACCCGCAAAGGAGAGTTAGGCGGCTTTGGTCTCTGTACGGTCATTGTGCTGGCTAAGAACTGCGGACATATTAGAGTTTGCAGACCAGCGGATACATCTTGCAGGCCACGCAGAAGCGGAAGGCAGCTTCTAAGAAGGCGAACGCGGCAAACATTAAGCCAATGATTAAGGCCGCTACACTTAGATTAAGCACCCAGCAAGCCACTAACATACAAGAGAAGATGAAGCCTAATCGTGCTGCAAATATTTTGGGTGCAGCATCAATCATGACGGCTTTGCTCTTTAAGGCGGCAAGGATTATTTTGCTGATCCGAGCAAAGGGGCTATATTCTCGCTTGCCAAAGCCGCGTAGGTAGAAGTCTGCGGTAATGATCAGGATAATCCATTTCCACGGGCTAAAGAGGAAGAGCAGGAGGGTGAGAACTGTCAGTACGGCAGTGATGCGAGTAGCATGTTCGTTGATCTTTTCAAAAGATACTGGACACATTGCATTCATAGTAAAGCTCCTTTTGTAGGTTAGAGAGGAGGAAGTCGTGTTCCGGCAACAAAGAGGAGCAAGAGACACAGTACCTCTTGTTCTCACTACCGCTATTTTCGCACTGCGTCAACAGGAAAAAGAAGAACAGGAGGGTCGAAGCAGAGCAGCAGGAAGGCCCCACCTGCTGCTGTATAGCCAGAGCATCATAAAGTGACGAATCATCCTGCTTCGGCTGCATACAAGCAGAGATGTCCTGCCGCTGAAATGCACGCTTTCGTTCCTATCAAATGCATGCATTCGTGCCTATCAAATGCATGCATTCGTGCCTATCAAATGCGTGCATTCGTGCCTGTCAAATACATGACACGAGGAATGATCAGACTATCCTGCTTTGACTATAGTGTTCGTGAATTAGCTGAACTTCCTTGTCCAATTGTGCAGAGAAAGCTACGCAGCAGGCTTGGCAGCGTTGGCCTTTAACATCCGTTCAGCTTTATCGAGGTGCTGTTGCAGATGCGGCATCTTTGCACAAAGCGGGATAAGGATGCTGCGTGCCTCTTCAGCAAAGGCGACGGACTTTGCTCTGTCAGGAAGGGCTTGGAGGTAGAAGATGCTTAGGTTGATCAGCGTCTCGGTCAGAGCTGGGAGAAAGGCTTCCGGGTTGGCCACTGCCAAGCTGCGATAGGTCTGCAATGCTTCCTGATATGCAGCCAAAGCCGGGCCAAAGGCGTTTTGAATAGAATGCAGGACAGCCAGATTGTTCAGCGTCATCGCCACATCCGGGAGAAAGGCTTCCGGGTTGGCCGCTGCCAAGCTGCGATAGATCTGCAAGGCTTCCTCGTAGGCTGCCAAAGCCGGGCCAAAGGCATTTTGCGCCTGATGCAGGACAGCCAGATTGTTCAGCGTGATCGCCACATACTGGAGAAAGGCTTCCGGGTTGGCCGCAGCCAAGCTGCGCCTGATCTTCAAGGCTTCCTGATATGCTGCCAAAGCTAGGTCGTAGTCCTTTTTCTCATCATGCAGGACAGCCAGATTGTTCAGCGTGATCGCCACATACTGGAGAAAGGCTTCCGGGTTGGCCGCAGCCAAGCTGCGGTAGGTCTGCAAGGCTTCCTGATATGCTGCTAAGGCCGGGGCAAAGGCATTTTGCGCATAATGCAGGGCGGCCAGATTGTTCAGCGTCATAGCCACAGCCGGGAGAAAGGCTTCCGGGTTGGCCGCAGCCAAGCTGCGGAAGAGCTTCAGGGCCTCTTGATACAGCGGCTCCGCCCTTCTGTAGGCAGTATGTTCTTGGAGGAATTTAGCATACGCAAAGAGCACCTCCACTGTTCGGGCCGTGGCAAGTGCCTGCTCAAACCAGCGCTCTGCCTGCTTGAACCTGCTCTCACCTGCCGCTGCTGGACTAACCAAGGCAATCTGGGCCTTAATCAGGAACTCGTTGGCTCTGTCCGCTAAATCTCGGTCAATTGCTGCCACGGTTTCCACTGCCGCTGTGCGCCTTGCTTTGAGCTGGGCAACATCCGCGCTGATCTCCTCGGCCTTGAGTACGGCATCAGCTTCCCGCACCTTGCCCTTGTCGAAATACTCCTTGGCTAACCGCAGCCGTTCCGTGTTGATCGGAATGCGGGTGAACAGCTCATAAAGGCGGAAGACATCCGCCTTGAAGTCTTCTGCGCGCCGCTTCAGGTCGTTCAGCTTGACAGCCTGCTTCAGGCGCAGGTCGGTGCGCTCAAGGGCAATGCCAGCCAGCAGCTCCTCTGCGTCCCTGATGTCAGCACAGAGCTGCTGATAATCCACAGAACCGTAGAGGTGCTTGTGGATGATCTTGTCTCTGCCTACGTTGTCGCCGCTGCCGTTGTGCGTCTGCACGGTCGTGTGCTGCTCGTTCTGGTCAAACATGCTCACTCCTTGACGTTCTTGTTCCCGGCTACATTGTCGCCGCTGCCGTTGTGCGTCTGCTGCACGGAATACGTGCTGGTCTTCCCGGCTTCGCTCTTCCGTTTCGAGCACAGCCACTTGCCAATGCCTCCCAGAACAGCAACCGCAACACCGCTGAACAGCCACTCGTTGTTCTGCATGATATAGTCAAGCATGATCGTCCTCCTCTGTTCCGCTTGCCCGCAAGCTGCGGGAATGCTTCGCTTCTGCCCGCATCAACTTACATCAGCACGCTGCCGCAGTAAACAGCAAAAAGAGACACTATTATCGTAGCCAGAGGTATTGCGCGGCACGATCTGAATGCTGTAGGAACGGGGTTTTGTGATTGCGTTGACTGTGGGTCTCCACTGAATTGTTGCCATGACTGTTCTCCTATAAAAAGAATGGGATAAGAGAGGAAGGATGATGCTATTTTTTGCAAAGTAAGCCGGTGCTATGGCTGTGTCAATGAAATTGTTGTTGCTTCTGGTAAAATCCGCCCAAGAGAAGCGGCAAGCGTGCTTGCCGCAGCACAATCACAGTGTTATGCGGTGCTGCCGGGAGAAGAGCAGTTAATCTGCTTGCGGAGTATGGAGAATCTGCTTGCGGAGTATGGAGAATATGGGTATTATAGGGGAAGTGAAGGAAATCAAGTACCACATTTAGGAAACGTTGCTGTGCTGAAAAGGTCTTAGTTGTTCCCGCAGTGTTAGGTTATACTCTGCTTGGCCCAAAAAATACTATTGAGGAGAGAAGATTATGAGTGCCTTACAAACTATGGATCTGCAAGCTGCCATCATAGCGCATCTTAATTGGCAGTCAAAATTGGTTGACTTCTTCTATGGAGTGGAAAACTTAAATCCCTCTGATGTACCAGAGCATACCAGTTGTGATTTTGGTAAATGGCTGTACAGTACAGGACTCCAGGAATTTGCGAGTTATCCAGAGATCAATGCCATGGAAAAGCTGCACAAAGACGTACACGATGGCATCAAAAAATTGTTAGCCACTTCTAAGGAAGAAAGACTGAGCCAAGGGGGTAAGCAGATGCTCCAGAACTTTAAAGACACCTGCAACCGCTTTATTGAAATACTCGAAAAGATGGAGCGAGAGGCACGGCAGGGCTGAGGCTGTGTCGCACGGTTGAAGGAAGATAGCATGACTTTTCACTGTAAGAATTACGATATTGCCGCAAACTGTTGCAAAAGACTCTCTGGAGAGTGTGTGCCAGCGCGCAAAGGCTGTGTGCTAGAGGGGCGAATGGTCGTCAGCGACGAGTTAGCTGAACGTATTCGGGTCATCAATGAAGAAACCGTTCGCCGCAGTCTGAAGCAACAAGAATCCTCAGAGTCACAGCCTGACTGAAGAACTTGTTGTACCATTGAAGCAATCTCTCCTGCTTTAGTAGAAAACCGCTTGACAGCCAAATGGGTTCTGCGGTAATAATAGCAGCACTTGCCGGAGTGGTGAAACAGGTAGACGCACTGGACTCAAAATCCAGCGGGCCTTGCGCCCATGTCGGTTCGATTCCGACCTCCGGCACCATATCATAGTTCAGCAACGTCCATTGACGTGTCATATAGCCCGCAACCTTAACAGGTGAGCGGGTTTTCCTTTGTCGTTTCCGTTGAGCGGTGTTAGCTCCTGTCAGGGGCTAATTCAGCTGGGCACTGAGGATAATGAAAAGCAGCAACGCCATACTGACTGAAAAAACCATGTTAACATACTGCCAAGAGATTGCCACCAAAGAGACAAAAATACTGAGCAGACACAATTCCTTGGCCTGTTCTTTCCGCCAAGAATAGAGTGCTGTGCTTATCGAAGCCACAGCACTCAGTACCATGCTGAGGTTGCAAAGTCGCAACCTCCAGTTAAGGTATCTGCGTTCTGCTACACATTGCTCTGCCTCAGTTGAACAGATGCGCCGCTTTTCGCAGCTATCCAGATCAAAAGAGAACAAGGCGTGTTCGTCTTGGCAGGTTGGTTCATTCTTCAGTATTCTCTCGTACATCAAACAGGCAGGAACGCTTGCCAAGAGCAGAGCCAGCAAAGACAGGCCCAAGGCGGTTAACCCGATTCGGTACTTGTTTCTGTACATGCTTTCCCCTTAGGTAAAGTGATCGAAGCCTTGCAAGACAAGATCTTCCTCAATGTTGCCGCTGCGAGCCAGTCTCAACCCCTGTCCTGCGTGGATGCTACCTATTGGATACATTGTCCAACCCTGTGCTGCGGTGAGCTGCTGGACTACTTCCTTATCTGCTGCGGTGGTGCAAAGCAGCTCATAGTCTTCGCCGCCAGAAAGCATCCAAGTAAGTGGATCTTGCGCAAGTGCTTCACCTGCTTGTCTGAGTTCGGCAGCACCGGGCAGTAATGCTGCCTTAATCGTTGCCCCAACGTTGCTCTGGCCGCAGATATGCGCTAAATCAGTGGCTAAACCATCTGACATGTCCATCATGGCATGAACTAGCCCGCTTTGGGCCAGCAAACGGCCCAGCGCAATACGTGGTTGCGGGTTAAGATGCGCTTCAATAAGTTGCCGCCACGGTGAATCATCTATTGATTTTCCGGCTTGGAGGAGAGCCAAGCCAGCCGCAGAATGACCTAGTGGCCCAGAGACCCAGATAGTGTCGCCGGGTTGAGCACTGTGCCGGTACAAGACCTGCTCTTTCCGCATTTCGCCAATCACCGTCAGGGTGAGATTTACTCCGGCAGGGCTGCGCACGGTGTCGCCGCCAATGAGCAGACAACCTTGTTCTGCACAGGATTGCGTAAGACCGCGCAGAAGCTGTGCAGCCCAGTCTGTTGAAAAATCAGCAGGCAAGCCAAGAGCAAGTAGGGCAAACAGCGGCCTACCGCCCATCGCAGCGATATCACTAAAATTGACTGCTGCTGCTTTGCGGCCCAAGAGTTCTGGCGGATGCCAAGCGCAGTTGAAATGCACTGACTCAATCAGGCTGTCCACAGTGAGCAACCAGACGGTGTCCGCGTTTTTCTCGATCACAGCACAGTCATCACCAATACCCTGAATCAGTCCTGCCTGCCCCTGTCGTTTTACCAGTCCTTGAATCCAAGCAATCAGTTCACATTCGTTCATGGTCAGCAAACTGGTCAGGGTAATTGTCAGTGAGATACTGTTTAAGGAGAGCATGTGTTTCGCTGCTGTCTCCGCATTGCAGAAGCCGCTTGGACAGAGCAGTCAGACGGCTAAAGGTGGAATGACGCAGCAGCCGTTTAACATGAGGAATGGCAGAAGGCCGCATGGATAGTTCGTCCAGTTCCAAGCCAAGCAGCACGGGCGCACTAAAGACATCACCAGCCATTTCACCACAGAGGGAAACTTCAATACCCTGTCGGTGGCCCGCCTCCACCGTCTGGCTAATCATTCGCAATACTGCTGGATGGAGAGGATCGTACATGGAAGCCACATATTCATTGCCCCGATCAATGGCCAGCGAATACTGGATCAGGTCATTGGTGCCGATGCTAAAAAAATCTGCCTCGCGAGCGAGAGTGTCTGCCAGCACTACTGCGCTCGGCACTTCGACCATGATCCCAATAGCAACGTCTGGATTAAAAGGAATGCCCTCTTTGGTAAGCTGTTCCATGACTTCAGCAATCACGGCTTGCACCTGCCGCAGCTCACTGAGAGAGGAAATCATGGGCAGAAGAATCTTTAATCTACCGTAATACGAAGCCCGCAGCAGGGCACGGACTTGGGTAATAAACAGCGTTCTCTCGTGTAAGGAAAAACGAATAGAGCGGAGGCCCAAGGCTGGATTTCGTTCGCGGACAAGCTGTATTCCATTACTAGGAAGCTGAGAAGCCAGTTTGTCGCCCCCCACATCCAAGGTACGAATCGTAACGGACTCTGGTTCTAAGGCAATCAGCAGATCCCGATACACAGTGAACAGACTTTCCTCATCAGGTAGTTCCTTGCGCTGGAAGTAACCAAATTCTGAGCGGAACAGACCAATGCCAGCCGCCCCGTAATAGATGACCGACTCTAGCTCATCTGGAATTTCAATATTCGCAGAAAGCCGCACCTTCAGGCCATCCACAGTTTCTGAAGCCAGTCGGATATACCAGCGCATCTCCTCAGAAAAGGTCCGGTGCTGGCGGGCATATTCTAAGTGCAGCCGCTGCTGGTCTTGGGTTGGATGGAGACAGACTCGGCCCTCGTAGCCGTCAAGAATGACCGTATCACCGGTGCGGCAACGGCTAGTAAGGCCACTCAGCCCAACTACGGCTGGCAAGCCAAGCGAGCGGGCAACAATGGCAGTATGCGAGGTAGCACCGCCTTTTTCTGTCAAAAAACCGAGCACCTTGTCTGTGAGCATCCTGATCGTATCCACCGGCGAAAAATCCTCACCTGCGACAATCACTGGCTCGGCAAACCCTGCGGGAAAGGTACGACCTTGGCCAGAAAGCTGTTCCACGACTAGGCGAGCCACATATTCGATATCCGCAAAACGACTACGGATATAGTCATCCGCAATATGATCGAATTTTCTTTTAATCAGACTAAGAGTACGGGCCAAAGCCCATTCCGCATTGATCTGCTTTTGCTGGATAAGACTGAGCGTCTGATCGAAAAGCATCCGGTCTTGGAGCATACGGATATGAGAATCCACAATAGCTAAGGTATCAGACAGATCACCCTCAAACTGCTGCCGTAGCTCCAACAATGCCTGCTTGGCTTGCGCTACAGCTTTCCGAAAGCGTTCTTCTTCCTTATCTTCTGTTCCTGCCTCCAAACGATAGCGGATAAAGCCGTCTGGACGTGGACTAAACACCACCACTTTACCTACCGCAATCCCTGGTGAGCCACTAATCCCTCGCAGTGTTTCTGGCTCGCCTAGATCTGGCGGCAAATCTAGCTCTGTATCCATGTCAAAGCTCCTCTGGGCAGGAAAGCAGGTGGTCTATAGCCTGCGCAGCTTGGGTTGCCTCTGGCCCTTCTGCGGTACAACGTACCACGCTGCCTTGGCTTAAGGCTAAACTCAACACTTCGAGCATTGAGGCGCAGTCTGCTCTCTCACCTTGTGGATTGACAAACTGCACTGTCACATTATGATTTTCTGTAATCTCAATGAGTTTAGCTGCAACTCGACAATGCACACCCTTGGGATTTGCCACCCGGCTTTCCCAAACCACCCGACTCATTTCACCAGCCGTAGCCCGCTTTTTCGTTTGCTTTCTGGCGGAGATGGAGCAGTAGGCTGCTGGTCGATTTGTATTGCTTTGATAAAGCGGCCCTTGCCTCCCATAGTAAAACTTTCTTGGCCAGTCAACTGCGGCGTGCGCAGCGTCCAAGTAACTGGCTGTGGAGGCACGGTAAGAAGCTGCATCGACACATGCCACCATTCATCCTTGCGTGATTCGTCCCGCTCAATAGCGGTTAGCAAAGCGTAAATAAGAGTTGGTTGCTGCTCCTCCTCAGCAAGAACGAGAAGGATGTCACCAATCTCAGCGGTTTCTTTAAAAGGAACTATTTTTTTGAGTTCTGCTATTGCTTTTTCTAGCATTGTTCTCACCTATCGAAATTTTCTTTGAATTGCTTCAAGAATATCAGTAATCTGAAAAAAAGTCTCTACTAATTCTGGATCGAAATAATAGCCTGAATTGGCCTTGATTTCTGTATAAATATCTTTGACATCCCAAGGTTCCTTGTAACAGCGTTTGGAAGCAAGGGCATCAAAAACATCAGCCAGCGCAGTTATCCGGGCGGGCAAGGGAATTTCTTCTCCGGTCAATGGTCGACGATTTCCTGACGGCTCCAAGCGGCCTGGATAGCCTTGCCCATTCCAGCGCTCATGATGATGGAGCATAATATCATGGGTAACTTGATCCAGTTCTGAGGAAATATTGCTAAATAGCTCAGCACCATAAACTGTATGCTGCTTAATCAGCTCAAATTCTTCTTCAGTTAATGGGCCTGGCTTTTTTAAGACCGCATCTGGAATACCGACTTTGCCTGCATCATGAAGCATAGCAGCCTGACTAATCAGGTCTCGGAAACGACGGATTTCCCAAGCTGGTAGATTTCTGTTTTCCGCCCAGCGTTGATAAATCTCGGCACAAAAGGCACTGACCCGCTCCACATGAGTACCTGTCTCTTCTGGGTCGTGCAGTTCAGCCATCTTAGCCATGCGCAGGATCAGCTCCCGATTCAGGATACTCCGCTCAATGATCGCTGCTGCATTATTGGTAAAAATAGGTACAAGGGTCTTAACCGACTCTGAAAAGACTCTTGTCCGCCCTTTCCGATCTTTCGCGTTAAGAAGCTGCATCACCCCAACCAGACTTTGATTTTTGGAAATCAAAGGCACAGCCAGAATAGAGGCCGTGTGATAGCCATTCATCTCATCAAAAGAGCTATTGAAACGGCAGGGTAAATCAGGGCTGGTTCGATAGGCATCGTCTATCGATACCATTTGCTTGGTTAGGGCTGCATAACCAACAATCGATTTGCTACTTACAGGCAGAGTTTCTGTGCTGTACTGAAACACGCCTGCGCCTTTGGGGCCAAACAGGGTATCGTTTTGTACGTGTCGGAATTCTAGCCGCCCGTTCCGCAAGAGAAAAATTGAACCTGCATCGGCATTAGCCAAGAGCCTTGCCTCTCTCAACGTGCTGTCCAAGATCATATCCACATCTTGAAGCTGATTCAACTCGCCAATAGTGTTGATGAGCGAGACAACCGTTTCTTTTTTCAGATGCTGTGAAAACATCAGGCTTCCTTCTGCCACACTGCTGCTTCCTCCGGTCACTTCTTGCGAAAAAATGCAGCATTTTACTCAAGAATTAAATAGATTGCCAGCATTGTTTTGTCTCGCTCAAAGGAGATAGACATCGAAGCGTACTGTTTTACCAGTCCAGCCTGCTGCGGCTACCGGCTTGGCTGCCGTCTGTGGAAGTCAAACACTTATGCTTTTAAAAATAACTTGACATTCATGTATAAACATCCTAATTTGCCTCAAATTTTCAATCAATCGAGGATGAACTTGTGAAGAAAAAAATATCGCTGCTCCTTGTTGCAATCCTGTGCTGTTTCCTTCTGTCTTCCGCATCGGCGGGTAATTCGGGCGAATCCCTGCTTCGCATGTTTATGATGATAAAGCTGGGAGGAAAAGCTGCCTCACCCAAAGTTTCTCTCAACGCAAATCCGGCAACGATCACGCTGGGTGAAGGAGCAACCCTGAGCTGGACCAGCACGAACGCCGACACGGTCAGCATTGACAACGGCATCGGTGATGTTGCTCTGAACGGCTCTGCGTCTGTGGAACCGACAGCGACAACAACCTATACGGCCACTGCCACAGGAGCAAAAGGCACTGTTACGGACAGTGTCACAATCACTGTGCTCCAGCCGCCCACGGTTTCGCTGACCGCTGATCCGGCCTCCATCGTCGATGGAGACAGCGCAACCCTGACTTGGAGCTGTACAAATGCCGACACGGTCAGTATAGACAACGGCATCGGCGCGGTCGATCCCAGCGGCACGCGCAGCGTTTCTCCCGCAGCGACAACCACCTACACAATCACCGCCACTGGTGCGGGCGGCACGGCCTCGGACACTGCCACAGTTGACGTGGTGCCTGCTTCAATCACCATCTCTGCCGTCTCGGAGACCATTGCCGCCGGTGAATCCACCGAGCTGTCCTGGCAGAGCCGCAACGTTGAAAATATCAGCATTGACAACGGCATCGGGGAGGTCTTGGCAAACGCTTCCCGCAGCGTCAGTCCCGATCATACCACAACTTACACCATCACCGGCTCAGGTGCAAATGGCACGGTCAGCGCGCAGGTGACAGTGCAGGTGACTGGCAGTCCAGCAGCGCAGCCGGAAGGCTCGTTCGGTGAGCAGTATGGCGATCTTGTGCCGCCGGATGCGACGGTTGCTGAATACGATGCAAAGCGGTTCGCTCTGATCACCGGTGTGGTGCATGATCTGCACGACGCGCCGCTGGCGGATGTGCGCATCACGTTGCATGGGCATCCTGAATACGGCACGGTGCGGAGCGAGACAGACGGCAGATTCACCATTCCTGTGGAAGGCGGCGGCACCATGACCCTTGCCTATCAACGGGCCGGGTACATCACCTCGCATCGGCAGGTGTATGTGCCGTGGAATGACATTGCTGTTGCGGAAACCGTGCAGATGCTGGCTGAAGATTCGGCGGCAACGAAAGTCACCTTTGACGGCAATCCTGCAACCGTGGTCACGCATACCAGCACGCCGGTTGCTGATGAATTCGGCAGCCGCTCTGCGACCGTCGTTTTTCAGGGCGACAACATGGCCTATCTGGTGGACGAGCAGGGCAATGACATTCAGCCCCTGACGAGCATCACGACCAGAGCCACGGAATTTACAACGCAGGAATCCATGCCTGCGGTTTTGCCGCCCAATTCAGCCTATACCTATTGCTCTGAACTGTCCGTGGACGGTGCAGCGCGGGTGCGCTTTGAAAAACCAGTCGTGTTGTGGGTGGACAACTTCCTTGGCTTTGAGGTCGGCGAGGCCGTGCCAGTCGGGTATTACGACCGGGATCGCGGGGTCTGGGTGCCGTCTGAGAACGGCATTGTGGTCAAGCTGCTGGATACGAATGGCGACGGTGTTGTTGACGCTCTGGATTCAGACAAAGACGGCCTGCCGAATGACTTGAACAATGACGGCTCTTTTGCCGATGAAGTGATTGGTTTGGAAGATGCGAGCCGCTATGCTCCGGGAAAGACCTTCTGGCGGACGGCTGTCACCCATTTCACGCCGTGGGACTGCAACTGGCCTTATGGCCCGCCGGAGGGTGCGACTGCCCCGAATCAGAAAGGTGGCCCTGATGCTGGAGCAGGCAATGATGATGCGCCGGACGGTTGCGAGGCGATCAACTCCTACGTCAAGAAACGGGGCCGGGTCTTTCATGAAGATATTCCGATTCCGGGAACCGGCATGACCCTGCATTACGCCTCCAATCGGGCGGACGGTTACAAGCAGGTCATCACAGTTCCGGCCAGCGGCGACACGGTGCCGGAGAGTCTGAAAAGCATCATTGTTGAGGTGGAGCTTGCAGGCCGCAAGCTGACGCAGACTTTGGAGCCGCTGCCAAACAAGCAGGCGCAATTTGTCTGGGATGGTTTGGATTATCTGGGACGGGAAGCAGGAACCGTGGATGCCGATGTTGCTGTCGGCTTTGTTTATGATGCTGTGTATATGACAGCCGGAGTATTTTCCAATTCCTTTGCTCAGGCCGGGAGTGATGTCACCGGCATCCGGGCGCGGCAGGAGGTTATTTCCTGGCAGCGTTTTGAGCTTCAGGTTGGCGCAGGAAAAGCTGCGGGCAACATTGCTGAAGGCTGGACTCTGTCTGATCATCATGCCGTTGGACCCGGTGCCCTGTACCTTTACAAAGGGGATGGATCAATTCTGGAAAACAATAACACTCAAATCATAACAACAGTGGCTGGCAACGGCACTGTGGGCCACTCTGGCGACAATGGCCCGGCAACTGAGGCCAGCATTAATCCTCCAGAAGGAGTGACGACAGATCAGGCAGGGAATCTCTTCATTGCTAATGCCGGTTATTATCACAGTTACATTCGCAAGGTGGATACAAACGGCATAATCACCACAATGGCTGGCACCGGTTCTGAGGGCTACAACGGTGACAACATTCCGGCAACAGAGGCTAACCTTGATGCCCCAATGGGAGTGGCAATAGACCAAGCAGGAAATATCTTCATTGCGGATGCAAAGCATCATCGCATTCGTAAGGTAGATACCAACGGCATTATTACCACAGTGGCTGGCAATGGTTCTGATGGTTACAATGGCGACAACATTCCGGCAACCGAGGCCAGCCTTGATACCCCAATGGGAGTGGCAATAGACCAAGCAGGAAATATCTTCATTGCCGATTATGAGAACTGTCGCATCCGCAAGGTGGATACTGATGGTATTATCACCACAGTGGCTGGCAACGGCTCTTGGGGAACTTATTGCACGAATGGCGAAAATGGTCCGGCAACTGAGGCTAGCATCGGCAATCCAATAGGATTGGCAATAGACCAAGCAGGAAATATCTTCATTGCCGAAATCTGGAGTTATTGCATCCGCAAGGTGGATGCTGCTGGCATTATCACCACAGTGGCTGGCCCCGGCTCTTATGGCTACAGCGGTGACAACGGTCCGGCAACTGAGGCTGGCATCGGCAATCCAAGTGGTGTGGCAATAGATCAGGCGGGAAATGTTTTCATTACCGATATTGAGAATCATCGCATCCGCAAGGTCAATACTGATGGTATAATCACCACAGTGGCTGGCAATGGCTCTTATCGTTACAACGGCGATAATATCCCGGCAACTGAGGCCAGTCTTTATAAGCCAGCAGGAATAGCAATAGATCAAGCAGGAAATATCTTCATTGCCGATACCGTAAACAAACGTGTCCGAAAAGTCTCCTTTGCCTCTGCTCTTTTCAGGTCGAGCCTGCTTGCCGCAGGCGACATCCCCTTTGCCGACCCCAACGGCCTCGGTTACATCATGTCCGCTGCCGGACTGCATAAAAAGACCATTGATTTAGACAGCGGCCTTGTCCTCCAGGAATTCGGCTATGACAGCGAAGACAAGCTGATTTCCATCACCGACCAGTTCGGCAATGTCACCACCATTGAGCGGGACACGAACGGCACAGCGACCGCCATTGTCTCCCCGGACGGTCTGCGCACCGAGCTGCACATCAACGCCGACCGGCAGCTTGCCAAGATTGTGTACCCGGACAGCAGCGCCTACACGTTCACCTACACCGCTGACGACCTGATGACCGTTGAAGAGGAACCCAACGGCAACCGCTTTGAACATGTTTTTGATGCCAACGGTAAAATCCTTGAGGTGCTTGACGAGGAAGGCGGCAACTGGCAATACTCGCGGCAGCGGCTGGCGAACGGCGACGTGCGGATTGAATCTGTCACAGCCGAGGGCAACCGCACGGTCAATCTGGACAACACCGCGTCCACCGGGGCTTTTTCCACTGTCACCATTGATCCGAGCGGCAATGAAAGCAGCTTCAGCCGCACTGCTGACGGCCTCAGTGAGACAAGGGAGCTTTCCTGCGGCATGACCAGCTGGACAGACTACGGCCTAGATGCGGAATACAAGTACAAGGTGGCGCGAAGCACAGGCACGCAGTCGCCTGCCGGACTGACCAAAATTGCTCAGATTGAGAAAAGCTATCAGGATACGGATGCGAACGAGCTGCCCGACCTGATCACGGAAACGGTCTCCCGCGACGGCAGACTGACAACCCTGGTGCAGAACACCCTGACAGGGGAAAAAACTGTCACCACGCCGGAAGGCAGGACCGTGACGGCCAAGTATGATCCGGCGACCCTGCTCACCACCAATGTGAGTCTTCCCGGTCTGTTCCCGACGAACTACGCCTATGACAGCAAGGGCCGTCTGACTTCGGTCACGACGGATGAGCGGACAGCGGCTTTCAGCTACAACGCCCAAGGCTTCTTAGCCTCGCAGACCGACCCGGAAGGCCGCAGCACCTCCTACGCGCATGATGCGGTGGGCAGAGTGACCGGCATCACCCGGCCTGATGCCAGCACGGTCCAGTTCAGCTACGACAGCAACGGCAACATGACCGTGCTGACCAATCCCTCGGCGACAAATCATCTTTTTGATTACAACAAGGTCAACAGGCAGAACGCCTATCAGACCCCGATCAGCGGCTCGTACAGCTTTGTCTATGACAAGGACAGGCGGCTGAAGCAGGCCGATTTCCCTTCCGGCGCGCAGATCAGCAATATCTACACTGACAACCGGCTGACCCGGATGCAGACTCCTGAAGGCGCTGTCGATTATACGTACCTTTGCAGCTCAAAGGTCGGTTCGATCAGCAAGGGGACGGAATCGCTTGCTTATGCCTATGACGGCAGTCTGCTCACTTCGGAAAGCAAGAGCGGCACGCTCAATCAGACGCTGGAGTTCGCCTATAACAACGACTTCAATCTGTCCGCAATCACTTACGCAGGCGGCACGGAAAACCTCAGTTATGATGACGACGGCCTGCTGATCAGTGTCGGCGCCTACACCGTGAGCAGAAATGCGGCCAACGGCCTGCCGGAGCAGGTCAGCGGCAATGCCCTGAACCGCAGCCGCAGCTTCAACGGCTATGGAGAACTGACTGCCGAGAACGCTGCGGTCAACAGCCTGCCTGTCAGCGGCTGGTCTGTGACCCGGAATAAAAACGGCAGAATCCTGAGCAAGACCGAGACCGTGAACGGCAGCACGGTTGCGTATGCCTATACCTACGACGCAATGGGCAGACTGCTGACCGTGCGCAAAGACGGCTCCCTTGTCGAGGAATATCAGTACGGACTGAACGGCAGCCGCACGTATGAAAAGAATACCTTGAAAGGTGAATCAGGCCGGACGTACTCGTATTCTGTCGAGGATCATCTGCTGTCCGCAGGCGGGGTGAGCTACGAGTTTAATGCGGACGGCTTCCTGACCAAGAAAACTCAAGGCGGCGACGTAACAAACTGCACGTATTCCTCTCGCGGCGAGCTGCTGCACGTCACGCTGCCGGGCGGCAAGAGCATTGACTACCTCCATGACCCGCTGGGCCGCAGGATTGCCAAGAAGGTCAACGGCAGCATTGTGGAAAAATACCTCTGGCGCGGCCTGACTCAGTTGCTGGCAGTCTATGACGGCAGCGACAAGCTGCTGATGCGCTTTGAATATGCGGACGGCAGAATGCCGGTCGCCATGACCGCAGGCGGCGCGA
This sequence comes from Candidatus Electronema sp., assembly GCA_026645415.1. Taxonomy (GTDB): domain Bacteria; phylum Desulfobacterota; class Desulfobulbia; order Desulfobulbales; family Desulfobulbaceae; genus Electronema. The sequence goes on from JAPEVH010000004.1 coordinate 30,366, forward strand.
GCTATTATCTCGGCTATGATCAGGTCGGCTCGTTGCGCACGGTTGCCGATGCGACCGGCAGCGTGGTCAAAGCAGTCAGCTATGATTCCTTCGGCACAATCCTTTCCGACAGCAATTCCGCCTTGGCCGTGCCTTTCGGCTTTGCAGGCGGCCTCCATGACCGGGAGACCGGATTAGTCAAATTCGGCTTCCGGGATTACGATCCGGCAATCGGGCGTTGGGTTGCTAAAGACCCGATCTTCTTTGCGGGCGGGGATGTGGATTTGTATGGGTATGTGTTGGGGGATCCGGTGAATTTTGTTGATCCTGATGGAAGGGCTATCCATATTGTTGCCGGTGCTGTTATCGGTGGTGCCTTCAGTGGATATTCTGCATATGCTAACGGAGCTGGCTTTGAAGAGATTATTGAGCAAACTCTTGCTGGTGTGGTAATGGGTGGAATAGCTGCACTTGTACCATTCAACCCGATCATTGTCGGGGCACTCTATGGTGGTTTGGGCGAATTAGCATCTCAGGATATTTCCCGTAAGTATAATCCTTGTCGTGAATTTGATGGGATAAGCCTTGGTTTGGCAGTCTTATCAGGTGGATTAGGCGGAGGTTTTGGGCAAGGGGTTGGTGATGTGGCGAAAAGTATGGGGGCGACAAAGGTAGGCGTGAAAATTATGGAGACTGTTTCTGGCACTGTTTGGGATGGTGGATACAAAGGAGAATATGATAAAAGGGGGCGGTCATCAGCCCGGTAGGTTGGTGGTGAGGCACGAACCCCGACAAAACATGGCGCAGCTCGGTAGCTCGGTAGGTTAGGGATGAAGAACGACCCCCGATAATCATAAGGCGAGTCGAACATGTCGGGGTTTGTGCCGCTCACCCGCAACCTATGAGCTGACAAACAGCAGAGATTTTGCCATTCAAAAGGCTTGGGTTTTGCCTGTCAAAAGGCGTAGGGTTTTCCTATCAAAAGCCCTGGCTTCTACCTATCAAAAAACCTCCCTTCTATATATCAAAAGGGAGGTTTTTACATCTCAAAAGGGAGACCTTTTAGCACGGTAGGTTGGGGTGAGGAACGAACCCCAACAACAAATGGCGCAACGGAAACTACCTGTCCCTTTTCCGATCACCTGTCAATCAACTCGCTGCAATGGATGTTGTTCTTGTTTTGCTGGGTGGAGGAAAGGAAAACGGGATGATCTCGGACTTGTCCCTTTGCCTGCACAGAATGATTCCTGTATAGTGAAATTATGATGAAGATATATCTTGATAACTGCTGCATTCAAAGACCGTTTGATGATCGCAGTTAGCTGAGAATCGCTGTGGAGGGTGAAATCATTCTGAATATTATCTCGCAGATTGAAGCGGGAAAAATCAACCTGCTTTCATCCGAAATTTCAAGCTATGAAGCGGAGAAAATAAGCAATACCTTTCGCAGAGAGTTCACCCTGAAGGTGTTGAGTGAACGAAGTGAATTTATCCGGCTGAATGACGAAATTGAAAATCGCTCAAGGATCTTCACCGAGTTCGGAATCAAACCGATAGATGCCCTGCATCTTGCATCGGCGGAAGTGCTGGAAGCTGATTTCTTCTGCACCTGCGACGATAAGTTTTTGAAAAAGGCGAAAGGAATAGACGACCTCGGAGTCAGGGCTGTTTCAATCCTTGAATTGTTACAGGAGATGGAAAAATGAGTGCTACGGCGACAACGTTGAATGATATAAACATGAAAGCAATCGCTTTATTGAGCAATAAGCTCGGAACAGCGGATACAATACGCTTCCTTAATCAGTTCACAACCGGATTCGGCAACTACACGGAAGAAAGAAAAAAGGTGTTTGATAATATGAGCCTAGACGATATCGTGAAAGAAATAAAAGAGAGGAGATCAGCCTGACATGCTGGGATGAGAAATGAAATTGAGATGTTAGCTGGCTCCTGCCCTTGCCATTTAATTCAGGACAGATAGACATCAAAGCGTATCGTTTTACCCAGCAGGGAATATGATGGCTTTCGACCAGCGAGAAAGGGAGCCTTGACAGGCCGCTTGATTGCCACCCGCCCGCTGACCGCCAAGGCTGCTGCAAGCAGCTCTTTTTCCGCTTCCGGGTTGTCAGGAGCGGCCAAGAGCTGAAGCATCTGCGCCTCTTTCTTGACAAGAGCAGATTTATGTCGTTCTGGGAACATAGGATCAAGATAAATCACTTCCATCCGCTGGCCTTGTTTTCGCATTTCTCGCAAAAACAAGGTGGCATCACCGACAGTCAGGCGGATTCGGGCGGCAATCGCTGCGGTTTTCGAGTGCTGCTGGGCGCGTTGCAGACCATCCGCCAGCAAAGCAGCCAAGATAGGTTCTCGTTCAATGATTCGCACCTGACAGCCAGCCGCCGCCAGCAAAAAACTATCTCGGCCCAAACCGCCTGTAGCATCAAGAACTACTGGTCGACGATTTCCCTTGCAACCAACAGCCTTTAATAACAATTCTCGACCCTGCTGCTGCCGACGATAATCAATCGCGCCAGCAGTAAAATCAACTCGCACTGGTCCGTTCAAGTGCGGATCATCGAGTTTAACGAGTTCTAAGCCTTCTTGGCTAACTCGAAGCAATAAGATATGCTGCCCCTCAGTTTCAGTCAAAGGCAGTGCAAGTTGCCGAGCTAATTCCTCTGCCTGAGCAGCCAAAGCTGGGACAGTCCATGTTACAGCTATACTATATCGATGTTTCGTAGCAGGACAATCTACTGGAACAGACTTTGCCGGTTGATATTTCATGACGCACGATGTAACATGAGCAAATTTTCTGCAACAGAAAAAAAGAAAAAGGGTTGAAACTTGCCCTGCTCATCAAATTTTTCCTTGCTTGCCTAGACGCAATGAACATCATACCGCCGAGTGTTGCTGCGATTATTCCAGCCCGCTGGCAGTCAAACCGCTTTCCTGGTAAGCCGCTGACCCTGATTGCTGGTAAACCGATGATCCAGCATGTTGTGGAACGGGCATGGCAGGTACCATTGCTTTCCCGTGTTGCTGTGGCCACTGATGATCAACGAATTGCAGATGCAGTTGCTGCTTTTGGCGGCGAGGCAGTGCTGACCCGAAGCAATCATGTTTCTGGCACAGACCGGTTAGCTGAAGCTGCGGAATTGCTAGGTATTGCCGAGCAGGACGTGGTGGTTAATATTCAAGGCGATCAACCTCTTTTTCCCGCAGAGGTGATAGAACAGGTAGCGCGACCACTCTTAGAGGATCCAGCCCTGCCCATGTCCACCTTGATCTATAAAATTATCAGGTCAGAAGAAATTACGGATCCTAATCACGTTAAAACTGTTTTTGACCGCAACGGCAATGCGCTCTATTTCTCTCGCTCGCCCATTCCTTTTCAGCGCAGCCCAGAAGAGGCGATTAAGCCGACTTATTATAAACATTTGGGTTTTTATGCGTATCGCAAAGGTTTTCTTCTGACCTTTGTTGCCCTGCCGGAAGGTGAATGGGAACTCTTTGAAAAGTTAGAACAGCTTAGAGCCTTGGAATACGGCTACCAAATTAAGGTGGTGCTGACCGAGCATGACTCAATTGAGGTAGATACACCGCAAGATGTACTGCGGGTTGAGGCGATGCTGCATTCCTCCAAGGAATTGGACAAATAATACTGCAATTCAACGAAAAAAATAGCAACACCATGCAAAAAAAAATCACCATTATTGGCTCTGGTAATGTTGGAGCTGCTGCTGCCCACTGGGCCTTGACTCGCAGACTGGGTAATATCGTCCTTCTCGACGTTATGGAAGGTATTCCCCAAGGTAAGGCTTTGGATTTATGGCAGGCAGGGCCTTTGGATAGCTTTGCTGGTACAGTCATTGGCAGCAATGATTATGCAGACTCGGCTGATTCAGATGTCGTAATTATCACGGCTGGTTTGGCCCGTAAGCCCGGTATGTCCCGTGATGATCTGCTGGCTAAAAACGTGGCTATTGTCAAGTCCTGCGCGGAACAGGCAGTGCAGCATTCACCAAATTGCTTTATGATCGTAGTCACAAACCCGATTGACGCAATGGTTTATACGGCTTTTAAAGCCTCTGGCCTGCCAAAGCACCGCATCATTGGTATGGCAGGGGTGCTTGATTCAGCCCGCTATCGTACTTTTTTGGCGCAAGCCATTGGCGTAGCTCCAGCAGATGTCAGTGCAATGGTGATGGGTATTCATGGTGATAAAATGTTGCCCTTGGTACGACTGGCAAATGTGGCTGGCGTACCAGTGAGCGATCTTCTCTCAACCGATAAAATTGCTGAAATTGTTCATCGTACTCAGCATGGTGGTGGCGAAATTGTCAATCACCTAAAGACTGGCAGTGCATTCTGCACACCTGGTTTGGCAGCAGTGGAAATGGCTGAGGCCGTGCTGACTGACAGCAACCGGGTCATGCCTTGCGCTGCTTGGTTAGAAGGTGAATTCGACATTGCTGGCTGCTTCCTCGGTGTACCGGTCGTGCTGGGCGCAAAGGGTATCGAGCGTATTTTGGAATTTTCACTGACCACAGAGGAAAAACAGGCTCTTGCTGAGTCAGTAGCGGCAGTGCGGCAGCAGATGGAGGAGACCGGTCTCTGAGAGATCGGCAAAAAGACTCGCAGGCAGCGGGCAGGCCCTTCAACTCTGAGAACGGAGAGATGGCAAACAAGACAATTAATTCTCTGCAAGAGGTATTGCGGGGACTCACAGAAAAGAGATTTGCTCCCTTAGATTTCATCGGCACAGGCAGCGTCGCGGAACGTGCCCTTTCGCTTGCTCTGGGCGATGAGCCGCCCATGATGCCGAGTAGTAGCTGCGCTAAGGAATGGCGGCAGCTTGCTGAAGCACTCCGTAGTTTTGATGTGAGTGATCTACGAGTCGTGGCCTTGGGTGGTGGCACTGGTCTGTCTCGAATTGTTGGTGGTGACTCACGGCGGACTGAATGGCGGGAACACCCCTTTACCGGTCTCAAGGAAGTCTTTCCCCACCTGAGCAGCATTGTCTGTGTCACAGATGATGGCGGCTCAACTGGTGAAATGCTGAAAGACTTTCCTTTGATCAGCCTTGGTGACCTTCGCCATGTTTTGCTTTCCTCTGTGCGCAGTTCTATCCTGAAAAAGCAATATCAGCTTGACGACCAGAAGGCCATAGAACTTGCTGCTGCTTTGCATAGTCTGTTTAATTTCCGCTTCACCCTGCCACCAGAATCACCAGACCAGCTCTGGAAGCAGAGTGGCACTGCCCCAGAAATGCTGCCTAAATCGCTGTCAGGCACCCTCTCTGATCTGGTCCGGCGGCTCTTTACTGATCAGCGCATGAAGGCAGCACTGCAACGCCCTCAGTGTCTTGGTAATCTGCTGATTGCCGCTTCCGTCTTTAGCAAGCTGCCTTCTTTTTTCCGTACAGCCGAGCTGATCGCAAACCAGAAACGACTTCAGGCTGCGACGCTGGAGGGTATTGGTGATTTAGCCCACCTTATTGGCGCAGGAAGAAACAGCGTACTGCCTTGCACCTTGACCTCCGCCCAACTCCAAGTGCTCTATGCCAATGGCGTACAGGTTACAGGTGAGGCCAAAGCAGGGGCAGCAGAGCGCGGCTGGCCAGTGGAACAGGTAAGTGTTCGTTTTTCTGAAGAGCCGCGTCTGCCAGAGCAGGCTGCTGAAGAACTGCAACAGGCAGATATTATTATTCTTGCCCCAGGCAGTCTCTATACCTCTATTATTCCTAGTTTACAAGTCCCAGGACTAGCTGATTTAATTCGTGCTAATCGTAACGCTCTTAAGTTGTTAGTGGGCAATATCTGGGTACAAGAAGGTGAAACCGATGCCACCTTGGATGCGCCAGATAAGCGTTTCCATGTTTCTGACCTAATTCGGGCCTATGATGGTAATATTCCCGGCGGCACGCAAGACCTATTCTCCCATGTTCTTGTCTTAGATATGGCCGATGTTCCTGGTTCGGTTCTGCAAAACTATGCTTTAGAAAAGAAAGAGCCAATTTATGTGGACAGTGAAAAGGTGCTCAAGCTGGGCTTTGAGCCGGTACAAGCTCGTATCTTCTCGCAGAACCTACTGCGCCAAGAACAGATTGTCCAGCATGATCCAATTGCGTTGGCCACAGCGGTGCGCTGTCTTTATGGCTTGCGAGTAAGCGGTTTTCTCCAAGAGCCAAAAACTCCGACTGTACGAATAACCCGGCAGCCGCAGCCAACCAATATCTGCGCAGATCGGCTTCTCCCCTGCATCCGCTATGAGGAGATCAGTCGGATCGTGAGTATGCTATCTTTCCAGCAATTTAATCTCCTTTCCGAGCAACCCAAGGAGATGGAAAAAGAAGAGCGTGAACAACTTGCCAATCTTATTATTAATATCCTCTGGCGGCATCCTGATATTCGCCCTGATCATCTCAGCGCAGTCCAAGGAATCAGTCTGATCAGCACGGCTCGCTGGAGTCGTTGTCAGCAATGGGATAATATTTTTTCTTTTTACGATCCAATAGATGGCTGTTTGAAAATCCGGCAAGATCAGGTTGAAGACCAAAGTCGCTTAGAAATGCCGCTGCTCGTTGCCTTGGGACAATCGTTACTTGGTAATTACTGTCAAGAAAAACATATTGAACCAGTGCTCTTTCAGGGGCAGCAAGTAGGCCGCATCTATTGGTTGACGGTCCGAGAACGACAAGAACTAAATGGATTCCTTTCATCAGAGGCATTAGACGAATTTCTCCAACTTGCCCAGCTAACTCATTCGACCCGCCAAAGACGACTTTATGCCCGGACAGTCAATGGCCAAGAAGGATTCATGCCACCTGGTCTTCTTTTTGGCCAGTTCTTTGCTTGGTACCTAGACAATCGTTTTGCTCCAAATATCGATCACATGATATTCTCTGCCTTGAAAAAGGAACCTTCTGATCTCGTTGTCAAACAAACCGAAACCGCCCACAGACAGGAGAGGCTCACTACTTTTTTTCGTGAGCATGTTTTTCGTGGTAAAAAAAGTTTGCGAAATGGCTATAATTAAGGAGAGAGCTGGGTGGATATACCACAACCGCAAGTACTGCTGCGAGGAGAGGAGGGGCACTAACATGCGGAAGAAGATATTAATCATAGACGATGACGATCAGATTCTGTCGCTGCTGGCCCGTTCGGCAGAGCTGGCAGGCTTTGTGGCGATGACGGCTATGGATGGGCGCGAAGGGCAAAAGTTGCTTGAAAAGCAATCTTTTGACTTAGTGATTACTGATTTGATCATGCCAGAGAAGGAGGGGATGGAAACTATTACTTTTATTAAAAAGAATTTTCCTGCTATCAAAATCATTGCCATCTCTGGTGGGGGCCGAATTGGCCCAGAAACCTACCTACCTGCTGCTTTAGAGCTAGGAGCAGATCGGGCCTTTGCCAAGCCTTTTTCTGTGGATGAGTTATTAAGCGCAGTAAGGCAACTTTTAGGTCAAACATGAACCGGGGAGACTGAGGCGGTCCATTTGCCGTTCTCGTACTGGGCATGCCAACCTATGTTTTGCGGAGATCTCAGACCATCGCCTTGTTACATCTTGTTTCGCCAATTTTCTATCGCTTCCGCGTTCGGCTTTTTTTTGGCATAGCAGCCTTAGTTATTGTTGACCTTCTTCAGCTCACGATTCCTCGCTATCTAAAAATTGGCGTTGACGAGCTGAAGCAAGGCACGGCAGACCACCAGCGACTGCTTCAGCTCTGTTTTTTCATCATATTAACAGCTCTTGCTGCCGGGGTCTTGAAATACTTCTGGCGTACGCTACTTATTGGCTTTTCTCGATATGTAGAAACAGACCTGCGCGACCGGCTCTTCTCCCATGTTCTGAACATGGATCAATTCTTTCTTAATCGCCATCCGCCTGGTGATATCATGGCCTATGCTGCTAATGACTTAGCGGCCGTGCAGATGGCCTTTGGTATGGGGTTAGCTGCGGCGGCTGACATCCTCGTCTTTGCTGGAGCATCTGTCCTGTTCATGGTACATATCAGCCCATCGCTGACCTTGACGACGCTCACCCCACTGCCCCTACTTGCGATCTGTGCTTGGCTTCTCTCACGAGAGCTGCATAAACGTTTTGATATGGTACAGACCCAATTTGGTTTGCTGACAGAATTTTCCCGCAATACGCTTATTTCTATCCGCATGATCAAAGGATACACTCGGGAAGAACAGCAGATTCGCGATTTTGAGAAACTCGGCAAGGAATATGTAAAATCAAGTGTCAGAACAGCGATGATGCAAGGCTTGCTTTTCCCTGTCTCTGTTCTCACCGGCAGCGTAGCCATGCTCCTTGCCCTGTATTTTGGTGGTGAGATGGTGATCCATAATACTATTACCTTGGGTGAGTTTGTCGCTTTTACCACCTTTCTCGCCATGCTTGCTATGCCGTTAGCCGTGGCAGGCTGGGTGACAGGACTGCTCCGCCGAGGGCTAACTTCGCTGGAGAGAATACAGCATCTGCTCACCGAGGAATCTTCCTTAGCCCCGAGTCTCCAGCCTACACCATTAAGCACAAGTATCCTCCAGAGTCGCCCGCATATTTCGTTGCGCCAGCTCAGTGTTACCTATCCTAACACAACAAGTCCTGCGCTCAACAAAATTGATTTAGAAATCAGCCCAGGTGTATTGGGTATTACCGGCAAGACGGGTTCGGGCAAATCTACTCTGTGTAGCCTCCTTGTTCGGCTTTACCCGGTAACAGATGGCAGTTTCATCTTTGCTGGCCATGATGTAAATCAACTTGACCTAGCCCTCGTTCGGCAGCACATCAGTTATGCAGGGCGGACAACTTCTTTATTTTCTGGTACTGCCGCAGAGAACATCAGTTTAGCTCGACCAAGTGCCTCCTTGGAGGAAATAGAAGAGGCTGCAAAACTGGCTGCCGTCCATGAAGAACTTTTAGCTATGCCAGATGGCTACCAGACTCGTCTGGGAGAAAAAGGCATTCGCCTTTCCGGGGGGCAAAAGCAACGGTTAGCTCTTGCTCGCGCCATCTTAGCCAATCGACCTATTCTGATTGTTGATGATGGTCTTTCTTCCTTGGACGCAGATACAGGGCAACAGGTCTTCGCTACCCTGCGCGACCGGATGCACGGCAAAACCTTGATCATAGTTTCCTATCATATTCGCCTCCTCGCTGATGCAGACCATATTCTGATTATGGATCAGGGCCGGATTGCTGACCAAGGTAGCCATGCCCAGCTTCTTGCCCGCAACAGCTTTTATCAAGAGAGCGCGCGGAAACAGCAAAGCCGGAGGAGAGCTAGTGAGTAACTTCGGCTACTTTGAAGAAAAAAAAATCAGGCGGGTTTCTGATCTTCAAATTTGGAAACGCATTGTCGTTCTCTGCCAAGATTACAAGGTTGGTGTTGTGTGGAGCATGGTACTTTCCCTGCTCGCTACTGGCGTTACACTGGCCCAGCCCAAGCTGTTTCAGTTTGCGATTGACAACTGTATGACCAGTGGCGACGATCTGCTTGTCCGCTTGGATTCGCTTGGCTTCGCGACCTTGCTCTACGGTGGTACTGTGATTGTGGCCTTTGGGGCCAGTTTTGCCCAAATTGTACTGTTGGAATACATTGGCCAGTCAGTCATGCACCAATTACGCTGCGCCCTGCACCGGCATTTACTCTCACTTGATCTGGCTTTTTTTCATGCCCATCCCGCAGGCCGTCTTGTAACTCGGCTCACCAATGATATTCAGAACATGAGTGACATGTTCACGTTGGTCTTGGCAACGCTTTTCAACGATTTGCTCAAGTTTTTTGGCATTTTATTGATGCTTTTGTTGATCAATGTTCGGTTGGCTTTGCTAATGTCGATTTTTTTACCACTGTCTTTGACAGTTAGTCTGTTTTTTTCCAAGATCGCCCGCAACGGCTTCCGAGCCATTCGCAGTCAGCTTGCCGTACTTAATGCCTTTATTCAAGAAATTGTCTCTTCTTTAGATATCATTCAGATATACAACCGAGAGGCAGAGAGTCTGCACCGTCTTTGGGTTTTGAATGAGGAATATTTACAGCGTTATCTGCGCCTGATCCGCTGCTTCGGAGCTTTTATGCCGATGATCGAGCTGCTTACGTGGCTGGCAGTAGCCGCCATCCTCTGGTATGGCGGCGGCGAGGTGCTCCGCAAACAGCTTACTTTGGGCGAGCTAACTGCCTTTCTCGCCTATATGCGCCTTTTTTTTCTGCCCATGCTGGAATTGGCCCGTAAATACTCGGTAGTCCAATCTGCTCTGGCCTCCGCAGAACGAATATTTGAGCTACTTGATCTTTCTGGCAGTATTCAAGAACCAGCCCAGCCTTTGGACGGTAATCTGATCAGCGGGGCGATTCGCTTTGAGCAGGTTTCTTTTGCCTATCAGCAGGAAGACCGGCAAGGGCAAATGCAGAAGGCAAGCAAGGATACCTTGAGCAATATTGACTTGTATATTCAGGCCGGAGAAACTGTTGCTATTACAGGGCCAACCGGAGCAGGGAAATCAACCTTGGTTAGCCTTTTGGTGAGATTTTATGATCCAAGTTCTGGTCGTATTCTGATAGATGGTCATGACATGCGCCATTTCTCGCCCAAAACTCTGCGACAGAAAATTGGTCTTGTGCTACAAGATCCGTTGATCGAGCCAGATACCGTGCTGGCTAATATTCGTCAAGATACCGGACTTAATCAAAAGGCCATTGAGCAGCTTCTTGATCGCACCGGATTAACCGCCTTTATCAATCGACTGCCTTCTGGCCTGAACACGCGCATTGGCGAAGGTGGTCTTGATCTCTCTGCTGGAGAAAAACAACTTCTGGCCTTTGCCAGAGTGCTCTGCCGCGACCCTGCTATCTTAATCCTCGATGAGGCAACGTCATCAGTGGATAGCCAAGCAGAACAGTTACTCGAGCAGGCAGTACGTACCGAGTTTACCCACAGAACCGTGTTAGTAATTGCACATCGTCTTTCCACAGTTCGTCGAGCTGATCGAATTATAGTTCTTGATCAAGGAAAAATTGCTGAACAAGGCAGTCATACAGAGCTGCTTCAGCAACAAGGTATCTATGCAGGCTTGATCGCTGCTGACCTCCGAGAACAAGAAAGTCCGCCTGATGGTATTTCTGTTGACACTGATGCCGAGTCAGTGCTATATTTTCCCCTTCATTAACCTGACAGTTTTATCTGTCTTTTTTTTTGCATTTCGCAACCCTTCTTGCTCTCTCCTATAGGATAAGCGAGGGCCATAATGACCACGAGGAGGCTTTATGCGTCATTACGAGACCACCTGTATACTTCGTCCCAGTTTAGGTGAAACGTTGTTCACTGAAGTGATTGAGCGTACCAAAGCTATAATCACAGCTGAGGGCGGCTCAATTATTGATTTTGATCACTGGGGCATCAGAAAACTGGCCTACCCGATTAAGAAGGAAAGTCAGGGCTACTATTTCTGTCTGAATTATGCGACCACACAGAGCGCAATTCAAGAAATGGAGCGTATTTTCCGCATCGATGATCGTGTCTTACGTTATCTGACCATCAAACTGGCCGAGGAAATTGATGAGGCTGGTGTTGAGCAGGAAAAAGAAAAGATTGCTGCTATCGCTGCGGCAAAGGCTGCTGAGGCAGAAGCTGAAAATGACGAGGGTGAGGATAACAGCGATGCAGATGACGCTAATGACAATGACAGTGAAGAGCTGAATTAATCTGATTACTTATTCAGGAGAGCCAAAATCATGAGCGCACCCCGCAAAAAGATTTTTCAACGTCGTAAAGTTTGTAAATTCTGTGCCGATAAAGATGTAGCAATTGACTACAAAGATGTAAAAATGCTACGTAATTTTGTTACTGAACGTGGTAAAATTATCCCAAAACGGATATACGGCACCTGTGCTCGGCATCAACGACAAGTAACTGAGGCCATTAAACGTGCTCGGCATTTGGCCTTGTTGCCTTATTCTGGTATTATACAGCCTTAATTTTTCCGCCCTGTAAAAATGGGCGGAAACAAGAGCCATGCAGCAAAAGATAAAGCGTGTTGTTCCTATTCAGTCTTTACTCATAGCATTGCTTTTTCTGTTACCTAGTGTAGTTCCACTGTTGTTTGCTTGGCTGACACCACTATTAGCCGTTGCAATATTTGTTCTTTTGCAGACGGTAGATAATAATAGCCACACTGCTATCCTGCTGCGGAACAGTCTGCTGTTAAGTGGTATTTGTACAATACTATTGGGTGTTGAGGAAATTTTTCTTTTTTCCTTGACCTTAGTACCCTTAGGTTGGAATTTCCGCCAAAGTGCTGTTCAAGGAAAATCTCCGGCAGGAGCTGCTGGTGCAGGGATAGTCGTTCTTGCATTGAGCTGGCTAGGATATTGGTTCTGTTATGCGGTACTGACAGGTATTAATCCATATACTAGCTTGCTTACAGATCTGCAAACCTCACTGACTCAGCTTGTCGAGGCATATCGAGTCAGTAGTACAGATTTCCCTGCCGAGATGCTCTACAGCATGGAGGTAACGAGTGCATGGCTACGTCAACATTTGCCATCCTTGTTGCCAGGACTATTAGCAAGCAGTATAGTACTCACTGTCTGGCTCAATATGACGTTAAGCAACTGGCTATTATATAAATTATGGCCAGATAAATCCCCTTGGCAGGAATATCGTTGTTGGCGATTGCCGGATCAATGTGTCTGGCTGCTGATCGTTGGAGCAGGTTTAGCAGTAATCGGTAGCGGTTACATACAAACCACTGGATATACCGTGACTGCTGTAATGACTTTGATTTACTTTTTTCAAGGCACAGCAGTATTTGCACACCTGCTACACCGTTGGAAGGTTCCAGCCTTGTGGCGATTTTTTCTATATTTCATCGTAGCGGCTCAAGGTTACGGTATGCTTTTGCTAACCGTAGCCGGCGTAGCAGACATTTGGGCCGACTTCCGCAAACTGGCACCGGACGAGCAAGCTGACAGGTAATCCTGAAAACAAGAGCTATTGTCCAGTAGCCAACTCACAGATCGACGAGGAACAGGCAAATGGAAATCATTTTGCGCAAAACAATCGACACGTTAGGCCGGGAAGGCGAGGTGGTTAAGGTTAAGCCCGGCTATGCCCGTAATTATCTTATTCCCCAAAATTTTGCCACCCCGGTAAACAAAGCGAGCTTGGCTCGGCTTCAGAAAGAGCAAGCGGCAATTGCCAAGCGACTGGCTGAGGAAAAGAAAAATGCCGAGGCTCTGGCTGCTCAACTAGCCAATATGACAGTTGTCATTACTCGTAAAACTGGTAATGAAGGTCGTCTTTTTGGTTCAGTTACCAGCGCGGACATTGCTGAACAGCTTACGCAGCGTGGTGTTACCATAGAACGCAAGGCCATCATGCTGAAGGAAGCAATTAAAAGCATTAGCGAGACTGTTGTTACAGTCAAGGTGGGCTATCAGATGACCTGTGAAATCACCGTGCAGGTAGTCTCTGAAACCGCTGTAGGAGTCTAACAGACTGCTTCTTGGAAATATTTTTTGTAAGTCAAGGCTGTGGCGTATTGCTACAGCCTTTTTCTTTCTCTGCCATCTCTTGGCAACATGTAGCTAACACTCCACCTTTCCGGGGCAATGTCTCCGTTGTCTGACCATCTCATACCTTTCCGCCGTTTTGGACAGCGTGATCAGTCAGCATCCGCCGCCCCGTCCACATCAGGTCGTCTACCACCCCAGAATGTGGAAGTGGAGCAGACCCTGCTCGGCACTATTATGCTTCAGGACAAAGCACTGCTCATGGTAGTAGAGCTGCTCCAGCCTGAAGACTTCTATGTAGCTGCCCATAAAGTTATTTTCGAGGCTTTAGTTAGTCTGTTTGAGCGGCAAGAACCACACGATCTGCTCTCAGTCACTAACCTGCTTCAAGACCAAAACCGGCTGGAAAAGGCAGGAGGAAAAGACTATCTAACCCAGCTCACAGATGTCATTCCCTTTACCGGAATGCTGGAGCATCATGCCAAGATTATCCGCCAGAAAGCTGTTCTGCGACGGCTAATCCAAAGCAGTAATGAGGTCGCAGCTCGCTGCTATGATGCCCAAGATGACATTGATGCGCTGGTTGATCGGGCAGAGCAGACGATTTTTGAGGTGGCCCAGTCTCGGAAAAAGCAAGGCTTTGAGTCGATGGCAAAGATCGTACCCAAAGCTTTTGACCGGATAACGCGGCTCGCCGAACGGAGAGAGCATGTTACCGGCGTGGCTACTGGCTACGAAGAGCTAGACAGAATGACTGCTGGCCTACAACCCTCAGATCTGATTATTTTGGCAGCCAGACCGAGTATGGGGAAGGCTCAACCGCTTGATGCCCTTGTATTAACTTCTGAAGGCTTCAAACAGATGGGTAAACTCCGTATTGGTGACAGTCTGGCCTCGGTTGACGGCCAGCCTTCGCAGGTGCTAGGTATTTATCCGCAGGGTCAACAGCAAGTGTACCAGATCACGTTTGCAGATGGACGTTCCACGGAATGCTGTGCTGAACATCTCTGGCAAATTTATTATCGGAGTTGGCCTAAGCCCCGCATTATCAATACAAGCAAATTGATGGAACTGCTTCAGCGGAAACGGTATCAGAACCGGCTCTGGATTGATACCTTTAGTGGTGACTTTGGCCTTGATGACAATCTGTTGCTTGACCCTTGGCTGCTAGGTGCCTTACTCGGTGATGGAACGCTGCGGGGATCTTCTCTTCAGTTCAGCACAGCCAGCGTAGAGATATTGCAGAAGATCAAAACAGCTATCGGTAAGCGAATGACTCTTGTCCATTCAGAAAATTTTGATTACCGAATCGTCCTAAAGGATGGCGCACACTGCAAGGGTATTCAGGGAGTACAAAAAAATCCAATTGTCGCTGCCTTGCGACAATTGGGCATTTGGGGCTGCCGGGCTGAAGATAAGTTTATCCCTGCTTGCTATCTGAAAGCCTCACGTCTAGGACGGATGCAGCTTTTAGCTGGGCTGTTGGATACTGACGGCTGGGTGGAAAAATTTGGTGCTATCCGTTTTTGCACAGTGAGTAGGCAGCTTGCTGAGGACATGATTGCACTTGTCCGTTCACTCGGTGGCACGGCCAATTTTTCCGCAAAGGAAGCAAAATACACGTATAATCAAGAACAGCGAATAGGCCAAACTGCATACGTTTGTAACCTTCAAATTCCTGATGCAGAATCATTATCTCTCCTACAAAAAAAACAGGCACGGATCAAGACAAGACAGCGTATTCGCCGGTTAAATATTCGTAGTATTGTGCCAAGTCGAGTGACTGAAACGCAGTGCATCACAGTGAGTCATCCTTCTCAGCTTTATGTGACTAATAATTACATAGTCACGCACAACACCTCGCTGGCCTTAAATATTGTTCAACATGCGGCAATGGTCAATAAGGTGCCGACTGCTGTATTCAGTCTCGAAATGTCAGCAGAACAGCTTGCCCTACGAATGCTCTGTGCCTTTGGTCGAGTAGATTCGCAACGTATTCGTACAGGTCGTCTCGTGGAAGCTGACTGGCCCAAGCTCACAAGGGCCACTGGGATGCTTACAGACTTGCCTATTTATATTGATGATACTCCAGGCGTGACCGTGCTAGAAATGCGTGCCAAAGCCAGACGTTTAAAGGCAGAGCATGATTTAGGCTTGGTCGTGGTCGATTATCTTCAGCTTATGCAAGGGCCTTCTAGGAGCGAAAGCAGGAATCAAGAAATCAGTGAAATTTCCCGCTCGTTAAAGGCAATGGCCAAAGAGCTAGATGTGCCGGTCTTGGCCTTATCTCAGCTCAACCGAAGTTTGGAAAGCCGCACTGATAAGCGACCTATGATGTCGGATTTACGGGAATGTGTGACCGGTGACACTTTGGTGATGCTTGCTGATGGCTGCCGTGTTCCCATCTGTGCATTGGTCGGAGAAAAACCCTCTGTTATTTCATTGAATAAAGAAGGCAAACTTGAGCCGTCAGTTGCAGAGATGGTTTGGTCAGCAGGCAAAAAAGAAATTGTGCGGATTCAGTTCGCCAGCGGACGCAGCCTGCGCTGCTCCAAGGCACATCGGCTGCGCGGTCTCTATGAATGGAAACTGGCCGCCGACCTCCAGCCCGGTGACCGTATAGCTCTTGCCCGCAATCTACCGGAACCTGCGCAGTCAACTTCTTGGTCTGAGCACGAGATTATTCTGTTGGCACATTTGGTTGGTGACGGTAGTTATGTCAAAAAACAGCCGTTACGCTACACCACTGCCAGCGAAGAGAACAGCGTGGCAGTCACTGAGGCAGCGCAATTTTTTGGCTCAATAGTCAATCGTCAAGCCGGACGGGGCAACTGGCATCAATTAGTCATTAGCGGCAATGGTAACCGCTGGCATCCAGCTGGGGTTGGCAAGTGGCTCAAGGAATTAGGGATATTTGGCCAACGTTCACATGAAAAGCATTTGCCAATGGGTGTATTCCAATTACCCAAAGAGCAGCTTGCTCTTTTTCTCCGCCATCTCTGGGCAACAGACGGTAGTATTCATGCTGGCAAGGAAAAACCAAGAATTTATTTCAGCACAGCAAGTGAGAGACTTATTCGTGATGTTGCTGCCCTGCTCCTGCGTTTTGGCCTTGTCGCCCGCATCAAGCATGTCACAGCGGCCACAAGCTCGCAAGGCTGGTTCACTGCCGATATTTCTGGAGCAGAACAACAACGGATTTTTCTCCGGGAGATTGGTGCATTTGGTCCACGTCAAGAACCTGCGGAAAAAGCAACGGCCATGCTGGAGAACGTTGTCAGCAATCCTAATATAGACACTTTGCCGAAAGAAGTGTTTACGTATGTCCGTGAACAAATGCACCTACAAGGTATAACGTCTCGTCAAATGGCCGAGCTGCGTGGCAGAGCGTATAATGGAACAGCAAGTTTTAAGTTTGCCCCTTCACGGGAAAGCCTGTTCAGCTACGCCAAGCAATTGGATGATAACTGGTTGCTCAACCTCACAAAGAATGATTTGTTCTGGGACAAAGTGACTGCTATCGAACCAGTAGGTGAGGAAGAAGTATTTGATCTAACCGTACCAGGTAATGCCTGTTGGTTAGCAGATGGCATAGTCAGTCATAATTCGGGCGCAATTGAGCAAGATGCTGATGTTATTATGTTTATTTACAGAGACGAAGTCTATAACAAGTCTCCAGACAATCCGAATAAAGGCATTGCTGAAGTGATTATTGGCAAACAGCGTAATGGGCCGACAGGGGTGATTACTTTGACGTTTACGGGCGAATATACTTCTTTCGAGAACTATACCAACAGGAACGAACCATCAGGGGCTTCGTTCGGCTAAAAAATAGGCAAAACAAGCCAAATTCTGTGCGTTAGTCACATTTTTTGCTGTGCAGAAAAAACAGCACATTGTATGCTGCTTCGATCAACAGACTTTTTTCCTTTTAGGCAGAACAAATTATTATGGACACCAGCAGGCAGGAAACACTCAAATACGATTTCAAAAGCATTGAAGCGAAATGGCAGCAGATTTGGCAGACAGAACAGCCGTATAAAGTCAGTGCAGATCCGCAGCAGCCTAAATATTACGTCTTGGAGATGTTTCCCTATCCGTCAGGGCGCATCCACATGGGGCATGTTCGTAACTACTCCATTGGCGATGTGATAGCCCGTTACAAGAGGATGCGCGGTTTCAACGTCCTGCATCCAATGGGCTGGGATGCTTTTGGTTTACCCGCAGAGAATGCTGCTCTCAAGCATGGCGTGCATCCAGCTCAATGGACTTACAGCAATATTGATTATATGCGCGGCCAGCTCAAGGCGATGGGTCTGAGTTATGACTGGGATCGAGAAATTGCTACTTGCCGTCCAGAATATTATCGCTGGGAACAGCACGTTTTTCTCCAACTTTTAGAAAAAGGGCTGGTTTATCGTAAAAAGACTACCGTCAACTGGTGCGAGGATTGCGCCACGGTTCTTGCCCGTGAGCAGGTGATCAATGGCTGCTGCTGGCGCTGCGACAGCCAAGTAGTACCAAAAAATATGTATGGTTGGTTCCTTAAAATCACTGACTACGCAGAGGAATTACTGGCTGATCTTGACAAGCTGGGTGGCTGGCCAGAAAAAGTCGTGACCATGCAGCGCAACTGGATCGGCAAAAGCCAAGGTTTAGCTTGCGATTTTCAGGTTGAAGAACGGGACGACAAAATCACGATTTTTACGACAAGGCCCGACACCATTTTTGGTGTGACTTTCATGTCCTTGGCCCCGGAGCATCCGCTGATTGATAGCCTGATTACAGGCACGGAGCAGGAGGCAGCAGTGCGCGGTTTTATCGAGCAAACCTTGCAAGAAAAGCAGCGCATGGCCTTGGATCAAGAGCCGGAAAAGCACGGTATTTTCACTGGCAAATATTGTCTCAATCCCTTCACCAACGAGCGGGTGCCGATTTACGTAGCTAACTTTGTCCTGATGGAATATGGCACTGGTGCAGTTATGGCGGTACCTGCGCATGATCAGCGCGATTTTGAGTTTGCCCGCAAATACGATCTGCCAGTGCGCCCTGTAGTGCAGCCAGAGGAACGGCTTGAAGGCAGTAGTATGGAATCGGCTTGGGAGGGAGACGGTGTTTTAGCAGATTCAGGAAAATTTTCTGGTTTGCCTGCGACAGAGGCGAAAAAAGCGGTCATTGCCGAGGCGGAAAAACAGGGCATTGGTAGAGCACACATCACATGGCGGCTCCGCGACTGGGGCATTTCTCGCCAGCGCTACTGGGGCGCGCCAATTCCAGTCATTCACTGTGAAAGCTGCGGCACAGTGCCAGTTCCAAAAGAGCAGCTACCTGTGGTGCTGCCGGGCACTGAGTCACCTTACGGTAGTCATGCCCCGCTTCACCATCAGGAAGCGTTTTACAGCACAAGCTGTCCTAAGTGTGGTCAAGCAGCCAAGCGCGAAACCGATACTATGGACACGTTCATGGAATCGTCATGGTATTTTGCCCGCTACATTAGCCCACGCGACGAAACTAGCCTTATCAACCAAGAAGCAGGCACGTATTGGCTGGCTGTTGATCAATACATTGGCGGTGTTGAACACGCAATCCTCCATCTCCTTTACTCTCGTTTCTTCACCAAGCTGCTGCGTGATCTCGGCTATTTGGATATTTCTGAACCGTTCACCAACCTGCTTACGCAAGGCATGGTGATCAAAGACGGTGCTAAAATGTCCAAGTCCAAGGGTAATGTGGTAGACCCGGATGATTTGATTCAACAATATGGCGCAGACACAGTGCGGCTTTTTGCCCTTTTTGCTGCTCCACCAGAACGTGATTTGGAATGGAATCCGCAAGGCGTTGAAGGATGTTTCCGTTTCCTCAGCCGGGTTTTTCGTTTGATTCATGCTAACTTGGCTTGCTTTGCCGCTGAACATGCAGGCAATATCGCAATTGACCAGCTTGCCCCTGCTGACCGCCAGCTCCACCGCAAAACCCATCAAACTATCTTCCGGGTAACGGGGAGCATTGAAAGCAACTTCCATTTCAACACCGCCATAGCTGGGGTAATGGAACTTGTTAACCAAATCAGTGCAGCTACTGGCGAGGAAACAGCTTCATCTATGAATCAAGATGTGCTCAGAGAAGCCTTGGAAATCGTCCTCCTCCTTCTTTTTCCGATGGTGCCGCATTTCTGCGAGGAACTGTGGCAGCTCACAGGCCACAGCCAGACCTTGCAGAAGCAGCGTTGGCCGGATGCTAACTATGCGGCCACACTAGAAGACGAGCTGACAATAGTCATCCAAGTTAACGGCAAGCTGCGCTCCCGCCTCCAAGTTCCAACAGAGACCGGTGAAGAAGAGATAAAGGCTCTGGCTCTGGCTGATGAGCGAGTGACGAGTTTCATCACTGAAAAATCGGTTCAGAAAATTATTGTAGTCAAAGACAAACTTGTTAATATTGTCGTTAAGTGATTCGACGCAAAACAAAGGAGCTGACTGTGAATAGAATATTTGCAAAGCTGCTACCCATTTTCTGCCTCTCATTGCTGTTTGGCGGCTGTAGCGGTTATTATTTTCCTAATGTCTATGATGGGCCAGTCGTATCGATTTATATGCAAACATGGCAAAATCGTACTGACCGGCTTGGTATTGACAGTACCATGTATAACGCCTTGTCTTCGTGGTTTTTGAAATCAGATAAGCTCAATCTGACCAAAGAAAAAGAAGGCGCAGACATGATGTTGGCAGGAGAAATAGTCTCTATTCATCTGCCCGGCATTGGTTGGAACAGCTCCGCCCGAACTACAGATGTCAAGGTCGAATTGGTGCTCCGTTATGTACTCAAAGATCTCAAGACCGGCAAAATTATCTGGGAGGCACCAAACGAAGTCTGGACAGAGGATTATAATACCGTGGTGCAGAATGCGGCGAATGAAGATGAAGCTATTGAGCAGATTCTCGACGATGTCGCAGAAAAAATCTATCTTGGCACGATCTCTAGAATTCGTAAAATATCTAAGAAATAAGCCTAGTAGAGTCACAAAGCTCCCCAGATACAGTAGGGCACTGGGGAGTAGAACCCTTGACAAAATCAAGCGCAGACGCGAAAATCCAGCAAGGTCTTCACTTTTCTACTGGTATTGTACAGTGGGTATTTTCAGTCTTTTTTTGTAGAGGAAGTACCGCAAAGATAAAAAAAAGGTAAAAGTATTACAAACAGCTTCATATACCAGATGATCTGGCGTATAGTCAAAAAAATAGAGATCTACCGGTAGCCCGCTGCCGGACAACCACAGCAAAGTGAATGAGGGTACCAGATGAACTACGGCGTAGTCAGTCAGGAGCAGCTTGAAAAAATTGATGAGATTTTATCTGAGCAGCTCATCAAAATAGGGGTGGACTGTGTCATCATTATTGACATGGCAGGAAATATTATCACGGCCAAAGACAACGGTGCCTCGCGGTATGACGTGTATTCTTTTGCAGCTTTGGCGGCAGGTAACTTTGCCACCGTGGATGCAATGGCCAAACTCGTAGGCGAGCAAGAATTCTCTCTACTTTTCCATAAGGGCACAGACTGTAATATCCATTTTTCCAAGGTGGATGATGAGTTATTGCTCATTACTATGTTTGGCAAACATATTTCACTTGGCTTCTTACGGTTGAACGTAGTTAAAGCCTTAGAGCAGATACGCAAGCTCTGGACTGGCAAGTAACAGGACTTTTTCTTGCTGTCAACAGCATCAATCCATTCAGCAGGAGACTGCCTTGAGTTTCATTAATCTACGCGAAAAAATTGTTCAGGTAAAAGTTGTTTATTACGGGCCTGGCAGGGGTGGAAAAACCTCAAATCTTGAGTATATCAATCGGAAATTCAGCAAGCAGATTCAGTCTGAGATGGTGAGTCTGAAGACGCATGGCGATCGTACTCTTTTCTTTGATTTTCTCCCTTTTGATATGGGGAAAATCAAAGGCTATGAGTTAAAAATTCAGCTCTACACTGTACCAGGCCAAGTGAAGTACAATGCCACGCGAAAGCTTGTCCTGAAAGGCGTGGATGGCATTGTTTTTGTTGCTGATGCACAAGAGGCCATGCGAGAAAAAAACATTCGCTCCCTCAATCAGCTTCACGAAAACCTTAAGGAATACAAAGAGTCGATTTTCAAAATACCTCTGGTTATGCAGTACAACAAGGTTGATCTGCGGGACCAAGGCATACCTATCTTGCCGACATCTGTACTGGAACAGGATCTGAACAGCAAGCTGAAGGTACCTTACTTTGAGGCGAGTGCCCTTACTGGACACAATGTCCCTGAAACTCTCAAAAAAATAATATCTCTGACTGTGGTGTCAGTGCAGAAAAAACTGCTCTGAGTTAAACGTGTTGTATCGGCAATGCTACTACCACGACGCTGACGAGACCGGATAAGACTATGGCCCCTTCAATCAACGAGTTTGAAGATCTCACGCAGTTTGCAGACGAGTCGTTTGATACCGAAGAGGTTGATTTGTTTGAATTTGCAGAGGATGACGACTCGCCGCTGCTGAGACTCAAATCAATCGTTCTCTCGCTGGAATGGGACATCACTGACGATATCCTAATCGAGTTGAGTGAAGAGCTGGCTAATCTGAAAGCTCTGTGGAAAGATGATAAAGTAGCACAAATTTATCTTCAGGGCATGGATAATGTGGGCCAGTATATGCGTGCGGAAGGTGCTTATGCTCATCCTAATGCCATCAAATTATTGCTCACTCTTTACTACAACTATGAGAAAATAATTTCCTCATCCAGCATCAGCGGCGAGAGTATTACTGCCCTGTTGAAGGCAGATATCCGCAAGTTCAAGGTGCTCCAGTATCAGATTAGCGCAATGCGGAAGGCACGGACTGATGAGCAAGCACCTGAGACTGTTGTGGTAGAGGAAAAAAAAATAATTGCTGCCACTGAGCCTGAGAAACCGACTCTTAAAGAAGAGAAGAGCAATATCCCTGAGCCACTTCGCAGCATGGAAGTTACTATTCTTGGACTAGAATGGGAAGTTACTGACGAGGGTTTAGAGAAATTTCATCAGGAGGCATCTGAGCTGCGTCAACACTTAAGTGGTAACACTGAAGCACAAGTATTGGTCCAAGGCTTGCAAGCCTTAGGTGCCTATATTCGAGAACAAACAAGTAACGCCCATCCCGACTCCTTCACCATTCTGCATTCATTTTATGATGCGTTGAAGATGCTGCTGGATAGCCCAAATTTGGCAGCTGAACAACGACGGCAGATCCTCGTGGAGCAGATAGGCAGTCTCAACAGCCTGAAAGATGTTATTGCTAAATCCGTAGCTACTAACAACACGGCAGCTTCGCCAGAAGCAGAAAAAGTTGTTCCGACTCCAGCAAAAAAGAAGCCTGATACTGCGAAAAAAGCGCAGGTCGCCCAAGAAGAGACAAAATCTGTATCTGATGATGAAATGGATATTGATGGGCTATTTGGCCAAGAGGATGATGAAGCAGAGCAACTCGACATTGATGACCTAGAGAACTCTCCTGATGCTCTTTTTTCAGCACCTTCCCAAGAAAAACAAGCTCCAGCTACCAACAAAACATCTCCTAAAAAAACTAAAATTCCTGATGAGCGTGATGAAGAAGACGAATGGTCAGAAGATACACTTTTTGGTAGTGCTACAGGCGGTATAACGCCTGCTTTAGCTGATGAGGATGAAGAAGGTGGTTTCAGTACTGGACTGGAGCCAAGCGACCTTAGTGAAGCACGAACAGCGGAATTTGATCAAAAATTAGATTCATTTTTTAATTTTGGTGATGAAGGTGGTACAGGAGTTTCCGAAAAAGCAGCAAGTCAAGAAGATACAGAAAAAGATAAGAAATTAGATAAACAAGCTCAATTGGCGCCTACCTTAGAAGAGGAAGATGATGGAGATGATCCGTTAGATTCTTTCTTCAATTTTGATGACGACGATACACCTGCGCTGGAAGCTGAGGAAGCAGAAAGCCTGAGCCTAGAGGATGCTGATGAACCAAGCCCTGCTAGACTCTCTGAAAAAATATCTCAGGTAACTGGACAAGCTCAATTGGCGCCTACCTTAGAAGAGGAAGATGATGGAGATGATCCGTTAGATTCTTTCTTCAATTTTGATGACGACGATACACCTGCGCTGGAAGCTGAGGAAGCAGAAAGCCTGAGCCT
>JAPEVH010000049.1 GCA_026645415.1 Candidatus Electronema sp.
GCAAAGAATGCTTTGAAGAAGGGCTTGATATTATTATTGCTCAGATCGAAAAGAAGACAAAAATACCTTACAAAGAAATTGAGCAACATACTCATCAGGTCATTAAAGAATTCAGCACTGACTATCCAGCTCTCCCTGATGAGATAAGAGGCGGGGCAACTATCATTTCAATGATCTACATGAAGTATATGCAGAAGATAGGCCAGCTCTAGCTAAGTAGGACAACGCATTGCTCAAATCACCTCCACTCACCGCCCCTCTTTCACCCTTGGATCAAGCCAGCCATAAACAAACTCCAGACTGGTCATGGCGACCAGCACCATGAGCGAGGAGATCAGCACCACAGCTTGAATCACCGGCAGGTCGCGCAGTCGGATGGCATTGAAAAAGCAGAGTGCCCACGCCGGGATAGGAATGGATGCGCTCCACCACCAGCGCACCCGTGACCATGAAGGCCTCTTAGGTTAAAGGGTGTTCTTTATCTCTTGTCACTTGAAATTCAAAATTTATAACTTTTCCGGCTGTCTATTCAATAAGGCTGGAAACTCATTTTATCGGGAAAAATGCCCGGTCAGCAGCCGCTGGGGGAGAGCTTTTTTAAAGGCTTTTGAGCCTACGCCCAGTTGTTTTTCATCTTCTGTACAAGAAAACATATTCCTGTAGCCCTAACAATAAGACAACAGACTCATTTTGCTAAGGGAAATGCCTGCAATGTAGACAGAAAGACTAGGAGGAGCAGTGAACTAAGATTTTTGGCTGTACTCAAAATGGAGAAATGACGACTCAGATTATATCAAAGAATGGGTCAGCTCCGTGTAGGCAACCGTTCAGAGACATTGACAAAAAAAGCTAATCAGACTATCTTTGGCTAACTAGATTTGGCAAAAGGTTTAGTAACCTTTTGCTGCCGGGATACGTAACCTAGCACTCCCGGATCGCTTAACCTTTTTGCAGGTGGTCTTGTGAACGCATTGTCGATTATCGGCATTATTGCAGGTGGCATTCTCGGCGCATGGATTCTTGAGGATGCCGCTGGATGGCTAATCGGGATGCTGCTTGGCTTTCTCTTGGGACATACTACGCGCCAGGGGAAGAAGCTAAGTCAATTAGAGCAGCGGCTCCAGGAGATGGAACTTGCTTTGTTTGAGGAAGAAAGCGAGGAATCTGCAAAAGCTGAAGGCCGCAGCCAAAGGGAAGTGGAACAAGAATCAACAACTTCTGTTCAATCAGTATTTCCCGTTCCAGAACCTATTCAGGCAGCACCAGAGAAAACGGAGATCAAGCCCTTGCCCTCCGCCCCTCCTTCATTTGATGAGCGAATCGCTGCCAAGGTAAAAGCCTTTTTCACCGAGGGCAATGTTGTCCTCCGCGTTGGTCTGCTGGTGCTCTTCTTTGGCGTAGCCTTTTTGCTCAAATATGCTGCCGAGCGCAATGTTATCTCGCTTGAGATGCGGCTACTCAGTGTGGCTCTAGGTGGAATGGCTCTGCTCGGTTTTGGCTGGCGACAGCGGGCAGCCCGGCCCGGTTTTGCTCTGCTCGTCCAAGGCGGCGGCATTGGTATTATGTACCTCACCGTCTTTGCGGCTTTTAAGCTCTACCATCTGCTGCCCTCGCCCTTAACTTTTGCCCTCATGCTCGGCTTGGTCGCCACCTCAACCGCCTTGGCTCTCCTGCAAGATTCCAGCCCTTTAGCCCTGTTCGGCGCGACAGGCGGCTTTCTCGCACCAGTGCTTCTCTCTGACGGCAGTGGCAGTCATATTGCCCTATTTAGCTACTATGCTCTGCTCAACTCTGGCATTCTTGCTGTTTCGTGGTTTCGAGCTTGGCGCAGCCTAAATTTGCTTGGTTTTATCTTCACCCTTGGTATTGGTACAGCCTGGGGACTGCACAACTACCAGCCCCAGCATTTTGCCACTGCTGAACCGTTCCTAATTCTCTTTTTCCTGATGTTCAACGCTATCGGGGTGCTTTTTGCTTTTCGCCAGCCGCCGAACCTGCGTGGCTATGTGGACGGCACCTTGGTCTTTGGCACCCCAGTGATCTGCTTTTCTCTTCAGGCTGGGATGGTCAAAAATATGCCGCACGGCCTTGCCGTTAGTGCGCTGGCCATGAGCCTCTTCTATGTCGGTTTAGCAAGTGTCTTGTGGAACAAAGGAAATGAACGGTTGCGTCAAGGGATGCGCACTCTGACCGAAGCCTTTCTTGCCCTTGGTGTGGTCTTTGTCACCTTGGCCATACCGCTAGCCTTGAGCGGCAGATGGACTGCTGTGACTTGGGCAATGGAAGGCGCGGCTCTGGTTTGGGTCGGGCTACGACAAAACCGTTTTCTTGCCCGCAGCAGCGGTTTCTTGCTCCAGTTTGGCGCAGGTCTTTTCTTTCTTGCAGGTCATCGGCTTGACCGAGGCATTGCCCTGCTCAATGGCCAATATCTCGGCTCGGTGATTATTGCCTTGTCCGCCTTCTTTTCCTCATGGCAGCTTTATAAGGCTGATAATCTGCGCCGCTGCGAAAAATGGAACCATCTGCCACTCTTCTTCTGGGCCTGCCTCTGGTGGTTCTGCGCTGGATTTAATGAAATTGATCGCTTTTTAGATTTCCAAGTTGAGAAAAACCTTAACCTCTTTTTTGCCGCCCTGAGCTGCGCTGTTCTCAGCCGTTTGGCTACAAAATTAAACTGGAAGACGGCTGCTTGGCCGAGCTTGGGCCTGCCATTATTTATGGTTATCATGGCGATTAATATCCTAGTTATGGATGGACGATTTCTGCCTGCGCTTGGCTGGCTCGCTTGGCCGCTGGCATTTGCCCTTCTTCATGACAGTCTGCGACAAGGGCAAGGGCTACTTCGAGAACGTTGCCTAGCAATCAATCATATCCTCAGTTTTCTCCTGCTCACCTATATTATTTCCAAAGAAACGAGTTGGGAGGTAAGTACGTTCACGGGCAGCAAAGGTGTCTGGGATGAGATCGTTTGGGGCATCATTCCAGCAGGTCTGCTGTTACTGGTACACATCCGTCGCTTACAAGCCTTCTGGCCTTTATCTGATTATGCGGCCATCTATCAACGACAGGCTTCGGCCGTACTTGCTGCTCTACTCTGGCTCTGGCTACTGGCAGGCTGCTTTGCTAGTCCCGGCAATGCTGCACCACTGCCCTTTATTCCTCTGCTTAATCCGCTGGAAATCAGCCAACTGCTGGTGATGCTGTCACTCGGTTGGTGGTTGCTGCGTCATTATTCTCACTATGAAGCTTCGTTAGTTGCTGTAGGGGCCGGTACTCTATTTATCTGGCTCAACACTGTGCTGGCTCGTGCTGTCCATCATCTGGCTGGAGTATCTTTTGATTTTGATATAATGCTCGCCTCTCGTCTCTATCAAACCTCACTTGCCATCCTTTGGGCCTTGCTTTCCCTCGCTGTGATGGTGCTTGCTGATCGTCGCCAGAGTCGCAGCACTTGGTTCGCAGGTTGCGTTCTGATCGGAGCCACAGTACTGAAACTCTTTCTGATAGACCTCGCTAGAAGTGGCACGGTAGAACGGATTGTTTCCTTCATCTCTGTCGGCATGTTGGTGATTGTGATTAGTTGGTTCTCACCTTTGCCACCAAAAAAGGAGGATGCGCAATGAAACGCTTTGTTTTGCTGTTGCTGCTGCTGACCCCAAGTCCCTGTTTTGCTGCCAACGGGCCGCAGCCCTTGCAGCGGGAGGATTTTGCCTATGGTATGGAGTTGACTGTCAGCGGTAGAAGCGCGCTCTACAGCCTAACCTTGCCTGCCGAGGTTTACAAAGGCTGCACTCGGCCTGATCTTGGTGATTTGCGAATCTTCAACGCACACGGCCCAGTGCCACATCTTCTGCGCCAGCTTCAACCAAAGCAGAGTACCCAACCTAGTAGCCAGATATTGCCCTTTTTTCCTCTTTCTGAGTCAACAGGAACTAACAGCAAGGCTGCTGATCTCGGCATTGCCATTGGCAGCAACGGGGCGATTATAGCTTTCGCTTCAAATCAGCCAGAGGAGAACAGACAAAGCATCAATGCGTATTTGCTTGATGCTTCAGCCCTGCAACGTCGCCCAGACTGGCTCGAATTTGCTTGGACAGGCGGACAATTTTCTGCTTCGGTACGGATTGACAGCAGCGACGATCTGAATAGCTGGCAGCCCTTGGTGGCCTCAGCAGCCTTGGCTGAACTGCGTTTTGGTGGCCATAATCTCTTGCGCCAGCGAATTGATCTTAGGCAAAGAGCGTCTGGCAAATATCTGCGCCTCTCTTGGCCATCGGGCAAGGATGGCATCAGCCTGACTGAGGTTAAGGCCGGATATGCCAACGAAACACAGGCACAGGTACGCTCTTTGCTTACCTTGTCTGGGCAGCCTGATTCTACGAAGACTTCCGACCGCGTGGCGTGGTTGTATGAAACTGAGGGAGTTTTTCCGATGGATCAACTTAACGTTCGCCTGCCGGAACAGAATGCTTTGGCAGAATTTGCCATCTTTTCTAAAGCAGACGAAAAAGCAACGTGGCAGCGCAGAGGATCTTTGCTTGCTTGGCGACTGACAGTGGAAGGAACAACGTTTGAGAATGAAGCCCTACGCTTTGCTCCAAATACAGATCGTTTCTGGCGGTTAGAAACTGAAGCTAATAACCATCTCACTCCGGCACTCGATTTAGGCTGGCTCCCCGGACAGCTTCTTTTTCTTGCTCAAGGCCAAGGGCCGTACAGTTTGGTTTTTGGCCAAGCAGGCTTACAACCTGTGCGTTCGCGGGTAGCGCAGCTCATTAGGGATGCTGAACCGCTCAACAATGGTAAA
The DNA here is from genome assembly GCA_026645415.1 of Candidatus Electronema sp. GTDB lineage: Bacteria > Desulfobacterota > Desulfobulbia > Desulfobulbales > Desulfobulbaceae > Electronema. The sequence goes on from JAPEVH010000049.1 coordinate 4,808, forward strand.
CTGGTTGAAGTGGCGAAAATAGGCCCACAAAAGGTATTAGCTGGACCTGCTGCCTTGAAAGTAGCACCTACAATTCCTTGGCGACTTTGGTTGCTTTGGATCGGGCTGCTTGCCGGTGTGCTTGCCGTTGCTGCTATGGCTCTGAAGCTGTTCAGGGAAATGAAGCAAAAAACGCCAACTGATTAGTTTGTTCTTGCAGGATAACTGTTTAGCATTAAACGACTTTATCTTTTGTTAAAAACATAAAAAAAGCCACATCTTGTTTTTTCGGTAAAAGAAACTATAATTTTACTAGAAGCATGTTGTTGCTGCGGACTGTCACAGAAGCCTATTTGACTAACTTTTGCTTAGTGAGCATGATGAAAAAAATATTTGCTAGACCGATAGACTTTACTAAGGTTGATACCTTGGTCTATCATCTTCCTGACGGCCCGTCTTTTTCCATGGAGATGAATGATATCGTTGAGCTGTTTAATTTTGAGATGGAATTCGGTGATATCTGTGACACATCGGATATTGATGGCGTAATCCACTTCTTCCCAAAAGGAAACGCTTGATCCTTCTTCCCTTTCTCTGCCGCTGAGGTGCTGTTCATGCCCGGATTTCCACCCCTTGACCTCAGCGGTGATTACCATGTTCATACCAAACTCTGTAATCATGCCTCCGGTGAAATGGAGGATTATGTGCAGGCAGCAATTAGGAAAGGCTTTCGTTCGCTGACCTTTCTCGAACATCTGGAATATGGGTTGTTGTATGACCATCAGATATGGCTCACACCGGAGTTATTCACTCTCTATTTCCAAGAAGGCGAACGATTACGGGCAGCGTATGCTGGTCAGATTACAATTCAGTTGGGCGTAGAAATCGGCTGGAATGCGACTGCGGTCGATGGTATCTTGGCAGTCTTAGCTCAGTTTCCTTTTGAACACCGAGGGCTTTCTTGTCATTTTTATTTTGATGGTACCCGCCATCTCAACCTGCTCAGTAGCAAACAAGAGCATATCGACGCTCTGCAGGCTTTTAATCCAGACAAAGTGCTGGAAACCTATTTTAGGAGTTTACATCAAGCCTGTGAGGTAATTCCTTGCGATAAGCTGTGTCATCTTGACGCAGCCTTACGCCATCTGCCTAATATTCGCCTTACTGGTCGCCATCAGGAACAAATCAATGAATTATTCCTCCTTATGCAGGAGAAAGGAATAGCCTTGGAAGTCAATACTTCTGGCTATGAAATTCGTCCTCAGCCGTTTCCTACCTTGGATATTATCAGACAGGCCGCAGCAATGGGCATTGCTCTTATTCCCGGTTCAGATGCCCATCATCCGAGCCAAGTAGGTCGTTTTTTTGACAGGTTACGATAAGCTCTTCCATTTTCTGTCAATCTATTCTTACCTCTACCCTCCCTTTCCCTTACCATCCATCACTTTTCTTGACAGAGTTTGAACGCCTGAGTAAAAGGATTAAAAAATCAATTCATTTCTTCAAACTCTGTGAAATATGAGCACGATCAGTCATCTGGCGGCGGAAGTCTCGTC
>JAPEVH010000057.1 GCA_026645415.1 Candidatus Electronema sp.
GTAAATTGCTGTAATTTCGAGATTCATTGTTTCCTCCTGTATGCGGTTGTGTGTTTTTCAGGCAACAAAAACATAACACATACAGGGGAAAATTCAGATGTTTTTATAGGTCGCAACTTGGGTTATTAGTATCTAATTTTTTCAAAAAAAATGATGTGTAACTGACGAACAGGCAAGCAGGCAGTTAAAAATAGGCGATCAACGACAGTTCGTCTGCCATTTGCATCGCCCCAAAGTCAATTGAAATCAACCCGTTTCCGATTGGAATTGACACGATTCCAACCGGAATCAAGACGTTTTCGATCGAAAACGGCCCGATGTCAATTGGAAACGAGGCAATTCCGATTGACTTTGCACCAATTCCAACAGGAATCAGGACGATTCCAATCGAAAACGGCCTGATGTCAATTGGAATTGAGGCAAAGTCAATTTGAATCAGGGCAATTCCGGTTGACTTTGAGCCAATTCCAATCGGAATCGGGGTAATTCCAATTGACATCACGGCAATTCCAGTGTGCATCAGACCATTTCCAGCGTGATTTACAGCAGTCAACGCTGTATATTTGTTGTGTGAAATCTGCTGCCGAGTTCATCTCAGCCGCAGCCGGACAAAAAAACACCGTCGCACAGACAAGGAGAAAGCATCATGCGTTTCCCAAAAACAGAAATGCAAATCAGAGCCTTGGCACAGAACATCATCAGCGGGCTGGCAAACAATCCGAACTTCCCCGCGCCGCCAATCACTCCAGAACAACTGCAAGCTCGGCTGGACACGGCGGTCAATTCCAGCGATGCGCAGGTTATGGCGCAGGCAGCGGCAAAGCAAACTACCGATACCAAGCAGGCTGACTTTGACACGTTGATTACGGACATGAAAACCGTGCTCCATTATGCCGAAGATACGGTGCATGACGATGATGCCAAATTGTCGGAATTGGGCTGGGGCGGCCGGTCTGCGCCACACGCGCTGCAAGTGCCCGGTCAGCCGAGGCTGCTTGAAGTGCTGCGGCAGGGCGCGGGCTGGCTGATGCTGGATTGGAAAAAGCCTGCGGACGGCGGCGCAGCGGCTTCCTACAAGATCGAGCGGCGGGATTTGACCGAAGGCGGCACTTGGACGCTGGCCGGAATATCAATTGAGACCGAAGTCACGCTCAACGATCAGAAGCGCGGCAAAGAATGGGAATATCGGGTGATTGCGGTCAACAAAGCAGGAGAAGGCAGTCCGAGCAACACGGTGACGGCACTGCTGTGAAGGATGCTTTCGCAGAAGTGATTAACTCTTTTGTTCTACGTATAAAAACATGATCGAACTGCGGTCAGGTATGAAAGCCATTGCCGTCGGCCTTGGCAAATCCGGGCTGGCGGCGGTGCGCTATGTGCACAGCCAAGGGCTACACGTAGCGGTTTCTGAACACCGCCAGCAGATTTCCGCTGAAGAACAGGCAGTGCTGGCTCAATGCGGAGCTGCGCTGGAGACTGGCGGCCATACGCTAGAATTTTTTGCTGATGCGGACTTGATCGTGGTCAGTCCGGGCGTGCCAATGGATTTGCCGGTGCTGACCGCCGCCCGCAACCGAGGTGTGCCAGTGGTCGGCGAATTGGCTTTGGCTGCCGGCCGCATCCAAGTACCAGTAATCGCTGTGACTGGCTCCAATGGCAAAACCACTGTCACCAGTCTGATCGGCCATTTGCTGCGCAGCTCTGGGAAAAAAGCCTTTGTCGGCGGCAACATCGGCACGCCGGTCTTGGATTGGCTATGCGCGCCGGATGAGGCAGAAGTGGCAGTGCTGGAGCTGTCCAGCTTCCAGCTCGACGCAGCAGGCGGCTTCCGGCCCGACATTGCTCTGCTGCTCAACCTCTCGCCCGACCACATCGACCGGCATGGCAGCTTTGCCAACTATGCGGCCGCTAAACGGAAGATTTTCGCCAATCAACAACAGAGCGACACCGCCATCATCGGCATGGATGATTCTGAAGTTATGGCGAGGGCAATGCCGGGTGCTGGCCAAGTGCTGGGCTTCGGAATGCAGCCTGATTGCCGAGCCAAGGTCGAAGGGCAAAGCGTGCGGCTGGAGCCGGGCTTTACTTCAAGTGGTGCCGCAGAAATCTACGATATAACCGAAACCCGGCTTAGTTCGCTGGTCAATGTCTATAACGCGGCAGCAGCAATCTTGGCGGCGCGAGTCTTTGGTTGCGCAATTGAAGGCATCCGGGTTGGCTTGGCCGATTATCAACCGCCCTTGCATCGAATGACCCCTGCTGGAGAAATCAACGGCGTTCGTTTTATTAACGATTCCAAGGCAACCAATATCGGTGCGGTGCTTGCGGCTTTGGCAGGCTTCAAACAGGGGGCGGAAAAAGAGGTTATCCTGATTGCAGGCGGGCGCAACAAGGGCGGCGATTTTACCGAGCTGATTCCAGCCTTGCACAAGCATGTCCGGCATGTGGTGCTGATCGGCGAGGCCAAGCAAGAGCTGGCAGCAGCAGCGGAAGCTGCCGGAATCGGACATCAATTTGCCGCTGATATGAGCGATGCTGTACGCAAGAGCTTTGCGGCAGCCAAGCCGGGCGATACCGTTCTGTTAGCTCCGGCCTGCGCCAGCTTTGACATGTTTAAGAATTACGAGCATCGAGGGAATGAATTTATGCGGTGTGTTGGTGAATTGGCTAAACTGGGATAAGTTATGAGGGGAGCCACATGAGTAATGGAAGGACTCGACAAGATGCGACAGCATCAACACGCGGAACCATCTATCATCTCTGCGTGGCAGTTCAGAAGTGTTATGAACTGCGCCAAGGTCAAAAGCTCCTCATTGAAGAACTAGGAGATATCACCATCGAAAATAAGCAACAGATCGAGGTGAAACAATATTCTGATAAAGATAACCTGACGGATGGGCACCATAATTTTTGGAATACGCTCAGGAATTGGATTGATGACGAGAAGAAATTTGACCATACGCTGTACACTTCTCTTGTTCTTCATACTACTCAAAAATTCGGTCCGAAGACAACAATTTCAGAATGGAATGATCTTGATCCTGATAAACGTTTGAGGCTGCTTTCTCACATCAACGAAAAAGCTGAGGCTGAGTATAAGAAAGCAAAGGATGCGAACCCGAAGAAAAACGCCAGTGCCGTTCTCAAGCACCAGCGTTTCGTCTTGGATTCAAGCCGGGAAAGCAAACTCAAAGACCTGATCGGTAAAGTGTGGATAGAAGCACGAACCAAGAAACTTCCTGATCTTTATGAAGAATTGAAACAAGACCGAGTGAGAGGAATACTATCTGGAAAAAAGGATGATTATTTGAATTCACTCATCGGATTTGTCAGCCGTGCCGACAAAACGGCAGGCGAACGTTGGGAAATAACGTATGAGGCGTTCGAGGCCAAACTTGGAGATCTTAATGCGACCTACAATAAGGAAACTCGCATTTTCCCTCGACAGCATTTCTCTTTTCAAGAGTCAGCAGATAGCAGTATGGTCTGTGATTATCTTTTCATTCGTAAAATCAAAGATATTAAATACGACGAAGTGATCTGTGACGCGATTCACGACCATGAAGCGACAATATCAACGATTCAGGAAGAGTTTAGCAAATATGCCGTAGATCCCCTATCTGTTGAAGAGTACGCTAATGACATCGAAAAACGGTTTAAGGCGGACTATCGGAAGGCTTGCAGACGGTGTTCAGATGAGTTTGCTGACTCAAAGGATCTTTATGACGAGACTGTTGCAAAACAAAGCTTGCCTTTATCAGGTTTCGGAGACACTCCAGATGGTTTCAGAAATGGTCTGTTGCACCAACGCATGGACACCCCGGATACTGACCTGAAATGGAAGGTGCAAAGAAAATGAGCGAGCCTTTACGTCACCTTCGTGTGCTGCATAACAATCCCTTCATATTTGCTCCTGCTTTTACAAACTTTTTTCAATATCTTGGAGAGAAAGAACGAGGTTTCTTGTTTGTATATTTAGTCTTGCCAATGACTTTGTACTCGCCATCGCATGAGTTTCTAAAAAAGGCAAATAAACGTAGCAGCATCCGCACCATGTTGAAGGATAAAGGGAAATTGGATCGGAAACGAATATATGGGCTTGAAGAGAGAATAAATCGTTACCGAGAGATGACAAATACGACAATTCAATATCTTCAAGATGCAGGAAATCTTGCATTCGGCGATCAGCTCACTGTTTCCGTTGCTGAAC
>JAPEVH010000008.1 GCA_026645415.1 Candidatus Electronema sp.
AGCTTGAAGAAACCCTGATCAGGTATCTTGATATTTACAACTCGAATATTCCTCAAAGAAACCTCGGTCATGTCACGCCGATGGAGGCTCTCAGCAAGTGGAGGAAAACTCATCCTGACTTGTTTAAAAAATCGGAAAGCAATCACCCGGGTCTTGACATCTATCTCTTTCTTTGTTTCCCTTTTGTGAACATAATCGCCTGTACAAAGGATGACATCAGGGCGCAGCGCATTGGTCTTTTGGATCACGCCTTCGATAAAGGCGGCAGAAACCAGAAAACCGAGATGCAAATCCGTCAGATGGGCGATAGTGAAACCATGAAAGTTTGGCGGTAAATCCTCAAGTGGAATTGTATAGTTGTTAACAAGAACAATACGTGGTTCAATAAAAACAGTGTAGCTCCCAACAAGAGCTGTAGCTAAACCGTAGGCCGCCAAGCGTAGAAATACTCTTCGCTTCATTTCATGTATTCAGTCTTCTTTTAACGCGGCAATCACCTGCTGCATTTCCCAAGCTCCGGTCAAATCCAAGAAGATTTTTTCAAGATCAACAGCGTGATCTGTAGTACCTGCTTGCTTGCGCAGCTCTTCCATAGTGCCAATCACTCGTAAGGTACCATCGGTAATAATAGCAATGCGGTGGCAGAGTTCTTCGGCAATTTCCAGCGAATGGGTAGAAAGAAAGATAGCTGTTCCCTCAGCAGCCTTTTGCTTGAACAACTCCTTAACAATGCGAGCTGACTTAGGATCAAGGCCAACCATTGGTTCATCAATAATCATCAGCGGCTGATTCAGGATAAAGACTGAGGTCATAATCAGCTTCTGGCGCATCCCGTGCGAGTAGCTTTCAATCAGATGATCCTGCCATTTGCCGAGATCAAACAGTTCTAAATAGTGCTGGCTGGCAGTGTTAAACTGCTGCTCTGGAAGCTGATAGAGACTGGCGATAAATTTGAGATATTCATTACCTGTCAATTTTTCAAAGAGCCACGGCCGATCTGGGACATAGCCGGTGTCCTGTTTACAGGCTAAGGGCTGCTCGGTCAACGACTTTCCATTGATGAGCACCGTGCCGCTGTCTGCCTGAAGCAGGCCAGTCAAAATTTTGATGGTTGTGGTCTTGCCAGCCCCGTTGGGGCCAAGGAAAGCAAATATTTCTCCGGCTGCTACTTCTAGGCTGATGTCGTTAACAGCCGTGAAGTCGGCAAAAGACTTACGCAACTTGCGTAGTTGTAAGATTGGTTCCATTTATTTCTCCTTATACCATCAGCCTAGCGATACGTATCCTTTTTATCTCATGATAGGTATCACGAACGTATCATGATGAGTATCACGGCAATGTCGTTATGAGTATCACGAAAGTGCCATGATAGGTATCATGAATATATCGCATCGAGTATCCTTTTTTTGCCAGTCTACACTTTCCTTATGCCAGGTTACGTCGTCGGTGAAGTTCTTCCAGCAAAGCAGTCCGCATCACTGCTTCTGGTGCAGTTTGACCAGTCCAAATCCTAAACTGCTCTGCGCCTTGATGGAGGAGCATGGCCAGCCCATCAATGGTTTTGCAGCCTGCGGCTTTGGCTTCGCGGATCAAGCGCGTCTCTAGCGGCGCATAGACAATATCCATAACCACAGAAAATCTAGGTAGAATTTCAGGAGGAACAATACAAACATTCACATCAGGTTCCATACCAACAGAGGTCGTGTTAATAAATACCTCTCCAGTCTGTTGCGCTATTTCGTGCAAAGGGATAAACTCGCAATTTAGCCACGTTGCTAAGGCTTCACCGCTCGCTGCGGTCCGATTGGTAATAAGCACTTTGGCACCGACCTGTTGTAAGCCAAAGGCAACGGCCTTAGCTGCACCACCCGCACCTGCAACAATGACCCGACTGTTTTCCAGTTTGACCTTGGCTGCGATCAAAGCGGCATTGGCACCTAACCAGTCGGTATTAAAGCCTTGAATCTGCACTTTGCCGTTGTCATCTTGCCGCAAGAGCAGCGTATTGACCGCACCAATCTGTGCTGCCACTGGATCGATTGTATCAAGCAAAGGAATAACGGCTTCCTTATGTGGCACAGTCACGCTCACACCTCGAAATCCTAATGCACGCAACCCTTGCACTGTCTGTACCACGTCTATGGCTTGTATTGGCACATAGACGCGGTTCATGCCTAAGCTAAAAAAGGCAGCATTGTGCATGATCGGACTTAATGAGTGACGGACAGGATTGCCAATAATGCCAAAAAGTTCAGTGCCGCCGTCAATAAATGCCACTGTTATTTCCCCTGTTGTTCTAATAAAAGATCTGAGATAAAAGCAGAACAGTGCAGCATGTTCTGCAAGAAACAGTTTTACTGTTTTTATCATACCGTAATTCAGGAGGAGATAGTATCAGTAATTAGCAAAGAAAAACAGAAAACTCAAGGCAACCACTTGTTTCTTTTTGCACTCTTGTTGTTTCGCATCTGCCAGTTAAGTAATCATATTTTGTCCATAAAGCCTGAGTAGTTGCCAAGGCGTGTGAAGTCACCTATAATGCGCTGCAACACTTCTGTCGTTAACCAACCTAAAACTGCATTTTCCACGTTTCTTGCAAAGAGATAGAAAATATTATGCAACAAATACGTAAAGCCGTTATCCCGGTCGCTGGCCTTGGTACACGTTTTCTACCCGCTACAAAGGCTATTCCCAAAGAAATGTTGACAATTATTGATCGACCTACGATCCAATATATTGTTGAAGAAGTAGTAGCTTCTGGTATTGAAGAGGTCATTCTGATCACTTCTGACGGCAAGTCGGCGATTGAAAAGCATTTTGACTACGACTACGAGTTAGACAACGTCCTGAAAGAGAAAAACAAACTCAAGCTCCGAGATGAGCTGACCCATATCTCTAATCTCATTGATGTGGTCTCGGTACGGCAGAAGAAACCGCTTGGCTTAGGCCATGCTATTTGGATGGCTCGTAAGGTAGTAGGCAATGAACCGTTCTTAGTATTGCTCGGCGATGACCTTGTCCGCAGCGAAACACCCTGCTGCCGCCAGATGCTCGACCTTTATAATCAGGTGGGCGAGTCCATCGTTGCTATTCAGCGAGTACCAATGGAACAGACCTGCCATTACGGCATTGTTGAAGGTGAGGGAACGGAATTTGAGCGCACTTTTAAAATCAATAGAATGCTGGAAAAGCCTTCTCCGGGCATGTCGGATTCTGACAAGGCCATTATAGGTCGTTATCTGCTGACTCCAGAAATTTTTGAGATTCTCGGCAGAACTAAGCCTGGGCATGGCGGCGAGATTCAACTCACTGATGCTTTGCAGACTCTTGCCAATCAGCAGGGCATGTATGCCTACGAATTTGAGGGCCGCCGCTACGACGCAGGTGACAAGCTCGGTTATCTGAAAGCCATTGTTGATGTGGCCATGAGTCATCCCACGCTTGGCAAACCCTTCCGGGAGTATCTCCAGACCGTCTCTGCCTGCACCTGTAGCACCAGCCGTTCCTGAACTGCTCAAACGGCGACGATGAAGCTGTATGAAGTTGCGGTCGCCGCACCGCTGCCCGGCCCGTTAACTTATAGTCATGTCGAGTCGTTACCTATTGGTATCCGGGTGCTGGTACCACTGGGCAATCGTCTGCTGGTTGGTACGGTGCTGGCGGAACTGTCAACAGAGACCTGTGCATCTTTTTCTGGCGAGATCAAGCCAATAGCCGAATGCCTTGATCAGGAACCGCTTTTCCCACCTGCCCTGATTCCTTTTTTCCGTTGGATGGCGGATTATTACCATCATCCGCTTGGTGAAACTATCCGCACTGCTCTTCCTTCTGGACTGTTCTCTGTCCAAGGTAGTCGGTCAGCGGCAGCTAAGGCAAAAACCGAGATCGTGGTACGACTGTGTTCGCCGTCCCCGGATCAGCCTGCGGTCAAGCTGAAACAGTCTGAGCAGAAAACCTTGGATTTGTTTTTTCAGCACTGTAGTGGTAGTCCGGTTCTGCCGCGTCAGGTGCTGACCAAGCTCTATCCGGGCGCAAGCAAGGCTTTGCGCGGTCTGGCAGAGGCAGGTTTGGTCAGCTTGGAGGAGCGGCAGGTCTTGCGCGATCCCTTTGGTGACATGCTGCCTTTTTTTGATCGCCCGCAAACCTTAACCAAAGAGCAGGAGACAGTTGTGGCCGAACTGTGCCGCGCCGTTGATGCAGACACATTTCAGCCTTTTCTTCTCCACGGCGTGACTGGCAGCGGTAAGACCGAAGTTTATTTGCGGGTGACAGAGCACTGCCTTAAGCAGAAAAAAAATGTTTTGATTCTCGTGCCGGAGCTGGCTTTGGCTTCGCAGCTTGAAGCCCATTTTCATTCCCGCTTTGGCAGCAAATTGGCGGTCTTGCACAGCGGCCTTGCTGTGGGCGAGCGTTTTGATCAGTGGCAGCGGGTTCTGCACGGTGGGGCAAAGGTTGTTGTTGGGGCGCGGTCAGCAATCTTTGCGCCTTTTGCTACGCTTGGCCTGCTAATTGTTGACGAAGAGCATGAACCAGCCTACAAACAGGACGACGGCCTGCGCTACAACGGACGCGACATGGCTGTGCTGCGGGCACGTTTTGCCTCCTGCCCGGTACTGCTCGGCTCGGCTACGCCCAGCGTGACCAGCTTTTATCACACCCAGCAGGGCCGGTACAAGCTGCTGACCATGAGCAAGCGGATTGACGGCCAGCTCCTGCCCAAGGTGGAGCTTGTTGATCTGAGCAAGGAAAAGCGGCCCAAGCAAGATTGGTTCTTTTCTGAACGGCTAACAACGGCCCTCCGCGACAATCTGGCACAGGGGCTGCAAAGTCTGCTCTTTGTCAACCGGCGCGGCTATGCTTCCTTTATGCTTTGCCAGGACTGCCGGGCCGTGATCCGCTGTCGTAATTGCCGAGTTTCATTGACCTTGCACCGAGGTAGCGGCAGGCTCATCTGCCATTACTGCGGCTACTCGCTCAAGCCAGAACTCGTCTGCCCAGAATGCGGCTCCAGCTCGGTTTCTGGGCTGGGGATTGGCTCAGAACGGGTTGAGGCAGAAGCGCGACGGCTTTTTCCAGAAGCGAGAGTTGCCCGCTTAGACAGCGACACTGCTGGAAAACGTCGGGACTATCTTGCTCTACTTCAGCAAGTACGCGATCAGCAAATTGATATTTTGGTTGGTACGCAGATGGTGGCCAAGGGACTGCATTTTCCCAAAATGACCTTGGTTGGCGTGGTCTGGGCAGACAGCGGTCTGGCTCTGCCTGATTGCAAGGCTGCGGAACGTTCCTTCCAACTCTTGGCCCAAGTGACGGGCAGGGCAGGGCGGGGTGAGCATCCAGGCCGGGTAATTATCCAGACCCATCAGCCACAGCATTATGTGATCGAGGCAGCTCGCGATCATGCCTACGAGAAAATGAGCAGCTTGGAAATGGAACTGCGCCAAGCACTCGGCTATCCGCCCTTTGGTCGATTAATCAACATCAGATTCAGCGGCCCGAACGAAAGCCAAGTGGAAGAGACAGCGCAGTTAGCGGCAGAATTGCTGCACACCGCCCTTGAACAGAATAAGCTGGAGGTGGAAATACTCGGCCCGGCCCCAGCCCCACTCTCTCTGCTCAGAAATCGTTTCCGCTGGCAGCTACTCCTGAAAGGTAAACGAATAGACCAGCTTCATCAGCTCTGTGAACTGCTGCTGCGGGAGAAAAAGCGGCTTTGTAGGGCAAATGTGCGGATGGGAATTGATGTTGACCCGGAGAATATGATGTGAGCGCGGAAGAATGGCCTTGAACAGAGGCGTGCTTAGTCAGGCATTGCTATGCAATCATCAGTGATAAATGCGGCAGCATCTTTTATCGTCGGCGGCAGACTGGGGCCGATTATTTTTTCCCCAGATGCTTCTTTCTCCGCCAGCTCCAGATTCAACGATAGAAGAAAGGACAACACCTCGGTATTCTTTTTCATGCCATAAGCGGCAAAAACAGCGGCATCAAGTTTGTCCTGCGCTTCACTGACCGGATTATCCGATGTTTCCTCCATCACCCGATACAGATCACGTAAGCTCATCTTGTGCTGCTGCATGATGCTGCGCCGAGTCGAACGAAGCGCAACTGCCCGCTCGGCAACAGCTTTGATCTGCTTTGCAGATGCCTTCTGCGGCCAAGGAAAAGAATCAAAAACACTGTTGGACGTGTATCGAAATCTCTCTGTTAATGTTGAGCAGCGGGCTGTGAACCATTCCCAATGAACAATAGATTGCAAGATGCCGAAAGAGTAATCATCTGGTAGCGGAAAAACTATCAAAGCGGCATTTGGGTTAATCGAAGATGAAACAAACTCAAAAATTGGACGTTTGGTCACTTGCCCGCAAACACAGTAGCGTGGCAGATTTTCTATGATATTCATCAACTCCTCACGAGGATAGGAAAGTTTCCACCATTGACGCAGGAAGTTGGCATGATGACGATTTACACGTGATTTTGGATTCTTTACCAAAAGAGCCTTGTTTGTCTTCTCTTCCTCTTTTGCTTTTTTCTGACGCTCTAGCAGAACGGAGTTTTTGATTCTGTTGAAAACTTCCGTATATTCCTGAGCGGAAAAAATGTCGTATTTGCGGAAATCAATCACATATCGTTTTGGCCAAGAGCCGCAAGAGCCTATCATCTCGTCAGCAGTGAGAAAAGGGTAAAGCACCTCCCGGTATTTTTCATCTGAAGCAATCAGTTGTTCCGCTTCCTCACGTTTGAGGAGAAACCCTGAATGGCCATGCGTCTGTCCTTGAAAACATGCCTTTGATCCAACATTTGCCCGAAGCGTTTTTGCGGAAGTCAAATCAGCGGTAAGACTGAGTGCGGAATTGATCTGCTCAGTTTCGTAATATTCAAACGGAGATTCTTTGGAATCACCGCGTTGAAAAATCAGTTTCTTTTTTCCCGGCTCTGCACCTTTTAACCAGTTGACAATGGAGACATGAACAGCCGCATCCCCAGACCAGACTTGGGTTGAAACCGCCTCAGTGATCGTTCCGCCATTGCTGACAATGTAATCCAGCCCGCCTTCCCGCGAGTAATTCTGGCGGATTGTGTTTGTGCCGACTAATCCAGCCCGCTGACCTGCCTGCATTTCCTCATGCGCCCGCCGGAACCAGTAAACGCAGTAATCAGCCCGGCCCGGAACATCAGAATACCGTTTCCGCACTTGGTCTATCTGCTCCCTATCCATTTCAAGCTGCATCTTGTTTTTCGACTGATACGGCGGATTGCCGATCACCGCATCAAAGGAGGGCCAAGCACAGAACAGCGCGTCATCGCATACGATGTTGTCCTCCAAGCGGTCAAGCGGCAGACCTTCATCAAGAAGCAGCCCCAATGTCGCAGTGAGCGGACTGATACGCTTGTTCCATTCGTCAGCAGCCAGCTCCTTGCCGATCATCATGGTCATTTTTGCCACTTCCACTGCGACAGGCAACAAGTCAATGCCGTGAAACTGCTTGGTTGAGACCCGCGACATGCCGAACTTGATGCTTTTCGATGACCGTTGAGAGTAATTGGCCGCAATCTTCTCGATGATCTGCATTTCAATCTCTTTCAAGGCCCGGTATGCCACATAAAGAAAGTTGCCGCAGCCGCAGGCCGGGTCAAGCACTTTGAAATTGCCAAGCTCCTCACGGAGAGCAGACAGTTTCTGAAGCGTGTCCGCCTGTTTCAGCTTCTCCTTCCACGGGCGGATGATTGTTGGATTGACAATTTTTAGAATATCCGCTTCGTTGGTGAAGTGCGCTCCGAACTGATGACGCTCCTTCACATTCATGGTGCTTTCAAAAAGAGTGCCGAAAATAGCAGGATTTACATGCTTCCAGTTGAACTCGGCAGCCTTGCTGAGAAGGCTCAGGCTGTCCGCGTCAAGCTCCAGCGGCTCAACTGCGTCAAAAAGCCCGCCGTTGAAATACCTGACTTGCTTGAATCTGCCGCCCCGCGCCGCTTCCCTGCTTGCCATCTGCCTGAACAGACCGCCAAAAAGATCGTAGGTGCTCTGGCCGCGTTGACAGTCCCGAATCAGTTCCGTGAAAATGGCCTGCGGCAGGAGACCGAAGTCTTCAGAAAACAGAGCAAGCACAGATTGCAGGAGAAATCTCTGCACCCTTGCCCGTTCTTCTTTTCGTTCAAAAATCAAAAGCCGGAATATCTGGCCGACAACTTTTGCGGCTTCTTGCGAAATTTTTTCAATATTGCGGTGAAAGACCGGTTCCTTTCCCTCCTTCAGCATGAAGTTGAACGCACTGGCTCGGTCAATCAGTTCACCAATGGCTATGTCATCCACCAGCGACAGATGCTTGTAGATCAAAAATCGGTCAAAATTGCACAGAATGACATAAATCGGCTTCTGCGCTCCCGGTCCAATAACAGTTTCCGGGTTCATTTCAATCCAGTAGTCACGCACCTGCGGAAAATGAGCGGCCAGATTCTTTTCCGCCATTTTCTTCATTTCAATCAACACACCGTCAGCACCCGGCGGCGACCACAGACAATCAGCAAATTTAGTCCGACCGGTGGTGTTGAATTTGATTCTTGCCTCAAGAACTCCATTTGCTTCGATAATGCCGCCATGACCGAAGGCCCGGAAAAGACGGTCGCAGAAAAGCTGTGCTTCTCCCTTCTCATCGCCTTTCAATTTCTTAACGTAATCAACAAATTCTTGCAGCAGATACTGATTTGACACAGCAGTTTTTTCCTTGCAACAAACGATGCTCAAAAGTCACGCCAAGGCAAATGTTTTACAAAAGTAAACAATATGTTATTCAGCGACATAGAGAACTCTATAAGCGATGCCGCATGGTTGAATCCTCCAAGACAGTTGAAATGGCAACGCAGTCTATCCGCAGCAGGTGAAAATGTAAAGTTCTTCAATCAAGCTGTAGAGCATTCTTCAAAGGGAGATATTTTGTGAGGAAAGAAAAAAGAAGCGGAACTGATGCTGCGGGAGAAAAAGCGACTCTGTAGGGTAAATGTACGGATGTGGATCAGTAGTGTCCGGTTAGTTTTTTGCATACGATTTTACGGCGGGTGTCGCACTGGATCAAGTTCCGCCGTCATTGATTCATTCTGAATTTTTGAGCATATCCGGCGGATATTTTGAACAGAAACGTTTTCATTGAAGTTTTTCCGGCAGTAAATCACCATCAGCAGGTATGTGATCAATCCGAAAGGGTTCGTAAATATCTCTATATTACAGGATTATTCATGCTTTTAAAATAACTTAACGGCCCTGCGGCGAGCACGCACCAGTGCATGGCGACGGAGAGGATCAGCATCAGTCTGGCGATTCTGTCGGCGCGCTCCAGTTTTGTGTCCTCCAGACCGAACCCCTTGGTTTTGAAATCGCTGAACATAGCCTCGCACCCCCATCTCATGCCGTAATCAATAGGAGTTACGCAGTTGGCTTTATAAGTAGTTAATTTTGTTCAACGGGCAGTTCATGCGGCCAAAGAGCAACTTACTGTAATAATTGAACTCCTGTTTTCAACTGCGTAATTCCTAATCAAGTGTTTTATAATAATAACCCAAGTTGTGACCTACAGCATAGCTTTTTGGATACTGTAGGCCAAGACAAACAAAATAACTTTCAACTCGAACCCGCGAGGGGTGACAGCATGGATATGACGTGGTAATTTTTGTTCAATA
>JAPEVH010000023.1 GCA_026645415.1 Candidatus Electronema sp.
CACCCGGAAGACATCGCCCGGCTCGGTCTGGAAATCATGCGGAATGATCGTCACCCGCCCTGCCAGTTCCTTGCCTTGGATGAGGCTGAGGAGCCGCTGATTGCGCTGCGGCAGGAGCAGGAACACGGACAGTTCTGCCGCCTGCGCCAGGCCGCGCACCGCTTCCAGCAGCGTGACCTCGTGGCCGCCAAAGCTGGTGGAGTCTAAGTAAATCAGGACTCGGTGCTTGTCTGTATCAAGAGAACGCATGTTTTTCTGTTATGTTTAGCCTTGCCGCGCTGCCCTATCTTCCGGCGCAGGAATCTTCTGCCCAACCTTTGTCTATAAACTTGCACCTGTGCATACGGAGCGTATGAGCCTGCTCATACGGATTGCCCCAGCCTGCTCATACGGATTGCCCCAGCCTGCTCATACGGAGCGTATGAGCCTGCTCATACGAATCTTCTCAGCATGGTGATACGAATCTTCTCAGCATGGTGAGGCCGAACAGCACCCTACGCCTGCCGCGCTGCCCGCACCCGCGCCAATGTCTTGCGGTCATTCTCCAAATCAGGATGGCCAATGGCTTCTTCAATCTGCACGGCTTGGCTCATGTATTCCTCTGCCTGAGCAAGGTCGCCTAGGTCTTCATAGGTGAGTCCGAGATTCCAGTACCTTACTGCTTCTCCGGCCCTATCACCAAACTGCTGACATATCGCCAAGGCTTGTTCATAATACTCCAAAGCCTTAGCCGCATTACCCTGCATACGGTAAATTTTAGCGATGTTGTTCAGGGTTATCCCTTCTCCTCTTTTATCGCCAACCTCCCGCTTGATGGGCAAGCACTGCTGATAATACGCCAACGCTGTCTTGTTATCGCCTTGTATCCTATAAAGGAAACCGATATTATTCAGGGTACGACCTTCCCCCTCTCGGTCGCCAATCTCCCGCTTTGTTGTCAGGCTTTGCTCGTACCGCTCCAAGGCTTGCTCATGCTTGCCCTGTTGCCGATAAATCGTGCCGATGTTGTTCAGGGTTCTCCCTTCCCCGAATTTATCGCCAACCTCTTGGCGTATTGGTAGGCTCTGCTCATAGTATGCTAGGGCCTGCGTATAGTCGCCGCGTCTATTGCAGGTACGGCCAATCTCGTTCAGACCCCAGCCTTCCTCCTTGCGGTCGCCAGCCAGCCGGGCTGCAGTCAGGTTTATGCTTACGGCAGTCTGCCATTCCGTCCAATACCCCTGCCTGTCTAAGTAGGTGTTGATTGCCCGCACCAAGCCTTGCACCTCCTGCCACAGCTTGCTTTCAAGGCAGCTCTCCATCAGCCGCAGGCAGTGCGCCCGCTCTGCATCAAGGCGGGTGTAGCCTTCCAGCCCGGCTTGGCTCTGTGTCCGGCAGAAGTCTATATACCAGCCTGCCAGCCGCTCAAGGCTCTCCTTGCTCAGGGCCAGCTCAGTGCGGGCGTAGGTATGCACCAGCGCGTGGCTTGTCTGCCAGCGTTCGCCCGGCTTCTCCATCAGGCCGTAGTTAACCAGCTCATTCAGGGCCTCCGTGCTGCGCAGCTCCACCTCGTCTTGGTCTTCGTCCTCCTTACCCACAACTGCCATGACCGGCCCAAGGCTGATCGACGCAAAGGCAAGAACGCCGGCCAGCCGCAGCACCTGCACCGCATCTGCGCTCACTTGCTCCACGCTGCGGCCCAGCAGCAAAGCCGCGTTGTCCTCCTGATGCTTGCCCGCGCCCAGCTTCCTGAACGGCTTCTTGTCCAGCCAGCGCAGGTAGTCTGCCGCGCTCTCCTTGGTGCTGCGCAGATAGCGGCCCGCAATGCGCAGACCCACTGGCCAGCCGTCCAGTATATTACAGATGGCCGCTGCACTGGCCGCGTCGCTCACAGGCCCGCTGTAGCGCAGGAACACCTCTTCTGCTGGCTTCTCTTCCAGCGGCTTCAGCTCCCACAGCGCATCTGGCGCGTCCTCAGTCTTCCTGCTGGTGATCAGCACCCCGCATCCGCCGCGCAGCCGCAGCACGGCTGGCAGGTCGTCGGCTTCCTCTGCCCCATCCAAGATCAGCAACGCCTGCTTGCCTGCGAGTGCCTGCCGCACTGCGCTTTCAAGACCAGCCTTCGCCTCGACCTGAAAGGCTCCAGCTATGGTTTGCAAGGCCATGTCCGTGCTGGGCTTGTGATAGAAGCTGTGGAAGACCACGCCGTCCGGGAAGCGGCCTTCTTCCAGCTTGCTCACTGTCTGGGCAGCCAGCGCACTCTTGCCCATGCCGCCCGGCCCGCACACTGCCACCACCGCACCTGCTTGCAGCCGCTCGTTCAGCCAGGCAAGCTCCTCCTCCCGGTGGAGAAAGCAGGGTTCTGTGGTTGGAGAGAGGCGGGGAATGACAGGAGCCGGAGCATCATGATAATGCTGCTCAAGGCGATCAATGTTAATATCTCCGGTGCCAGAGAAGATGTTGCCATTACCAGTGATAGGCTGCGTGACGTTGTTCTGCTGGCCAATGGGCCTGTTACCTTGGGCCACGTTCTGCTCGCCGCTGTTGTTAAAGGTGTTGCCTGTGCTCATCGTCTTCTCCTTGTTCTACGGAATCACTCTTTGCGGAGATGCCGCAGGAGCCACGGCCGCAGTGCGGCTTCAATCCGGGCATGGGTTGCAGCGGTTGGGTGGCCGTCTCCCGTGATGATTACCTCGGCGGCCCGCTGTTCAGCAAATGCCTGGCGCGCCACTGGCAGGAGCGAGAGAAAGGGCAGCCGCCTGCGCCCAGCCCACGCCGAGGCGCGCTCGTCCAGAGTGCGGGCATAGGTCTGGCGGGCGGTACTGCTGCCCGGCCGCACAGCATGGATGCTCAGATTGGCAACCAAGAGCCGCACGCCGCGCTGGTGCAGCACAGCAGCAAGATAGTCCAGATAGGTTTCACTCAGCCGCCAGCATTCATCAAGCGATGCCGCTGAGATCAGGAACGGGTCAGCATTGGGGGAGGGCTGGTATTCCTTGTTGCGCTCTGTCTGCTTCTTATTGTTGGCAATCAGGCGTTCCAGCGGTGAAAGCAGGAAGCTGTGGCGCAGGCGGGTCAGGGCCAGCAGCAGATACGACCAAGGAGGGCTGTACTGGGCAGACGGCTGCAAGATGCGGTCTGCGTCATCAAGAGAGGGGAGCTTGAAGTAGATGGTTTCCCTAACCCGATCCTCCCGCATATCGTTCTCGTAGAGCAGAAGAAGCACCGCGTCAGGCTGCAAGGCCAGATACCGCTCGGCATTGGCCGCGTAATAGATTGGGCTGGCTCCCTGCACCCCAGCGTTCACGACCTCCCAGCCCTTGTTGCGGAGATGCTTGTTCAGGAGATACGGGAAGGTCTGCTCGAACTCGTTGCCATGTCCCTCGGCAATCGAATCACCAATCACCACCAGCCGCTTTACGCCGCTCGCTTTCACCGCAGGTTCAGGGCCACGAAACCCTCTGGCATTGATTGCGTAGCGCACCTGGTAGCCTGCCCTAGCTTGCGTGTACACTGCATTGGGGATATGGAAGTAAAAATACGGCCGGGTCTGGGCAATGTAGGGGTTAGGCTGATAGGGATCAACCATGCTGGGCGGCGGCGGGGAGGGTAGGAGCTGTGGCTTGAGCAGGAAACGCATTGCCAGCTCCCCTGAGAGCAGAAAGACAAGCAGGGGAACTGCAATCACGCCAGTGTAAAAGAAGCAGGTTCTGGCTAATCTGTTCATCAGGAATGCTATTGCTTGGCCAGCAGCTCTGCGGTCTCCACTAAGCGGATGAATTCAGCCCGCCAGCCTTCCTCATCCTGTCCCTTGGCACCTTTGGCTAGACTGAGCACCTGCTGCCAGTTCAGGCCGCCTGCTTGCTCCGACTGGGTGAGCAACATGCCAAAGCCCGCCACTGCCGCAGCAAAGCGGAAGTCGTTGCTGGTCTGGTTCAAGCTGCTGTCGCTGTCCTGGACAACCGTGTCCAAGAGCAGCGACTTGTCAGAGTGCAAGGGCTTGTAGCGCAGCTTGACGGTCATCAGCTCATTGGCAAGAGCCTCAGCAGGTTGCTTGTCCGTCTGTTGGTACTTGAGCGCATCCACCGAAGGAATCTCCTTTGCCCCTGCTGGAATCAGCTCATACAAGGCAGTGACTGTGTGGCCGACCCCAATCTCACCCGCATCCTTCTTGTCATTGTTGAAGTCCTCGTCGGCCAAGGCGCGGTTCTCGTAGCCAATCAGCCGGTAGGCTCCAACCTTGGCCGGGTTGAACTCCACCTGAATCTTGACATCCTTGGCCAAGGCAAAGAGGGTGCCGCTCATCTCCTTAACCATCACCTTCTTGGCCTCTAGCAGGCTGTCGATGTAGGCATAGTTGCCATTGCCCTTGTCGGCAAGAACCTCCATCGTGTCATCATGATAGTTGCCCATGCCAAAGCCAAGCACTGTCAGATACACACCTGTCTGCCGCTTCTCCTCAATCAGCTTCTCCAGTGCGTCGCGACTGGTCACGCCTACGTTGAAGTCGCCGTCTGAAGCGAGAATGACCCGGTTGTTGCCGCTTGGCATCAAGGTCTGTTCGGCAAGCTGATAGGCCGTGACTATACCGCTGGAAGCATGGGTGGAGCCGCCTGCGCCCAAGGAATCAATGGCGTTGAAGATTGTTGCCTGCTCAGAGCAGGAAGTAGGATCCAAGACCACAGCGTCGCTGCCTGCATAGACAACAATCGCCACCCGGTCAGCCTTGCCAAGCTGCCGCACCAGCAGCTTCATGGCCTGCTTGAGCAGGGGCAGCTTGTTGGCAGCAGACATAGACCCGGACACATCAATTAGAAAGACCAGATTGGAGGGCGGCAGCTCGTTCTTGTTAATGTCCTTAGCCTTGAGACCGATGCGCACCAGCTTGTGGCTGCTCTGCCACGGGCAGGGGCCAAGCTCCGTGGTGACAGAGAACGGATGCTCGCCGTTTGGCTGGGGGTAGGAGTAGGAGAAATAGTTGATCAGCTCCTCGATCCGCACTGCGCCCGGCGGCGGCATCTGCCCTTGGGTGATGAAGCGGCGCACGTTGCTGTACGAGGCCGTGTCCACGTCAATGGAGAAGGTGGACAGCGGATCATTGGCTGTGCGGATAAAGCCGTTCTCATTGATCGGGTTATAGGACTCCGTGTTCCATTGCGGAGCAGCCTGCGGTGCTGGTTGGGCAATCAGAGCAGGAGAGCCAGCAATAAGGGCTGGGCCTGCTTCTCTTTGCGAGAGAGACAGGGACTTGCCGACAGATTGATTCGTAGCAGCAGCGTCCTGCACATCTTCTGCTTTTCCCTTCTTTTCCGGCCGTTCCTCCTGCGCTGGAGCTGGAACGGCTTTAGTAGGTTCAGAGGCTGCTGTGGATTCGGTTTCCACATCCACAGCGACGGTGTTCTGCTTTTTCGGTGCCTCGTCTTTTGCTGGTTCCGAGCAGCCAGCAAGGGCGAAGAGAAGGAGGAAGGGGACAAGCGATCTGGGTTTCATAAGTGTCTCTCCTTGAGAAGTGAGATTGGAAGAGGACAGCGAGAGTCTTTCTTGTTAACGTCCCTGCGCAATGAGTCGCTTGTACAGAGTCGTAAGCTGCCCTGTAACCTGCTGCATGGTATAGTGTTCTTCAATAGTCCGCCGCGCTGCCTGCCCCAGCCGGAACGAGAGCGGCTCATTAGCCAAGAGCTGCAACAGTGCCTCTGCCAGAGCTTGGCTGTCATTCACTGGCACCACCCAGCCATTCACCTGATGCTGCACCACAGACAGGTTTGCCTGAATATCTGAAACAAGCACTGGCAGGCCCCAGCTCATGGCCTCAAGCAGGGCATTGGATAAGCCTTCAACCCGCGAGGGCAGGACAAAGAGACGGGCCTTGTGCAGGTACTCGCCAACATCTTTAACTGCCCCAGCAAAGTGGACAGTGGCCCGGCAGCCTTGCGCCTCTAAATACTGCTGCCAAGGCGTGGAATCGCCCGCACCCAGCACCACCAGCCGCGTCCTGCCCTGATCCTGCTGCTGCATCTGCGCCCACGCAGCAAAGAGAATGTCAAACGCCTTCCAGCGGCTCCCTTGGCTGAGATTGCCGATATAGACCACCTCATGAGAGCCAATGATCGGACTGCTTGCCGCAGGCAACTCTACGCCATTAGGAATGATGCTGATTCGTTCGGCTGGAATGCCGCAGTTGCTGCGCAGAGACGCTGCGACCGTTTCCGTCAGGGCAATGAAAGCAGCCTGCTTGCGACAGCGGGCCAAAGCCTTGCGCAGCGGCGCATCATAGTTGATGGTGGCTGTAGCCGGGAAAGAGGCTTCTTTGCAGACCACTGGCGGGGTCAAGCCTTGACAGGCCCAGACTACTGCTCCAGCAATCCAGTGCGCCTCATGCACATGCACGACATCAATGTGTTGGGAGTTCTGCTGGAGAAACTGGCGCAAGGCCAGCATGAACGAGAAGCGGGCCAGCCGAACAACAGGTAGGAGGAGCCAAAAGGCGATGGTGTCAGCAAGCTGCTCTGACAGAGGGAGTTTATTGAGTACGGCTCGGAGGCTTCTTTTGCAGGATTCCTCCAGAAAGGCCCAGCGTCCGAGCCGCCGCACTTGGTATCCTTCTGGCATCTCCTCCGAAGATAATAAGCCAGCGTGTAGGCGACTGGTCAGTACCTCGCAGCAATGGCCTTGCCGGGTCAGCTCAACAGCCAGCTTGCGGCACTGGCGTTCTGCCCCACCTTCTGGCCACGGGTAGAACTTCCATACCACCATGCAGATCTTCATCTGCTTTCTTGATCAGCAAAGAGATTGACTACACAGAAGGCGTTCCATTGGCGGGCAGGCCAGCCCAGCCGTTTTCTGGGGAAAAGAAACCTAGCGGCATCACTGCGGAACCAAGGCGTGTCCATTGCTGCCCATTTCATTTCAATCTCCCGGCCCAGCGGCCCTTTGCACCACTCAGACCAAGGAATGGAAAAGCCCATCTTGGGCCGATCAATGAGCTGCTCTGGCAGATAGCGTTGCAGGAGATGACGGAGCAGATACTTCCCTTTGCCTTCCGGGCTGATCTTCTGGGCAAAGGAGAGCCGGGCGGCAAACTCAACAACCCGGTAGTCAAGCAAGGGGCTGCGGCACTCCAAGGCATGGGCCATGCTCATTCGGTCAACCTTAACGAGAATATCATCCGGCAGATAGCTCTTCAGATTGAGATATTGGAGCTGACTGAGCAGATCCGCACCAGCAGCCCGCTCCTGCCACTGTTTGCGGTCATGCAGAGCTTCAGCAAGAAAGACTTGCTGAAGAACAGTCTCGGTCAGCACCTTTTTGAGGAAGACTGAGGGCATGATCCGTTCTAAGGCAAAGAGCCGCTGCTCAGGTGGAACAAAGCGGAGCTGGAGAAAATCAACAAGCTGCTGGAACTTGCTGACCCGGCCTTTGAAGAGTCTACGCTGCTCTCTGGTGCCCCAGATGCTCAATGCCTTTGCATAGCTGTCATAGCCAGCAAACAGCTCATCGCCAGCATCACCGGTCAGAGCAACAGTGACATGCTCTTTGGCAAGTTTGGCCACAAACCACGTGGGAATTGCTGAGGAATCACCGAACAGCTCATCAAAATGCAGGGCTATTGGGCGAAAGAACGGTTGGAGATTATCTTCAACCCGGAGCAAGGTGTTGTCAATACCCAGATGCTCGGCTACTGCTTGCGCATACTTGGTCTCATCAAACTGCTTCTCAGCAAAGCCGATGGAAAAGGAGCGGATGCTATTCTTGGTTACTTTGGCGGCAAGGGCGGCAATCAGGCTGGAGTCAATGCCGCCGGAAAGAAAGACTCCGACTGGAACATCAGCAATCAGGCGCAGGCGCACCGCATCAGTCAGCAGCTCTTCCAGCTCATCGGCTAGATCGTCCATAGTCCGCTGCGGGGTAGGATCAAAGCCAAAGCGGACATCCCAGTATTCGTGCTGAGAAATGTGGCCGTTTCTCCAGATCAAGTAATGTCCCGGCAGTACCCGCCGTACCTTCTTATACATGGTACGAGCACCGGTACTGTAGCCATACGACCAGAACTGAATCAGGGCAGCTTCGTCAATATCCTGCGTATCCAGAAAGCCGCCCGCTGCAAAGGCTTTGATCTCTGAGGCAAAGAGCAGCGTGCCGTCCTCCTGCTGGAGGTAGTAGAGCGGTTTCTTGCCCAGCCGGTCTCGGACTAAGACCAGCTCTTCCTTACACTGATCCCAGAGAGCAAAGGCAAACATGCCATTCAGCCGAGACAGCAGACCCTTTAAGCCCCATTCCTCATAACCGTGCAAGAGAACTTCAGTGTCTGTTGCTGAGGTGAAGGCATGGCCGTCTTTGCTCAGTTCATGCAGCAGCGGTTGGTAATTATAGCATTCGCCGTTATAGCTGATCCAGACTGAGCCATCCTCGTTCGCCATTGGCTGTTGCCCAGCAGCAGAGAGGTCAATAATACTTAGGCGACGATGGGCTAGGCCAATACAAGGCTTTCCCGGTTTCCCAGATTCGTTAAAGAGCTGCAGCCCAGCATCGTCTGGGCCACGATGGCTCAGACTGTTGTTCATCCGCAGAAGCTGCTCTCGGCTCACTGCTGCCGAACAGGCAGCAAAGCCACTTATGCCACACATGAAGCAACGCTCATTTCAGACCAAGAGGACAATCAGCAGACCAATCACGGCACAATAGCCAGCAAAGATATAGAGGGAATGCTTACTTAGATAGGTAATCAGCCAGCGGATGGCAAAATAGCCCGACACCATTGCGGTCAGAAAGCCGACCAGCAGGGGCAGGAGGAAATCATTCGGCGCAGGCAGGGCCAGCAGGTCTTTCACGGCCAGCACACCCGCACCAACCATCACTGGTACAGACATTAGAAAAGAGAAACGGGCTGCCGCAGGCCGGTCTAAATGCCGGGTCATGCCGCCTGCCAAGGTCGCACCAGAGCGGGACAGACCAGGCAGCAGGGCCAGCACCTGCGAGAAACCAATCCAGAGGCTGTCCTTCCAGTCGATTTCTTGCATGGAACGGCAGCGGTGGCCTGCCTTTTCCGCAATAAGCAGGAGAACAGCGGTGCAGAGCAGAAAGACCCCGGTCATTTTCGGACTAGCAAAAGCCTGCTCCACCAAATCTTTGGCCAAGAGACCAACGACAACCGCAGGCAGGGTGGCAAGGATCAGGAGCCAACCCATGCGAGCATCGGCCTCAGCAAAGGGCTGCCGCCGCACTAGGCCAAGGACAAAGGCGCGGGCAATGGCAATCAAGTCCTGCCGATAATAGACCAAAACCGCAACCAAGGTGCCGAGCTGGACCAACACATCAAAGACAAAACTCTGATCCTCTGGGAAGTGCCAGCCAAGTAGGTGTGGCACCAGCACTAAGTGACCAGAGCTGGAAACAGGAATGAATTCGGTCAGGCCCTGAACTAGACCGAGGATGAACGATTGCAGTAGATTCATGAAATGCGCACCTTAGCCATAATAGCCCCGATACCAGTCAACAAACTTGCTGATGCCTTGCTCAATTGTAGTCTGCGGCTTGAAGTTGATCTCCTGCACTAAGTCATCCACGTTGGCATACGTGGCCCGGACATCGCCTGCCTGCATAGGCATATAATTCCTAATGGCCTTCTTACCAAGACAGTCCTCTAACACATCAATGTAGTGCAGCAGCTTCTGCTTGTCGTTATTACCGATATTGTACAACCTCCACGGACAGTAGCTGGTGGCTGAGTCAGGCTGATCGCCGCTCCAGTCTGGGTTGGGCACGGGCAGATGATCAATCAGCCGGAACACGCCCTCGACAATATCGTCGATGTAGGTGAAATCCCGCTCCATGTCGCCATTGTTAAAGATATTGACTGGCTGGTCTTCCAGTATCGCCTTGGTGAACAGGAACAGAGCCATGTCTGGTCGGCCCCACGGCCCATAAACGGTGAAGAAGCGCAGGCCAGTGCAGGGCAAGCCGTAAAGATGACTGTAGGAATGAGCCATCAACTCGTTGGCCTTTTTTGAGGCCGCGTACAGGGAAACCGGGTGGTCAACGTTGTCATGCACGGAAAAAGGCATGGCGGTGTTGGCCCCATAAACCGAGCTGGACGAGGCGTAGAGCAGATGCTTGACCTTGTTGTGGCGGCAGCCTTCCAAGATATTGACAAAACCAACGATATTGGTGTCAACATAGGAATGCGGATTGATCAGCGAGTAGCGCACCCCGGCTTGAGCTGCCAAGTTGACCACTGCGTCAAACTGCTCCTCCCGAAAGAGCTGCGCCATCTTGCAGCGGTCAGCCATATCAAAATAGGCATGACTGAATTGCTCGAATTCAAGGAGCTGGGCCAGCCGGGCCTTTTTTAGGTTGGGGTCATAGTAATCGTTGAGATTATCCAAGCCGACCACAGTGCGGCCTGCCTCCAGCAATCGTTTTGCCAGATTATGGCCAATGAATCCGGCCGCGCCGGTGACAAGTATTTTCTGCATTCGCTTTCTTAGGAAGATACGGCAGGGTCGTGACTGCGCCTGCTCATCTGTTGTCAGCGGAGACACCATAGTGACTCCATAGGAGATACCGTAGTGACTCCCCAAGGGATACTATGGTGTCTCAGTGCCTCGCACCATAGTGTGAGCATCAATCTGAAAAGTCGCCTGCTGGTCCCTTGTCCGTGCAGAGTGTAGCAGCACGGGCGCGGATTTTCTCTACCGTCCAATCCTCTGGTGACTCGATTCGTCCGGCTTTAGGGCCAAGATCATAAGAGCCTGCTTCCAAGATGGCTTCAACCGCATAACGGGCCGTGCCTTGGGCATTAAAGACTTGGGTCAGCATGGTGTAAACAAAATCACTGACCCGACGAGCCATACGCTCACGAATCTCTTTTGGCTGGCCCATGATCCGGTTTTCAAAGGGCGCGTTCAGGCTCTTGTAATTGCCTTTAGACCAGCCTTTGTCTTTGGCATACGCCTTCATCATGTCCCACAAGTCCTCGCTTACGCCTTGGCCTAGCACCTTGATGAACTCACCATTGCTATCAAAGATGGCATTGCCGTAATCGTTAACCTCTACGCCCCAAGAAATCATCTGTAAGGCCGTAGCGACATTAGCCTTGGTGGTACGGGTCTGCGAGGCGATGGCCCGCAGCCGGTCGGAGTTGTTGCCCGAAGTACCGTGCTGCGCTCCAGAAACACCGTACTTAGCAAGGGCTGCGTGAATCTCTCCGGTCAGCTCAACCTGAATGCCCTGATCGGATGCCTCTAAACCGTGAGAAGTCCCGTTGTTCAGGGCAATCCAGTCTGGGAAGATGTTATGAGCATTCAAGCCTTGGACGAGGAACAGTGCCTCATCCACAGAGGACAAGCCTGCTGAACCCTTGATCTCGCCGACTTCAGTCTCATAGCCTGCCCAAGAGGGAATAAGCTGGTTTAGCTCAAGACTGGCCAGCAGATTGTCATCGTCCAGCATGTGGGAGGCATCAATGGCAATGGACGTAATGCCTGCATCAAAGAGCGAGGGAATCTCGGTGCGGGCAAAGGGGAGATCGGCAGGCGATTTGATGCCGTAGTGATCAGCATGAATAGCCACGGGTATGGTGATGGCCATTTCATTACAGAGTGCATCCACCTGCCGAGCCATGTTCCAGTAGTTAGTGGCACAATAAAAAGAAGCTCCGCCCTCAGAGCGAGCAATTTCAATAATCAAAGCAGCCTGAGCACGCTGGGCAGCCATTAAGGCACCACGAATCACCAGATGACTGCGACCATTGGCAGCCATAGTCATGGCCTTGCCTTTGCGCAACATGGCCCGGTCAATCACCTTACCGCTAACGATCAAGGCTCTGGAGTTGGGAAACAACGCTCTGATGTTGGGTGGACGACCCACTTCTAAGGCTTTTTCAAAGTCTGCTATGTAAGACATGGTGCCTCCTTTGTACGTTGTGAAATGCAGAATTATTGCTGCCTGTCTGAATGTCGAAGTTGTACAGAGTAAGTTATGGCAAGATGATGGCTCATCAAACAGGCGCACAACTCACTGAAGCTGAAGGTAACCAGATTTACGCAGTAAAGCAAGTAGGACTTAAGATGCTTGCCGCTTCCAAGTCTACAATTTCTTTCTTCCCTGCGCAACTCTTGGCTTGCCTGCCCAGTCTGGCAGCACCTTGACTTGCTCATAGCATCCCGCCTGCCGCAGTGCCTGTTCTGTCTCTTCTGCCAAATCTGCGCCAATTTCCATAAAGAGCCAGCCGCCGGGTCGCAGACAATCTGCTGCCTTAGCACAGATTATATCAATACGCTCCATGCCTGATACTCCACCAAAAAGAGCCAAATGCGGTTCCCAGTCACGCACTTCTGGCTGAAGATGAGCTAGATCAGTAGCCTTAATGTACGGGGGATTGCTGACAATGAGATCAAAGAGAAGTGCGGCCTGAAAAGCGGTAAGCAGATCAGCGCAGAGGAGTTGCACTCGCTCTGCCAAGTTATGGCGGAGCAAGTTGCGGTGAGCTATGCTGAGTGCGTCCCTAGAATAATCCGAAGCTATCACTTCAGCATCAGGCAATTCTTTGGCTAAGACAGTGGCAATTACCCCGCTGCCTGTGCAAAGATCAAGGATTTGACGCGGCTGGAATGGCTCGTTTGTCAAGGTAGATAAAACATGGTCGAGCAAGAACTCGGTCTCTGGGCGGGGAATGAGAACTGCTGGGCTGACATGAAAGTCCATTGACCAGAACTCACACGTCCCTGTGATGTGCTGGAGCGGCTCCCGCTGACAGCGACGATGCAGTAGGTCGTGGAAACGCTGGAGGTCAGCAAGGGAAAGTGTTTCTTTTTGCCGCAGAAACAGATTGGTTCGTGACACATGAAGACAGTGTCGCAGGAGTAGTTCTGCCTCTAAAGAAGCATCCCCTACACCTGCCTGAGCAAGAGTAGTTGTGGCTGTTCTGAGTAATTCCTGCACCTGCATGGTCTCACAGGAATCAGCTTTTTTTTGCCGAAGAACGGTCAATCTAGCCCTTTAAGGGCTTCTGTTTGGAAATACGTGTTCAAAGGAAGGATCACTTCGTCCAGCTCGCCGGACATGACCTGTTCTAGTTTATAAAGGGTCAGGCCGATGCGGTGATCTGTTACCCGGCTTTGCGGGAAATTGTAGGTGCGGATACGCTCGCTGCGGTCACCAGTGCCAACCTGTCCTTTACGTTCAGCAGAAATCTTGTCACTGCGCTCCTGCTCCATCTTGTCTAAAAGACGAGCGCGCAGCACGAGCATGGCCTTTGCCTTGTTTTTATGCTGCGACTTTTCGTCCTGACAGGTGACAACTAAGCCTGTAGGGAGATGGGTAACCCGGACAGCAGAGTCTGTAGTGTTAACTGACTGGCCACCTGGCCCAGAAGAGCGATACACATCGAATTTCAACTCATTAGGAGCGATGCGCAGATCTACTTCTTCAGCTTCTGGCAAAATAGCCACAGTAACCGCAGAAGTATGAATACGGCCTTGGGTTTCGGTCTCTGGTACTCGCTGCACCCGATGCACCCCAGATTCGTATTTCAAGCGTGAATAAACCTGATTGCCAGCAATCAGGGCAATCAGTTCCTTGAAGCCGCCAATGCCAATGGGGTTGGAACTCATAACCTCAGTTTTCCAGCCCTGATTTTCGGCGTAGCGAGAATACATCCTGAACAGATCGGCAACAAAGAGTGCTGCCTCGTCGCCACCTGTACCTGCCCGAATTTCCAAAAAGATATTCTTACTATCATTGGGGTCAGGCGGCAGCAGGAGGAGCTGGATTTCCCGCTCCAGCTCCGCCTGTCGCTCGGTCAGCCACTCAACCTCAGCCTTGGCTAATTCAGCCAGCTCAGGATCATCCTCAGCATCCCGGATCAGCTCGCGGCTGCCTGCCAAATCACGGCCTACTTTGACATATTCGTCATGCAGTCCGCAAAGCTTCGCCACCCGGGCATGATCGCGCATCAATTCCTGATACCGTTTCTGATTCTGCATCAGATCTGGTTCAGCAAGCTGCTGCTCTAAAGCAGACATCTTTTCGTGTATATCAGCAAGATTTGCAAGCATGGCAAGACGACAGGGAAAAGCAGGAGACAGAGAGACGAAACAGGCAGCGGCTTAGGCTTTCTTCTGTTCGAGGTGTTTGGCGTATTTTTTCTTAAACTTCTCAATCCGTCCTGCGGTATCGATCAGTTTTTGCTTACCAGTGAAAAAAGGATGGCAGGCAGAACAGATTTCCACGTGCAGCGAATTGTTTACTGAGCCAGTCTCAACTTCGTTGCCGCAGGCACAGGTAGCAATTATCTTATGATACGTTGGATGAATGTCCGATTTCATTCGCTTCGAGCCTCTCAAAAAACACCGCTATAGAGTAACGGGTAGAAATTTATCAGTTGCAAAAGGAGGTACTATACCTGTTCTGTTTGGTGAAACAAAGAAAAATATGCTGCATACGGAGAGCGAGCCACATTTAACTATTCATCGAGGCAAAGAATTCCGCATTCGTCTGTGTATGTTTGATCCTCTCAAGGAGGAATTCCATCGCGTCAGCTGGATTCATTGAAGAAAGAAGTTTACGCAGAATCCACATACGGTTCAGCTCATCTGGCGAAAGGAGCAGATCTTCTTTCCGGGTACCTGATTTCTGGATATTGATCGAAGGATAAATGCGGCGATCTGACATCTTACGATCTAAGACGATCTCCATATTGCCAGTACCTTTGAATTCTTCAAAGATGACATCATCCATCCGGCTACCTGTCTCAATCAGAGCCGTGGCAAGGATGGTCAAGCTGCCGCCTTCTTCAATATTACGGGCAGAACCGAAAAAGCGTTTAGGACGATGCAGGGCGTTCGCTTCCACACCACCAGAAAGAATTTTGCCAGAGGCTGGTGTAACCGTATTATAGGCGCGGGCCAGACGAGTGATGGAGTCAAGGAGAATCACCACATCCCGGCGATGTTCGACCAAACGCCGCGCCTTTTCAATTACCATTTCAGCTACTTGAATATGTCGCTGCGGTGGTTCGTCAAAAGTGGAGCTAACCACCTCTGCGTCGACGCTCCGCTGCATGTCCGTAACCTCTTCAGGCCGTTCATCAATCAGAAGAACGATCAGGATGATCTCTTTATGATTTTTGACAATCGCCCGGGCAATCTGCTGCATGAGCACTGTCTTGCCGCTTCGAGGTGGGGCCACAATCAGGCCGCGCTGTCCCTTACCCAAGGGCGAGGCAATGTTCATAATCCGAGTAGAGTAATTCTCTGGATCAGATTCAAGATTGATCAGCTCTTGAGGATGGAGCGGAGTGAGGTTGACAAAGAGGGTTTTATCGTTTGATTTGTCTGGCGGTTCATAGTTAACACTATCCACCTTGAGCAGAGCAAAATAGCGCTCGTTTTCCTTGGGTGCTCTGACTTCACCTTCAACGGTGTCACCCGTGTTCAGATTAAGCCGCCGAATCTGAGAAGGAGAAACATAAATATCGTCAGGGCCAGGCAGGTAGTTGTAATCCGGTGCCCGGAGAAAACCGAATCCATCCTGAAGCACTTCAAGAACTCCGCTGCCGCGCAGTTTTCCATCTCCTTCAGACTGTGTTTTAAGGATGGCGAAAATAAGCTCCTGCTTGCGCATAGAACTGTAGCCCTCAATCCGCAAAGCAGCGGCCAAGGCGACTAGATCCTTTATCTTTTTGTTCTTTAGCTCAGTAGGATTGATCATCAGTGATTCCTTCTCTAGGTGACGGTGAAAAAAACAGAACGGTATTTTTCGGTAACGGTAACAGTACCGGAATTGTGAAGAAACAGCGTATTGGCAGAATGATAACAGTTTTCCAAGTGTGCCAAATTGTTGCTGTAAATAGATTTGTTTTGCGGTTAATTGCAGCGAATTTCGTCTTGCCCGTAGCTTGACAGACTTTTGTGTCAACAGCACTCCACCTTATAGATAGAGTCTCATTTCATGAATTCAGGCAGGATACTCTCTGATGATGGCGGTAAAAAAAGAACAAACCGAGATGGTCGGCAAGATGAAATAAATATTCAGCGTTGGAAAGATGAGATGAAATAGGTTATTAAATAATATTATTTGACCGAGACTCTGTCAAGATTTTTTGATGAAAAAATGTTTGTGACTGTCTAGGGCCATGACGAGTTGTTGTATCTGCACACAAGTTTCCTGCCAATTTTCTGTATTATTAATCAGATAATCGGCTAGACGAATTTTTTCCTCAAGCGGCATCTGGGCAGCAATAGCTTGGCGTGCCTGTGTTTCTGTGACTTGATCCCGCGCCATAATTCGCTGTACACAGGCAGTTTCTGAAGCAGAAACGACCACTTTTACTGCAACACTGTCTTGCCAGCCAGCTTCAAAGAGAAGAGGGATTTCTGCCAGCACGAACGAGGAAGATTGTGCTGCTGCCTGCGCTGCCATCTCTTGTTTGGCTAATGGATGAAGAAGGCTATCAACCTGCTGCCGTAGCTCGGAATCAGCAAAAATGGCATTCCGTAGCTGTTTACGATCCAATTCCCCAGAGGCTGTGAAAAAAGCATTTGCCAATACTTGCCGTAGAGCCAAGCAACCTGCTGCCTGTGGTGCAAGAAGCTGTCGGCAAATTTGATCCACATCAATGAACGGCCAGTCTGTCAGTTCAGCCAAATAACGACAGACCCGACTCTTGCCAGTGCCGATTCCGCCAGTGATACCAATGATCTCAGACAAAACTATACTGTTCCCGGAGTAAAGCTAACGTCTCAGCCATATCTGGCCAAAGTGGAGCCGTGAAGCGACAGCTTTCACCAGTCATTGGATGAATAAATGCCAGTTCAGAAGCGTGAAGTAGCTGACGTTCAACCTGCACAAGACGACTGCTTCCACCGTAGAGTGCATCGCCTAAGACTGGCGCGCCGATGGAGGCCATGTGTACGCGAATCTGATGGGTACGCCCGGTCTCAATAGCGATTTTTGCAAAACAGCAACCATTTGCAAAACGTTCCAGTATCTGCCAGTTCGTCACTGCATGACGACCGCTTCGCTGGCGAATGGCCATTTTCTGACGGTTAACAGGATGCCTGCCAATTGGAGCATCAATGCGCCCTTTCATTGCCGCTGGACAACGGAGAAGCAGGGCATAATATATTTTATGAATTTGTCGTTCTTTAAAGGCTGCGGTCAGGAGCCGCTGGGCTGTTTCCGTGCGAGCAGCTAACATAATGCCAGACGTATCCTTGTCTAAGCGATGCACAAGACCAGGTCGGTCGCTGTCTGAACAATTTAGTTCGCTATAACGATGAAGGAGACCATTGACCAAAGTACCGTCAGCATGGCCAGCAGCAGGATGAGCAACCAAGCCGGGAGGCTTGCTGATCACTACCAAGTGCGCATCTTCAAAAAGAATGTCAAAATCAATGGGCTGCGGCTGAGGTCTTTCTTCGCCTGAAGGGGAGGGAAAATCAACAATGACACTGTCGCCCGCTCGTAGCTTAGAACCAGGCTTGGCAGAACTATTATTAACTAAAATATAACTGGAACGGATGAGACGGTCAAGGGCAGAACGACTTTGCTCTGGGAGCTGCTGGACTAAATAATGATCCAGTCGTAACCCTGCCTCCTGGGGCTGCACCTGAAAAAAACGGGTTGTTTCAGGCAAAGAGTTGTTCAATCTGTTGTTCAACGGTCTCTTCAGCTACATCTCTTGCCAAGGAAAGCTCCCTGACCAGCAAATTTCTCGCTGTATCCACCATTTTACGCTCGCCATAGGAAAGATCCTTGTCGCCCTTGAGTACAAGCAAATCCCGCAGCACGGCTGCTACCTCAAACACTGAACCAGTCTTGATTTTATCCATGTAATCCCGGTAGCGGCGATTCCATGTCTGGGAACTATGTTTAATATCTCGCTCTTTGAGGATATCTTCAACCTTTTTTACATCTTTTTTTGAAATAATATGTCGGAGACCAGCATTTTCACTGGTAGCGGTAGGAACCATGATTGTCATACCGTTCTCAAGGATTTTCAAGATATAAAACGATTGATCAATCCCTCCTATTTTCTGCACTTTGATATTTTCAATTTGGCCGACTCCATATGAAGGATAAACAGCCATATCACCTGTCGCGAATCTGATTTTTTCATGAACTTCGCTCATAATAGCTCCGGCTGGTAAACAATTGTGCAGACAAATTAAAGATCAGTACAGTCGAGCAGGATAGCATATTTTAGTGAATCTAGCAAATCAATGAAATTGATTATTCTCATTATCTTTACTTGACATAACGAGCGTTTTTGTATCAGGTACGACCATTAACTTGGTTCATACACTGCGCGGCACCGTGGCCAATGAAGAGTTCTAGCGACTCTTGAATCAGCGGCAGACGGCTATTAAACAAGGTGAACTCTTCGTCAGAAAAGGCAGAAAGTACGTATTGTTCAATAGGTACTCCTTGTCCTTGCTCGTTGCGTGGTGGACGACCTATACCGATTTTCAAGCGGGCAAAATCTTGTCTGCCTAGATGTTGCATTAGAGAACGGATGCCATTATGCCCGCCTGCACCGCCTTGAGCCGCGACCTTGATTTTACCAAGTGGCAGATCAAGATCGTCATGAAGGATGAGAATACTATCAGGCTTGATGCGGTGAAAATCAGCAAAGCGAATAACGCATTCTCCAGAGCGATTCATAAAAGTCTGCGGTTTAACGAGGACAACTCGTCGTCTAGCTAATCGTCCACTCCCATGCTGTCCTTGCCATTTTTCTGCGCTTAGACTCCAGCCTTGTTGGTCAGCAAAATAATCTAAAGCAAGAAAACCAGCATTGTGACGGGTCAGTTCGTACTGTGGGCCGGGATTGCCTAGCCCAACAATTAGGCAGGGAGAATTATTATCCATGAGGGAAATCAGGTGTGCGTTGCTGTCTAAATAATCTCTACTAAATCTTAAATTATAATCGTGGAGTAGAAAAACTGCAACTGCAATAGCTTGACTTCCTTTAAGGAGATTTCCTTGACAGGGACAAGGCTTCTTTGTACTTCTGGAACGATACATTGTAGTCCGGCAGCGTGATTAAACGTCCAACAAGTTTTTCCGAAACTCCATGACCAAACATCTCTATATCAAAACTTTTGGCTGCCAGATGAACGAGCGCGACTCGGAAATCATGGCCCAGCTCCTTTCTCAAGAGGGCTATCTTGCAGACGCAGCAGTCTCTGAGGCGGATCTGGTCATCCTTAACACCTGCTCGATTCGTGCTAAAGCGGAGCAAAAGTTCTTCAGTCTGCTCGGCTCGCTTCGGCAAGAAAAACAGCGGCGGCCTAGTTTGCGCATCGCGGTAGCAGGCTGTGTGGCCCAGCAGGAGGGCGAACACATCTTTGAGCGGATGCCGCATGTGGATATTGTGGTTGGCACGCAGCAGTTTTGGCAACTCCCAGCAATATTGCGGCGATTGGAGCAGGGCAAAGGGCGGCGCGAAGTAGCCTGCGGCTTGGCCAAGGATTTCGTCATTCCGCCTTTCCAAAAGCTCTTGCAGGAACAGCCTGTTGCTTCTTCATCCCCCAGCAAGTTCGTCACCATTATGCAGGGCTGCGACAACTACTGCGCCTATTGCGTGGTGCCCTCGACGCGGGGCCGGGAGATCAGTCGTCCGGTTGTCGACATTTTGGAAGAAGTAGAGCTGCTTGTCAGGCAAGGGGTGAAGGAAATAACCCTGCTTGGCCAAAACGTCAACTCCTACGGCAGCACTAATCCGGTGGCTGATAAAGCAACTACCTTTGCTGACTTGCTCAAGATGACCGCAGCTCTGCCGGGCGTGCTGCGGCTGCGCTTCACCACCTCCAATCCGCAGGACTTATCCACTGAGCTGATGCAGTGCTTTCGTGATCTGCCCAATCTCTGCCCGCATTTTCATCTGCCCGTGCAGGCGGGATCAAACGCGGTGTTGAAGCGGATGCACCGCAAGTACACCCGCGAGCTGTATTTAGACAAAGTGGCCGAGCTGCGCTCCTTCAGGCCAGAGATTGCCCTGAGCACTGACGTGATTGTTGGCTTCCCCGGTGAGACGGAAGAAGACTTTGCCCAGACCATCAGTCTGCTGGAGGCCGTGCGCTTTCATGGCTCCTTTTCTTTTAAATACTCAGACCGGCCTAACACCCGCTCGGCAGCCTTTTCGGACAAGGTAGATGAGCAGGTTAAAAGCGAACGGCTGGAGCGGTTCCAAAGTCGGCAGAACGAGATTAGCTTGGAGCGGAACCAAGAGTTCCTCGGCAAGAGCGTTGAAGTGATGGTAGAGGGACGCGGTGACGCAGGGCTGAAAGGACGCAGCGGCAGTAATCACATTGTCCACTTTGCTGGGCCGGACCAGCTTCAGCCCGGTGCGTTGGTCATGGTGACAATCAACCATGCGGGCCAGCATTCGCTGAAAGGGGAAATGACAAAATAACGAGCAGCTCGTGAAAAATAACTACGTTCTTATTGATTACGAAAACGTGCAGGTGCAGTCATTAGCCTTACTCAATGGCGAGCAGTTTCATGTGCGGATTTTTCTCGGCCCTAATAATACCAAACTGCCAGTTGAGCTAGTCATGGCCATGCAACAGCTAGGCAACCGAGGAGAATATATTGTGCTCGAAACTCCGGGCAATAATGCTCTTGATTTCCACATTGCCTATTATCTTGGTGCGCTGGCAGCGGCTGATCCAACAGGATTTTTTCACATCATCTCCAAGGATACAGGCTTTGATCCGCTCATCCAGCATTTGCGCCGTCGGAAGTTCTCTGTGGCTCGATCAGTGGCGATAGAAGAGCTACCATGCCTAAAAACACCAGCCAGTGTAACTGCACCTCCGCA
Source organism: Candidatus Electronema sp. (assembly GCA_026645415.1). Lineage (GTDB taxonomy): Bacteria > Desulfobacterota > Desulfobulbia > Desulfobulbales > Desulfobulbaceae > Electronema. Next base: position 20,804 of record JAPEVH010000023.1, read on the forward strand.
GGAGAAGAAGGCTCAACCTAAAAGTTCAACTGAAGAATTGCTCAAGCTGGTTGTGGAGGATCTTATCAGACGAAAGAATTCCCAGCCTGGCAGTCCTAAGACATTGCGCAGCACTATTCATGCCCGCTGTGGTAAAAATCTGTCAGAGGCAGAAGTCAATACAGTATATAATGCTTTGATTAAGCGGGGCTATATCAAGGTCTATGGGGAAAAGGTGAGTTATGCTTTGCCTACGCCCAACGCATAACAGGATTATTTCTTTGAGCAGCAAGAATGCTGTTTTTGTTTGCCAAACCAACCTTTAAAAAGAGCCAGCAGCGGCCGTACAGACAGGGCAAGCAGGACAAGGACAGCGAGCAGCATAAACCACTGCGGCAACATCCCGCTATTCTTGCCTGCCATTGCTGCGGCCTTAATACCAAAAGAGAAATAAATTGCATCCACAGCCAAGCCGCAGAGAACACTGATCACGGCGATAGAGAGCAAATATAAAGCTGTTGCCCGTTTGCCGAGAATGCTCATCAGCACGGTTAACGAGGTAATATTAGTGGCTGGGCCAGCAAGTAAGAAGACTAAGGCTGTGCCTGGGCTAACTCCTTTGACAATGAAAGCGGCAGCAATAGGCGTTGAGGCTGAAGCGCAGATGTAGAGTGGGATCCCGATTACAAGCATCAGCAGCATGGACGAAATCCCACCGCCCAGCCAAGTTGGGAACATCTCGTCTGGCACTAAGGCTGTGATGATGCCACCAGCAAAGATACCAATAAAAAACCAGCCAACAATGTCTGGCCAGAGGTCATTAACCATATAATAGAGACCTGCTTTTAGTTTGGCTGTAAATCCCTGCGGAACAGGGCTGGCAGGAGCAGCAGCCATTGGCAAAGATACACCTTGTTGCTTTGACTCAACAGCAGATGGAAAGGCGAGGAGGTTTTCTAGCAACCCAGCTACGGTAGCGGAAAGAAAGGCAGACACCGGGCGAGCCACAGTCATGATCGGATCAAGCAAGGCCCACGTCATGGAGATAGAGTCAATTCCAGATTCTGGCGTAGAAATCATGAAGGCCATAACCGCACCTTTGTTTGCGCCCTGCTTTTTCAAGGCCGCCGCAGCAGGCAGCACGCCACAGGAGCAAAGCGGAATCGGAATGCCAAACAGAGCCGCCTTAAAGACCGAGCTGAAGCGGCCTTTTCCCAGATGGGCAGCCACATAGGTGGGTGAAAGAAACGTCTTGAGCAGCCCTCCGACCAGCAGGCCAAAAAGGATATAGAAGGCAGACTGGTTGAGTAGCTGCCAAGAAGCGTACAACGCCTCATACAGGAAGGAAAGCATAGTCTTTTCTTGGAAAAAAATGAATGAATGATAGCATCATGAGCGTATCTAAACGTACTTGTCTGTAGCCTGTCAATCTCTAAATCATCAGTCTGCCAGAGAGACCTGCTGCTCTGCTTGACAGGCCCTAGCAAATCACGTACATTTCGGCATTCATCCTTCTTTTTTCATCTTCTTTCAATGAGACAAACGCGATGTTCGGCATAGGTTTTCCTGAAATGATCGTTATTCTGGTCGTAGCTCTGATTGTGGTTGGGCCAGACAAACTGCCAGAGCTGGCTCGTTCCTTGGCCAAAGGTGTCAATGAGCTGCGCGGTGCTATGAATCAGATTAAAGAAAGTCTGAACGAAGAAACCAAGGTAATCAGCTCGGTTAAGAATGATCTCCAGCAGGCCACAGTCCAGATGAAGGACAAGTTGTTAAACGAAGAGATTGGTGGGCCGCGTCAACCAATTAATGAAGATAATGAAGATGCAGTGGTTGAGATGGAAGCCGATTTAGCTGAAGAAGATAGCCCTCGTTCTTGGGAAGACAATGCTGCAACTGTTCGACGGAAGCAGCAGAAAGAACAAGAAGCTGCTACGTTGGATAAGTCTGAGGACGCAGAGAGCGCAACAGGAGAAGCTGTAGAAGAAGAGACTGTATCAGAACCGGCGGAGGAACGAGTGATTGGGAAGAATTCGGTACAGTAAGGAAGCCAAGTTGACAGAATGCACAACTCCTGCTCTTGCCCAGTTTTGAAGGTCAAAAAGATACTGACTTTTAAATCCGGTAATTTTCCCTTCAGCTACAACTATTCTGAGGCAAAAACACAAGCACTCGAAATAGAATTTCGCCTTCTGTGCAATGCCCTTAAAGAACTGCCGATCCTCCCTAACCAAGCTCAGGGCTTTGAACAAGAACTAACCCGTAGGTCTATTTTCAGCACAGCCGCTATTGAAGGCAACCCGCTGCAAGAAGATGAAGTTGCTGAAATAATCAACAGCCCGTCAGAAGTAGAGTATGAGGAAGCAAAAAGAATTGAGATTAGAAATCTTCAGAAAGCATACAGGATAATAACTGATATAGAAGCTGGAGTGCGATTTGATCTGTCGGAAGGTTTTATCAAGAGCATTCATCGGGTTGTTACCGACAGGCTTCATTATGACTCATCTGTGCCCGGATACTACCGTAATCATATCGTCAAGGTTGGCGACAGGCAGCACGGTGGGACAGCTACTCCACCAAAGTGTCTCAGAGATATTGAAAAGTTAATGGCGGAGTATATTGAATGGTTCAACGCTGACTGTATCTGCACCCTACCGCCAATAATCAAAGCAGCTCTGGCCCACTATCATCTGGCACTCATTCATCCTTTTGGAGACGGAAACGGCAGGGCAGCACGACTCGTTGAAGCCGCTATCTTACGATCATCAGGGATTAAATATCTGCCGACCATGTTGTCGAACTATTACTATAGGGAGATAGACGGATATTTCACTGCATTCTCGCAGTGCCGCAAGAACAAGGATAATGATCTGACTCCATTTATACAATTCGTGCTTAGGGGAGCTGTGGACTCGCTTTACGAGGTGAAATGCCGCATAACATCTTATATCAGAAAATCAGCTTTAAAGAGTTATTTTCAGTCGTTGAGGATTTTTGGAAAGATCAACGTAAGGCAGTATGAGCTTCTGGCTTTGCTTCTTGAAGCTCCAGCAAATGAATCTATTACAATGAACAGTATTCGGAGCGAACTGCCTTACAGGACGCTGTATGCCACAGTAAGTGATCGGACGGCGCGAAGAGATTTGATAAAACTACATGAGTTGAAAATGTTAACGACCGCTGCAAAGACATTTCAGCTTGATAGAGAAATACTGAACGCACTGTAGCCTTTCCAAATGATTTCCTTTTTAGAGCAGTTCCGGCCCCATCATGAAGAACTGCGCCGCAGACTACTCTTCTCCATTATTGCCGTTACAATCTGTTCTGGGCTGGCTTGGCTCTTTATCGATCCACTGGTTGCGTTCTGCATCAACCCACTCCGCATCGCGGCCCCGCAGATAGAGAAACTCGTTTATACGAAGCTGACTGATGCCTTCATCTCCTACCTTAAGTTAGCTCTGTTAGCTGGAATCATTGCCAGCTTTCCTATTCTCCTCTATCAAGCATGGATGTTTATCAGTCCGGGCCTGCTGGCAAAGGAGCGACAGCTGGCTCGGCGGATTATCTTCTGGTCAACAGGACTCTTTGCTGCGGGTGCGCTCTTCTCTTTTTTCATTGTTCTGCCACGAACGCTGGCTTTTTTTATGAGCTATGCGGGTGGCAACCTTCAGCCCATGCCTAAGCTCGGCCTTTATCTGACCTTTGTCGGCCGCATGGTGCTGGCCTTTGCTATTGCCTTTGAGATCCCTTTTCTGATGCTCATGGCCATTGCTGCTGGTTTAGTGAAGCGCAACCATTTTCAGAGCAAACGTAAATATTTTTACATAGCTATAGTCGTTTTATCCTTCCTCCTCGCAGCAGGTGACATCACCGCAACCGTGTTACTGGCCTTTCCGCTCTTCGGACTCTATGAGGCTGGAATTATCGCCGGGCGAATCTTTGTCAAAGAATCGGCTGTAAGTCCTCAGCACAATGATCACGCAAATCAATAGTGATTGTGTTCTCTACCAACAATCTTGGTTAAGCCTGTAAAAGCAAATATTTTTTACATTTTAACTGCGATGTGTTATTTTGTGTCATTGCACAAAGCACCAAGCTACTTTTTCTTAAAAGCCAAGGAGAACCACCATAATGAAGCCCCGATTTATTCTCCCAGTTATTGCCACCTTGCTCATGAGTCTGTCATCTGTGCAGGCGCATGAAATCCCAGAAGGTACTGAACCAATGCAGAAATCTCAGCAATGTGCTACCTGTCATCCACAAATTTTTAAAGAATGGCAAGACTCCTTTCATGCTAAGTCTTCAGTCCATAAAGATTCGGCCCATAATGCAGTACACCAAGCATTCAGCAAGTTTATGATCAGTAAAGGCAAAACGCCGAATTATCATTGTGGAAACTGCCATGCGCCGATGTCCGACAATCTAAAGGAGCTGATGAGCGGAGAAGCCTTGCCAGACAGCAGCAATGCCAGCCAGCTTGAAGGTGTGGGTTGCGCCTTTTGCCATCGCATTGAGGCTCTCAACGAGGGCAAGAGTTTTAATCAGTATCGGCTGAATAAAGATGGTGCATATTATATTGGCCGGGCGACTAGATCTAAGGCACCGCATAAGGTAGCAGAATCTGCACTTTTTACGGATGGCCAAGTCTGTATGGGCTGTCACGGGCATAAGCTTAACTCGCACGAAACGCCGATCTGTTTAATGACCGAGGAAGGGAAAAGCAATTGTATTACTTGCCACCTGCCCAAAGTTGAAGGTAGCCCAACGGTTGGTTCAAAGGCAACAACCCATTTCTCGCATCAGATGCTAGGTGGCCACGATTTGGCCATGTTACAACAGGCTGTTGATCTGGAAATCAAAGTGGAAGAGCAGGGTAAGGAACGGCATGTTGTGGTAACGGTTCAGAATAAAACCGAACACACCTTCCCCTCGACTAATCCAATGCGGATAGCCTTTGTCAAGGTAACAGCTAAGGATAAAAACGGAGCCGTAATTTGGGAAAACTTCAAAGGTGATCCCCTTAAAGAAGACAAGCAAGCCGTATTCTTTAAAGCATTTAAGGCAGGCGATCAGGTTGGCGTTCCATCGTGGCAGGCTGAGGCACTGGCCTTTGATACTCGGCTCAAGCGAGGTGAGAGCAAAGTCCTGACGTATCCGCTGTATAGCAAAGAGATTAGTGAAGTTGAAGCGGAGCTTGTTTATCTGCTCTTCCCTGCGAAAGCCATTGAGGGCTTTGCTATTCCAAAAGATGGGATAAATGATAAACGATATTCCGTGGCGAAAAAGTCAGTGAAGATGTAAGCAAAAAGGAAAACCGGCTCAAAGCGAGCCGGTTTCTTCTGCTTAAAAGACTTTGCGTTTGCGTCTGTGGCCACGTGAATAGGCTACCCAATACACGGCTCCAATCTGCACAGCACCACCAACAATGTTGCCTGCGGTGGCCATAATAATGTTGGTAATGGAGCCTAAGAAAGAGACAACTCCATGATCGTCTAGGATGAGACCAAAAGGCAAAAAAAACCAGTTAGCAATGGAATGTTCAAAGCCAAGGGCAACAAAGGCTGCAACTGGGAGAAAGATTGCCATGATTTTATCCACCACACTTCGTCCACCCATTGCCAGCCAGACAGCAAGGCAGACCAAGGCGTTACAGAGCATCCCACGTATAAAGGCTTCGCAAAGGGTTAAGTTAGCCTTACTTGCGGCTATTTTTACGGCTGTCTGAGCAACGCCTCCGTTATCTAAGCCAGCAACGCCAGCAAGCACTACCAACACCACTGTGCCCAACGCTCCGATCACATTGCCAATGTACGAATAAAGCCAGTTGCGCAGGACGCTACTGGTACTGATTTGCCCACTGGCCCATGCCATAGTCAGTAGGTTGTTGCCTGTAAATAACTCTGCGCCCCCAACTACTACCAGAATGAGTCCTAAACTAAAACTTAGGCCACCCAGTAAACGGGTCACGCCAAAACCAAGCTGAGAACCGGTGATGACCACCGTATAGAACAATGCGCCGAGGGCAATAAAGGCCCCAGCTAGTATTGCTAATACCAGCAGAGTCAGTGTGTCAACATGCGCCTTTTTGACTCCCATGCTCTCGACTTTACGGGCGATGTCATCTGGAGAATAGGCATCGCTAAAGCCCTGCTCGGTTTCCATGAAACAGCCTCCTTTTGGATTGAGTTATTCTCTGCCATCAGGCAGCAATGAACGATGATTCACCTCGGATGATGCTGGAATTCACTTTTAATGATACTGCAACTGGCTCAAAAGGGAAAGCAGGGAGCAGCAATAAAAAGCCCTTGTCGCAAAGATACAAACAAGGGAATAACTGCTCTCTTGAGTTGAGGGCTGAAGCCACCCTCTCTCCTACTAGAGAGGTTTGGCCGATAGTACTAGAGTGCTTTCCTCATTAGCACTAGAGAGGTTTGGCCGATAGTACTAGAGTGCTTTCCTCATTAGCACTAGTGCTGTCACAACATTAAGTTGACGAGTCTCTTTTCTTCTGCTTCACTGAAAACAGGAGGGAAGAAAAATGGCAAAAATATACAAGGTCACTTTGACCGATGAGGAGCGGCGTGATCTTTCG